>NZ_JBEYTJ010000122.1:0-1029 GCF_040642995.1 Nonomuraea sp. NPDC047529 | reverse complement strand
CAGGCTTGCTTCCACGGGTTCGGCGCGGGCTGAGGCGCTGGACGCGGCCTCGGCGTCGGTCCCGGTGGTCGATGACATGTGGCCGCTGGACGGGGCGCAGGTGGGGTCGGTTACCCCCACCCTGGTCGGGCACGGCACGGGGGGTGAGTCGGCCCTGCGTTATGAGTTCACCATCTGTGAGATCCCCGAAGACGTAGAGGGTATGAGCCTTCCGGACTGGTACGGCGGGTGCGGGACCATCGTGCCGGCCGCCGCGGCGGCCGGGATGTCGGCCGGCACGTCGCGTCGGGTCACCTCAGGGCTGCTGCCCGCGGGCGTGAACTCCTGGAAGGTTCCGGCGGGGAATCTGAAGTGGGGCCGCTCGTACGGCTGGGACGTGACGGTCTCCGACACGGCCGGCAACTACACCCTCTCGGACGAGCGGCTGCTCGTCGTCGGCGCGCGGCAGCCGTCGATTGGCGCGCAGCTGGCCGGCCGGGACGCGGCTGGGCAGGAGTTCCAGGCACTGTCGGGCAACTACACCACCACGGTGGCGGACGCGTCCGTGGCGACGGTGGGGCCGCCGTTGTCGGTGGTGCGCTCCTACAACAGCCTGGACGCCCGGCGCGACGGGCTGTTCGGGGCGGGCTGGTCTACCCGCTTCGACATGAAGATCGAGCCGGAGCCGTCGGGGGCGCTGCTGGTGACCTACCCCGACGGGCGGCGGCTGCGGTTCGCCCCGAAGGGGGATGGCACCTTCCAGGCGCCGCCGGGCATGTACGCGACGCTGGCGGTGGTGTCCGGCGGCGGGTGGAAGTTGATGGACAAGTCTTCGACCGTCTATCACTTCAACACCGCGGGACGGCTGACGAAGATCGTCGATGCGCGCGGCCGCACCCAGGACCTCACCTACGGCGCCGACGGCAAACTGGCCAAGGCCACCGGCGTGGGCGGCAGATCGCTGACGTTCACCTGGAATGGCGCCCACGTGGCCACCGTGACCACCGATCCGGTGAACGGGGCCGCGCTGACGTGGACCTACACCTACGA
>NZ_JBEYTJ010000121.1:0-1058 GCF_040642995.1 Nonomuraea sp. NPDC047529 | reverse complement strand
TGGCACCTGCACCAAGCCACCACCAGCCTCGGCTTGGACCTGGCCCAGTTCGTCCTGTATTCCTCCTCCGCCGCCACCCTCGACAGCGCCGGCCAGGGCAACTACTCAGCCGCCAACGCCTTCCTGGACGCCCTGGCCATCCACCGCACCCACCTGGGCCTACCCGCCCAATCCCTGGCCTGGGGCCTTTGGCAACAACCCAGCGGGATGAGCGCTCACCTCACTTCCCTCGACATCGACCGCATTCGACGAGCCGGTTTCGACACCATCACCACCTCCTACGGCAACAGGCTCCTTGACGCCGCGCTCGCCCACCCCCAACCCCATCTGATCCCGCTGCCCGTCAACGGCCGCGCGCTTGCCGCTCGCCACGACGGTGTTCCCGCGATTCTGCGAGCTCTGGCTCCTGCCCCCAAGCGCCGTGCTGCTGTGGTGGAGCCGGAGGCGAGTGTTGAATCGAGCTTCCAGCGGCGGTTGGCGGGGTTGCCGGTGGCCGAACAGGAACACGTGCTGGTCTCACTCGTGCGCTCGCACGCCGCGGCCGTGCTCGGACACGGGTCGGAGGAGGAGATCGCGGCCGGGCGGCCGTTCAAGGAACTCGGGTTCGACTCGCTCACCTCGGTCGAGCTCCGCAACCGGCTAGGCCGCGCGGCAGGGGTGAAACTACCGGCCACGCTGGTGTTCGACCACCCCACCCCCGCCGCCGTCGCCGACTACCTGTTCCAGCGAGTAGGCACCGGCCCAGCACAAACCCACGAAGCCACAGCGGCATCGGCCACCAAACCCGCAGCCAGCACGACCACAGCGGCCGCGGCAGGGGTGGGCGAGCCGATCGCGGTGGTGGCGATGGCCTGCCGATATCCCGGAGAGATCACCTCACCGGAGGAGATGTGGCAACTGCTGGTGCGGGGTGGGTCGGGCATCACCGGCCTGCCCGAGGACCGGGGCTGGGACCTGGAACGACTGTTTGACCCGGACCCGGACACACCGGGCACCACATATCTGCGGCAGGGCGGGTTCCTGCGAGACGCGGCCGGGTTCGACGCCGGCTTCTTCGG
>NZ_JBEYTJ010000120.1:0-1066 GCF_040642995.1 Nonomuraea sp. NPDC047529 | reverse complement strand
CATGAGCGCGACAACAGAGACGAGAAGCCATGAAGACCCCGTCCTCATCAGCGACCCAGGCACGCATCTCCGGCGTGCACCCGCGCCCGGCCGGCCACGGCACGGTCTTCCGGCGCGTGGCGGTCACCGCGCTGGCGGCCGCGCTGCTGGCCGGAGCCGCCACCCCCGCGATGGCCACCGCGGACAGCAGAGCCGTGTCGAAGGCTGCCGCCGCACAGGACCGCCCGGAGCTGCAGAAGGCCATCCAGGCGTTCGTCGATGCCGGTCTCGCCGCCGGGGTGCAGATGCGGGTGAACGATGAGCAAGGCGAGTGGGTCGGCAGCGCCGGGGTGCGCAGGCTGGGCACGAGCGCCAAGCCGCCGACGAACGGGTACTTCCGGATCGGCAGCAGCACCAAGAACTTCACCGCGACCCTGATGCTGAAACTGGTGGAGGCCGGCGAGATCGGGCTGGACGCCACGGTGGCCGACTACCTGCCCCAGTTCAAGCTGGACCGGCGGATCACTGTGCGGATGTTGCTGCAGCACACCACCGGGCTGTTCGACTACAGCTTCGACATCGACCCCGACGGGAAGCCGGTGTCCTTGATCCCCTGGCAGGGCAAGGAGTGGGTGGCCAAGCGCTTCCACACCTACACCGACGAGCAGCTGGTGCGGCTGACGTTGACCAGGCCGGCGAAGTTCGAGCCGGGGACGAGCTGGAGCTACGGCAACGTCAACTACGTGCTGACCAAGCTGCTGATCGAGAAGGTCACCGGCCATTCCTACGCCGTGGAGATGAAGCGGCGGATCCTGGGGCCGCTCAAGCTGAGGCACACCGTGGTGCCGGGCGCCTGGACGGGTATGCCCGCGCCGTACGCCCACGCCTACTACCGCTACCAGGACGCCGCCGACCAGTGGAAGGTGATCGACGTCACCCGCCAGAACCCCTCGTGGATCTCGGGCGCGGGCGAGATCATCTCGACCACGGAGGATCTGCGTACGTTCTTCTCCGCGCTGAACAGCGGCAAGCTCCTGCCGGCCGGGCTGCTGACCCAGATGCGCAAGCCGCACCCCAACAGCGCCGG
>NZ_JBEYTJ010000119.1:0-1181 GCF_040642995.1 Nonomuraea sp. NPDC047529 | reverse complement strand
GTGAAGTCGGTCAAGCATTGGATCAACGGCGCCCTGACGGACGGCGGTGGCCGGACGGCGGAGGTCTTCAACCCGGCGACCGGTGAGGTCAGCGGTCATGTCGCGCTGGCTTCGGCCGCTGAGGTGGACGCGGCGGTCGCGGCGGCGGTGGCGGCTTTCCCGGCGTGGCGGGACGCCTCGCTGGTCAGGCGGGCGCAGGTGCTGTTCCGGTTCCGTGAGCTGATGGACGCCCATCGTGACGAGCTGGCCGCGTTGATCTCGGCCGAGCACGGCAAGGTGCACTCGGACGCGTTGGGGGAGGTGGCGCGCGGGCTGGAGGTGGTGGAGTTCGCGTGCGGGATCCCGCATCTGCTGAAGGGGGGTTTCTCCGAGGGTGTCTCGACGCGGGTGGATTCGTACTCGATGCGGCAGCCGTTGGGGGTGGTGGCGGGGATCACGCCGTTCAACTTCCCGGCGATGGTGCCGATGTGGATGTTCCCGGTGGCGATCGCGTGCGGGAACGCGTTCGTGTTGAAGCCGTCGGAGCGGGATCCGTCGGCGTCGTTGCTGATGGCGCGGTTGTGGCGGGAGGCGGGGCTGCCGGACGGGGTGTTCTCGGTGGTGCAGGGTGACAAGGTGGCGGTGGATCGGCTGCTGGAGCACCCGGATGTGGCGGCGGTGTCGTTCGTGGGTTCGACGCCGATCGCCCGGTATGTGTATGAGACGGGCAGCAGGCACGGTAAGCGGGTGCAGGCGCTGGGCGGGGCCAAGAATCACATGCTGGTGCTGCCGGACGCGGATCTGGATCTGGTGGCTGATGCGGCGGTGTCGGCGGGGTTCGGGTCTGCGGGTGAGCGGTGCATGGCGATCTCGGTCGTGCTGGCGGTGGATCCGGTGGGGGATGAGCTGGTCGGGAAGATCGTGGAGCGGGTGGGCCGGTTGGTGGTCGGGCCGGGTGATGATCCGCGGTCGGAGATGGGGCCGCTGGTGACGCGGGCGCATCGGGACAAGGTGGCCTCTTACCTGGATCTGGGTGTGGCCGAGGGCGCCAAGCTGGTGGTGGACGGGCGGGAGGTCGAGGTGCTGGGCGGCCGGGTCGAGGGGTTCTGGCTGGGGCCGTCGGTGCTGGATCAGGTGCCGGTGGGGTCGCGGACGCACACGGAGGAGATCTTCGGTCCGGTGTTGTCGGTGGTGCGGGTGTC
>NZ_JBEYTJ010000118.1:0-1198 GCF_040642995.1 Nonomuraea sp. NPDC047529 | reverse complement strand
TGCAGGGGCCGTCGGCGATGACCTGGTTGACCTCGACCCGGTCGCCCTCGGCGACGATGGGCTTCTGGTTGAAGGAGGTGCCCTGGTTGGAGCGCCTGAACTTGGCGACCCGATAGGTGGTACGCGTGCCGTCGTCGTTCATGACCGTGATGAGGTCGGCGGAGACCTCCTCGACCACACCGGCCTTATCGGCGCTGATGACGTCGCCGGCGTCGGTCGCGGCACGGTACTCCATGCCGGTGCCGACCAGCGGCGCCTCGCTCCGGATCAGCGGCACCGACTGGCGCTGCATGTTCGCGCCCATCAGGGCCCGGTTGGCGTCGTCGTGCTCCAGGAACGGGATCATCGCGGTGGCCACCGACACCATCTGGCGCGGCGACACGTCGATGTAGTCGACCTCGCGGGAGGCCACGTACTCGGTCTCGCCGCCCCTGGTGCGGACCAGGACGCGGGGGTCCACCAGCTCGCCGTCCTCGCCCAGGGACGAGTTCGCCTGGGCGACCACGAACCGGTCCTCCTCGTCGGCGGTCAGGTAGTCGACGCGGTCGGTGACCCGGCCCTCGACGACCTTGCGGTAGGGCGTCTCGATGAAGCCGAAGGCGTTGAGGCGGCCGTAGCAGGCGAGGTAGCCGATCAGGCCGATGTTCGGGCCCTCGGGGGTCTCGATCGGGCACATCCGGCCGTAGTGGGACGGGTGCACGTCACGGACCTCCATGCCGGCCCGCTCACGGGACAGGCCGCCGGGGCCAAGGGCGTTCAGGCGGCGTTTGTGCGTCAGGCCGGCCAGCGGGTTGATCTGGTCCATGAACTGCGACAGCTGCGAGGTGCCGAAGAACTCCTTCATCGACGCCACCACCGGGCGGATGTTGATCAGGGTCTGCGGCGTGATCGCCTCGACGTCCTGGGTGGTCATCCGCTCGCGCACGACGCGCTCCATGCGGGCCAGGCCCAGCCGGACCTGGTTCTGGACGAGCTCGCCGACGCTGCGGATGCGCCGGTTGCCGAAGTGGTCGATGTCGTCGAGCTCCACGACGACACCGCCCATGGACGGCTCGCCCGCGTGCAGCCGCACCAGGTACTCGATCATCGAGACGACGTCGTCCTCGGTCAGCGTGCCCTGCGTGATCTCGGAGTCGACCCCGAGCTTCTTGTTGATCTTGTAGCGGCCCACCTTGGCCAGGTCGTACCGCTTGGGATT
>NZ_JBEYTJ010000117.1:0-1200 GCF_040642995.1 Nonomuraea sp. NPDC047529 | reverse complement strand
CCGTTCTTGACCCGCTCGCTCTCGCCATGGCCTTCCATCCGGGGCAGATGCAACAGCATCGTGAACCGGGTGGTGCGCTCGACCAGCGTGCCGATTGCAGAGCTGTCCAGGCCGATGATGAGGTCGCCTTCCCAGTGCCCAGGCACCGCCCGGTCGGCGGCCTCGGCGGGACGCTGGCTGATCAGCACTTCCTCAGTGACGAACTTCTTCCCGCGCTGGCGCGTCCGGGCCCGGGGCACTCGCAGCGCGCGGCCGGTGCGCAGACAGGCCGTCAGCTCGCGCCGCAGCGCGCCCCGGCCCTGGATGTACAGGGCCTGGTAGATGGCCTCGTGCGAGATCCGCATCGTCTCATCCTCAGGGAAGTCGATCGGGAGCCGATGGGCGATCTGCTCCGGGCTCCAAGACGTCGCCCACCGCCGGTCCTGGCGCCGCCCGTGACGTCTGCCGATCCAGCGGACCTGCGGCCCTTCCACCTCGCTGCCGTCCGGGGCGCAGACCCTGCCGGCCAGCCGCTCCTGTACATACTCTCGCAGCCGGTCGTTGGCGGCGAGCTTGCACGTCTTGGGCCGGCGCGCTTGGCGGTCGGCGTGCCACTGCGCGACCGAGGCCCGGTAGTCCAGGCGGCCACCGCGTGTGGCCGCGTTGCGCCGCAGCTCCCGCGAGATCGTCGACGGGTCCCGCCCCATCTGGCGGGCGATCTCCCGCACCCCAGACCCCTTGGCGCGCAGCATGGCGATCTCCTCCCGCTCGGCGAACGACAGGTAGCGGCCCGACAGTGGCTCCAGGCTGATCGGCGGCATGCCACCACCCTCACGAAACCACCGCGGCCCCAGCGGCATCGACACGCCACACGCGACGGCGGCCTCCTCGCTTGACCGTCCAGCAGCGATCAGCCGCCAGAACTGCTGCCGCTCCTCGCGCCGATTGACCGGTGGCCGTCCCGGCGACCGAAGCGGCGGACGACCAGCCTGAAGCGCCGCACGCGCTCTTCCCTGCGCCACAACATCCTCCTCGATTGTTGAGGTGTTGCGACGACCAGTTGAATCCGCCCTGACTGCCCGCGTCCGAGTGATGAATCAGTCCCGGCCCGACCGGGCGGCCGGTGCGCTCGCGCCGCCACAGGGCCATGTCCAGGGCGTCCAGCACGAGGGTGGTGTGCTTGCTCAGCGAGGCGGCCCAGCCGACGATCGCCCGGGAGTA
>NZ_JBEYTJ010000116.1:0-1210 GCF_040642995.1 Nonomuraea sp. NPDC047529 | reverse complement strand
TCGCTGCTGATGGGCGGTGTAAGGCGTTTTCTGATGATGCTGATGGGACGGTGTTCTCTGAGGGTGTCGGGGTGTTGTTGCTGGAGCGGTTGGCTGATGCGCGGGCCAATGGTCATCGGGTGTTGGGGGTGGTGCGGGGGTCGGCGGTCAATCAGGACGGGGCGAGTAATGGTTTGACGGCGCCGAGTGGGCCTTCTCAGGAGCGGGTGATTCGTCAGGCGTTGGCTAATGGGCGGTTGTCTGCGTCTGAGGTGGATGTGGTGGAGGCGCATGGGACGGGGACGGCGTTGGGGGATCCGATCGAGGCGCAGGCGTTGCTGGCTGTGTTCGGTGGGCGGGAGGGCCGTGGTCGGGGGGAGCGGGGGGAGCGGGGGGAGCCGGTGTGGTTGGGGTCGGTGAAGTCGAACATCGGTCATTGTCAGGCGGCTGCTGGGGTGGCTGGTGTGATCAAGATGGTGATGGCGTTGCGGGTGGGGGTGTTGCCGGCGACGTTGCATGTGTCTGCGCCTTCGCGTCATGTGGAGTGGGGGCGTGGTGGGGTGCGGTTGTTGGAGGAGGCGCGGGCGTGGCCTGGAGGGTTGGGGCGGGTGCGGCGTGCGGGGGTGTCGTCGTTCGGGGTGAGTGGGACGAACGCGCATGTGATCGTGGAAGAGGCCCCGCAACCGCTGTCAGGCCAGGCGGTGGAATCGCCGCTGCCTGATGAGGGCGCGGATGTGAGCCCTCTGTCTTCGGGCGGCGTGCAGGGAGCGCCGTCGTCGGGTGGGGGCGGCCTTTTGGGGCGTGCGCTGCAGGGCGGGTTGTCGGGTGGGTTGGTGCCGTGGGTGGTGTCGGGTCGGGGTGAGGGGGCGTTGCGGGCGCAGGCGGGTCGGCTGGCGGAGTGGGTGCAGGCGCGTCCGGGGTTGCCGTTGGGTGAGGTGGCGGCGGGGTTGGTGGAGGGGCGGGCGCTGTTGGAGGACCGGGCGGTGGTGACCGGCCGTGATCGGGAGGAGTTGCTGGCGGGGTTGCGTGCGCTGGCCGCCGGCGAGCCGGCGCCTGGTGTGGTCACCGGAGCAGTATCCGGCGGGGCGTCGAGTGCGATCTCGGGCACGGTGTCCGGCGGGGTGTCGGGTGTGGTGTCAGGGGGTCGTGATGTGGTGCTGGTGTTCCCGGGGCAGGGGACGCAGTGGGCCGGGATGGGTGTGGAGCTGGCCCGGGTCTCACCGGTGTTCGC
>NZ_JBEYTJ010000115.1:0-1298 GCF_040642995.1 Nonomuraea sp. NPDC047529 | reverse complement strand
AGAGCCTGCTGACGAAGGGCTTTGGTGTTCCGCGGGGAGGGTCAGGAGAGCGCCGGGGTGTGGTCATGAGTGGGTAGTTGACCCGTAAGCAGGAGTGGGCTCCCGGTAGCTGAGGTGGTGTCTAAGCAGCTCAGCGGCCAGGAGCCCATGGTTGTCTGTCTACACGCCCGTGGCCGTGGACGCCAGCGGTTGTGCGTCACCGGGGTGCGAATGTCGCGGCCGGAAACCGGCATACCCATCCGATCTCGCCGATGCCGAGTGGCGGGTGCTGGAGCCTGAGGCGCGGGGAGTGATGGCCGAGCTGGTCGCGGTCGCGGGCCGGCCGATGGTGCACGACCTGCGCGCGGTGCTGGACGCGGTCGGCTATGTGACCCGGTACGGAATCGAGTGGCGGGCCCTGCCGGTCGACTTCCCGCCGCATGAAGCGGTGTATGCGTTCTTCGTGCGCTGGTCGCGGCGTGGTCTGCCCGAACGGCTGGCCGGGCGGCTGCGCGGCCGGCTGCGTGTTCTGGCCGGACGGGACGAACTGCCGACCGCCGGGTGCATGGACTCCCAGACGGTCCGGGCGGCCGAGACCGTCGGCGCGGCGGCCTGCGGGTATGACGCGGGCAAGAAGCTGAAGGGGCAGAAACGGCACGTCGTGGTGGACACCCTCGGGCTGCTGTTGTGCGTAATGGTCACCGCAGCGTCGGTGCAAGACCGTGACGGCGCGCACCGGGTGCTGGCCCTGCTGCGCGAGAAGTTCTCCACTGTCGCTCTGGTCTGGGCCGACGGCGGCTATGCCGGTCGGCTGGTCACTTGGGCCGGGCAGGTCGTGGCCCTGGCCGTGTCGATCGTGCGGCGGAGCGACGATCTGACCGGCTTCGTCGTCCTTCCCCGCAGGTGGGTGGTGGAGCGGACGTTCGCCTGGCTGGTCCGCTACCGCCGCCTGGTACGCGTCTATGAACGCAAGCCCGAACATCACGAAGCCCTGATCTGGTGGGCCACCGTGCACCAGATGACCCGCCGCCTGACCCGCGAACTCGCCGATCTGCCACCCGTAAGCCGCTGGAACGACCCGCCGCCCTTGCCGATCTTGTCCAGCCTCGACCGGCGCGGCAAGGTGCTGCAGCTCCTGGCCGCCCAGCCCTGGCGGGCCTGGAGAGGCCGCGAACTGGCCGCCATCCTCGGCATCGAGAACGTCAACAGCTTCCGCGTCCAGCTGTCCCAATGGTCCCATCAGGGCTACATCAACAAGATCGGACCGGCTCTCTACGGGCCCATGCCCACCGTGACTTAAGCCTTCGTCAGCAGGCTCT
>NZ_JBEYTJ010000114.1:0-1315 GCF_040642995.1 Nonomuraea sp. NPDC047529 | reverse complement strand
GTCGGGTGTGGTGGTGGGTGGCCAGGTGGCGGGCCAGGATGCTGCCCAGGCCGCCGGTTCCGCCGGTGATGAGGATGGTGCCGTCGGGGTGTGGGGGGTGGGGGATGGTCAGGACGATTTTGCCGGTGTGACGGGCTTGGGCCATGTGGCGGAAGGCGTGCCGGGCTGCGGTGACGGGCCAGCAGCGGACGGGCAGGGCGGTGAGATGGCCGACGGTGAGCAGATCGTGCAGGCCGGTCAGGATGGTGTGGATGTGGTCGGCGCCTGCGTCCATGAGGTCGAAGCTTTGGTAGCGCAGGTGGGGGTGGGTGGTGGTGACGTGGGCTGGGTCGCGGCGGTCGGTTTTGCCCATTTCGATGAAGCGTCCGCCGGGGGCGGTGAGGGTGAGGGAGGCGTCGGTGAAGGGGCCTGCCAGGGCGTTGAGGACGACGTCCATGCCGTGTCCGCCGGTGGCGGTGGTGAAGGCGTCGGCGAAGTCGAGGGTGCGGGAGGAGGCCACATGGTCTGCGGGGATGCCGAGGCGGCGTAGCAGGTGGTGTTTGGTCGGGGAGGCGGTGGTGAACACCTCGGCTCCCAGGTGGCGGGCGATCTGGATGGCGGCCATGCCGACCCCGCCGGCTCCGGCGTGGATGAGGACCCGCTCGCCTCGTGAGAGGCCGGCCAGGTCGACCAGCCCGTACCAGGCGGTGGCGAAGGCCACCAGCGTCCCAGCCCCTTGAGAGAAGGACCACCCGGCCGGCAAAGGCACCAGCAGCCGCTGATCGGCCACCACGCGCGGGCCGAACGCCCCTTCGCCTAATCCCATGACGCGGTCACCGACCGCGAACCGGGTCACGTCGGCCGCGATCTGGGTGACCACACCGGCGAACTCGCCACCGATCGGTTCACCCTGTTCCGGCACCATGCCGAGCGTGACCACGAGATCGCGGAAGTTCACCCCCGCGGCCCGGACCTGCACCCGCACCTGCCCGGCACCCAAATCCCGGTCCGCGCCCGGGTCCGGCACCAGGGCCAGTCCTTCGACCGAGCCGGGTGTGGGGCAGTCCAGCCGCCACGCCCCGTCTCCGTCCGGTACTGCCAGGTCCTCCCCGGCCCGTGCGGGGGTGAGCCGGGGGACCAGGATCCGGCCTTGGCGGACCAGGATCTGCGGCTCATCCCCCACACCGGCCGCACCGTTCATGGCCGGGGCGTTGCCCAGCGCCTCACCCGGCACGCCGCTCGGCGCGCTGCCTGTGCCCAGTGCGCTGGCTGTGCCCAGCGTGGTAGCCGGGGCGTTGCCTGGCGCGCCGTCGGGCACGCTGCCGGTGCCCAGCAC
>NZ_JBEYTJ010000113.1:0-1389 GCF_040642995.1 Nonomuraea sp. NPDC047529 | reverse complement strand
GGCTGCGCGAGCTGGCCGCGCCGTTCTGGGCCGACGCCGACACGGTGGACCCCGAAGGGCCCTGACGCCCCCGCCTGCCCGCTCTCAGCGCGGCGCCTGGACCAGGCCCGCGCCCAGGTCCTCGGCGTCGGCGTCCGGGACGAACACGTCCGTCGCCGCGGTCAGCAGCAACCGCCCGGTGACGGCCGCGGCCCGCGCGCCGTCGCTGCGCGCCCGCAGCTCCTGCCACCACAGCGCCGCCGCCCCCGCCACGTGCGGGGCGGCCATGCTGGTGCCGCTCTTGCTGGTCAGCCCCCCTCCGGTACGGGCCGAGACCACGTCCACGCCCGGCGCGCACACCTGCGGGAAGGTGTTGGAGAAGCGCGCGACCGCCAGCCGCCCGGACGGCTGCCGCTGCACCGCGCCCACGGCCATCATGCCCTCGGCGGCCGACGGCAGCTCCGGCCCGACCTCGAAGTCCGGCCGCAGCTCCCGGTGGCTGGCGTTGCCCGTGGCCGCGACGACGATCGTGCCCGTGCCGAATGCCGCCCTGGCCGCGATCATCCGCATCAGCGAGTCGTAGAGCCGCAACGTCGCCCGGTACGACTCCAGCGCGATCGACGTCGCCAGGAACTGCGGCAGCCCCCGATCCTCAAGCTGGCGGATGGCGGCAGGGAAGTCGATGCCGAGCGACATGGTGATGACGTCGGCGTCGTTCCCCAGCGCCCAGAGCAGGCCCTTGACCGTCGCGGCGGTCGAGCCCTTGCCGTCGTCGCCGAGCACCTTGCCGATCAGCGCGCGCTCGACGCCGGGCGCGACGCCGATGCGCATGCCGTCCACCGGGCGGCCGAAGACGGTGCCGGCGCAGTGGGTGCCGTGGCCGACCTTGTCCCCGAGGCCCGACCCGGTGAAGTCCTGCTCCACCAGCGTCACCCCGGTGAAGGCCGGGTGGGCGGCGTCGATCCCGGTGTCCAGGACGGCGACCACCGTCCCCGCCCCCGTACGGGGGGAGGCGTCGGCGCCCAGCGCCCGCACCCCCCACGTGACCTGGGCGCCGGCCTCCGGCCCCGGCGGCGGCGCGTCGACGTCCTCGGGCGCGCCCGGGACGGTGGTCGGCATCGGCCGGGCGACCGCGGCCACCGAAGGGTCCCGCGCGAGGTCGGCAACCTCGCGCTTGCCGAGCCCGGTGACCTCGACGTGCGGCTCGCCCGGCGTCTCGACCGCGGCGGCGCCCGGCTCGAACGGCGCGGCCATGCGGGTCCTGCTCAGATCGCGCAACACGATGAACTGGTCGGCCATCGTCTTCCCCTCCTGGAAGTAGCCCACCCCTGTGATGTCAGGCGTACTCCCGCCGGGGCCGCCTGGCAACAGTCCTCACCGTCGCGGGCCCGCGACAGTCCTCACCGTCGC
>NZ_JBEYTJ010000112.1:0-1437 GCF_040642995.1 Nonomuraea sp. NPDC047529 | reverse complement strand
GGTTCGTGGAGTTGGTGATCCGGGCGGGTGACGGGGTCGGCTGTTCGCGGGTTGAGGAGCTGACGTTGGAGGCGCCGTTGGTGCTGGACGCCGACTCCTCAGCCCAGGTGTTGGTGCGGGTGTCCGGTGCGGGGGCGGACGGGCGACGTGAGGTGCACGTCTACGCCCGACCGGCAGGAGCAGGGACGGGGACAGGGACGGGTGCGGGAGCTGGGCTGGGCGAGGAGTGGCGGCGTCACGCCAGCGCGGTGATGGTCCAGAGCGCGATGAACGCCGAGAGCGCGGTGAACGCCGAGGGCGCGGTGAACACCGAGCGCGCCGAGGGCGTGAACGGGGATGGTGCGGGGGCTGGATTCGAGCTGGGTGTGTGGCCGCCGGTGGGGGCGCGGGCGGTGGAGGTGGAGGGCTTCTACCAGAAGCTGGCCGATGAGGGTTACGGGCATGGGCCTGCTTTTCGGGGGTTGAAGCGGGCCTGGGTGCGTGAGGGGGAGGTGTTCGCCGAGGTCGAGCTCGGCGAGCGGGAGTGTGTGGATGCGGCCCGGTTCGGGGTTCATCCGGCGTTGCTGGATGCCGCCTTGCATGCCACCAGCTTGCCCGCCCACATCGACCAAACCAACGGGGCCGACAATCCTGGCGGGGCGGGGGTGATGTTGCCGTTCGCCTGGGGCGGGGTGGAACTGCTGGCCTCCGGCGCCCGGCAGTTGCGGGTGCATGTCCAACCGGCCTCCGATGCCGATGGTGGTGTCAGTATCCGGATGGCCGATGGCAGCGGTGCCCCGGTGGCGGTGGTGACGAGTCTGGTCTCACGCCCTCTGCCGGCGGACGGGCTGGCTACCAGCGGGCTGCGGGCAGGTGAGCGGCCTGTGGTTGAGGGGTTGCATCAGCTGCAATGGCTGCCCTTACCGGGCAACCCAGCAGGCAACCCAGCAGGGCGACCGGCGGGCAAGCTCGTAGAAGGGGCGTCACACACGGCATCAGAGGCTGCGTCGGACGCGACACCGGGCCAAGTGATCGTGGTCGGCCCGTCTTCTGGTGATGTGGTGGCGGCGGTGCAGGAGGCTGGCGGCACTGTCGTGGGCCACTACTGCGATCTACCGGCGTTGGATGCCGGGCTGGCTTCAGGCGAGCCGACGGCTGAGACAGTGATTCTGTCCCTGGACATGGAAGTCTCCGCCCACGACACCCACGACGACACCCAGGACACCCAGGACACCCGGGACATCCACGACGGGCATGACGTCCACGATGGGCATGGCGGGCCTAGCGGGCTGCTGTCGCGGTTGCGTGTGGAGCTGGACCGGGTGGTGGAGGTGCTGCGGGGCTGGCTGGCCAGTGAGCGGCTGGCCGAGACCCGGCTGGTGCTGCTCACCACCGGCGTGGTCACGGTGGGGCACAACGCCGACCCCGGCACCACCGATCCCGGCAACACCGGTCCCG
>NZ_JBEYTJ010000111.1:0-1548 GCF_040642995.1 Nonomuraea sp. NPDC047529 | reverse complement strand
ATTCCCGATCATCGCATGACCGGCATACCACCCACCCGCGAGCTCACCCCGGCCGGCTATGACGGCAGTTCGCCGTTCCCTCGGCCTGCGACACCCGCGCGGGCCGGTATCACCCCGGTGACACTGACCGCCGCAATCGTGATCGCGCCGTTCCTCGCGCTGGGCGCCGGCATCCGGCTGGCGTGGGGAGTCGATGTCAGCCTCACTGACCTGCTCCTGGCCGTCGTCTTCTACGTCGTGACCGGGCTGGGGGTGACGGTCGGCTTCCACCGCCTGCTGACCCACCGCTCTTTCACCGCCCGTCCGTGGCTCCGCGCCGTCCTGGCCGTGGCCGGGTCGATGAGCTTCCAGGGCAACCTGATCGACTGGGTGGCCGTCCACCGCCGCCACCACGCCTTCACCGACCGGCCCGGCGACCCGCACTCCCCCTACCGGTACGGCACCGGTCTCGGCGGACGACTGCGCGGCCTGGCCCACGCCCACCTGGGCTGGCTGTTCTCCAGCGAACCCACCTCGGCCACGACGTATGCTCCCGATCTGCTGCGCAACGACCCGGCCATGCTGCGGATCTCCCGCGCCTACCCCGCCTTGTGCGCCGCCTCCCTCCTTCTGCCGTTCGCGGCGGGCTGGGCGATCAGCGGCAGCCTCTACGGCGGGCTGACCGCGTTCATCTGGGCCGGCCTGATCCGTATCGCCCTGTTGCAGCACGTGACCTGGAGCGTCAACTCCCTGTGCCACATGATCGGTGAGCGGCCGCACAAAGCCCGCCGCCATGACCGCTCCACCGACCTGTGGCCACTGGCCCTGCTGTCCTTCGGAGAAAGCTGGCACAACGGCCACCACAGTGAGCCCAGTTGCGCCCGGCACGGCCGCGGCGGCCGCCAGATCGATCCCTCAGCCGCACTCATCAGCCTGTTCGAACGCCTGAACTGGGCCAGCGATGTGCACTGGCAGCCCCCCGACGTCCTCGGCCACCATCGCACGGTGGCCGGCAAGCACACGCTGCGCACCAGCGCCCCGCGCCAGGGCGGAACCGAGAGGCGTTAGCCCTGGTCAGCGCGTTTGGGAGAAGCTCGTACAGCTGGGAAGAAGAACTAGTGCAAGGGGAAGGGCCTCCAGGGAAGGCATCGCGGTGACCGGTGATGGCGAGCAGATGCTGGGCGGCTTGCTGAGCGCCAGCCAACTCTCCTCGCTGGAGGATCTGCCAGCCCTGGTCGCCGAGTACGGGCGGTCGGTGGGCTTCTCCCAGACCATGATCTACGTAGCCGACCTGCAGCAGCAGGTGCTGGTCCCGCTGACCGGGCAGCGTGATGTGTTCGGCAATCCACTCGAAACGATCCGGATCGACGTCACCATGGCAGGACGTGCCTTCCGCAACATGGAGATCGTCGAGGCCCGCCACGTGCTGGATCCCGCCGCGCCCGAGACCGCGCCGACGTCACCGGCGGGCGACGGGCCGCAGCGCCTGTGGGTGCCGTTGCTGAGCGACACCGAGCGGGTCGGCGTCCTGGGAGTGACCGTGGCGCAGGGGTCGGAGAGCGTGGGGTT
>NZ_JBEYTJ010000110.1:0-1668 GCF_040642995.1 Nonomuraea sp. NPDC047529 | reverse complement strand
CCCCACGCCGATCATCCACTTGCCCAGCGGCGGATGGGCGACGAACGACGCGCAGTCGGACGGCTCGGCACACTGGCGGAAGATGTCCAGATTTCCGGCGATGAGCCGCCGGTCGGCGACGGGGTTCTTGGCGTCGCCGAGCATCGCGCGCTCGACCCCGTACCTGAGCAGGGAGTAGGCGTCCTTGGCGTAGTAGGTCTCGTCGAAGACGACGGCCTTGGGCTCGCCGAGGCGGACGAACCGCAACAGGCCGCCGAAGAGGGCGACCAGGAGCGGGCCCGCCCAGCCTAAGAGCGGCCGCCCCTGGAACGGCGGGACCAGTCTCCGAGCCGTCTCCCCCATGTCGATCACCCTATGCGCTTGTGCACCAGGTCATACAGCTCCCGTCTCGGCACCCCCGCGCCCTTGGCCACGTCGGCGATGGCGATCCTGCGCTGCTCGCCCTCGGCCACCCGGCGGTCGACCTCGGCGACCAGCTCGTCCATGTCGGGCTCGCCCGCACCGGGCACGCGGCCCGCGACGACCACGGTGATCTCGCCCTTGACGCCGCCCGCGGCCCACTCGGCCAGCTCGCCGAGGCCGCCGCGGCGCACCTCCTCGTACGTCTTGGTCAGCTCGCGGCAGACGGCCGCCGGGCGGTCGGCCCCGAACGCCTCGGCCATGGCGCCCAGCGACTCGGCCAGCCGGTGGGGAGCCTCGAAGAAGACCATCGTCCGCTCCTCGGCGGCCAGCGCGGACAGCCGCCGCGCCCGGTCGCCGGTCTTGCGCGGCGGGAAGCCCTCGAAGCAGAACCTGTCGCTGGCCAGCCCCGACACCGCGAGGGCCGTGGTGACGGCGCTCGGCCCCGGCAGCGCGGTCACCGTGATGCCCGCCTCGACCGCCAGGTGGGTGAGGCGGTAGCCGGGGTCGGACACCCCGGGCATCCCGGCGTCGGTGATGACCACGACCGTGCGGCCCTGTCTCAGCGCCTCGACGAGCTCCTGGGCACGGCCCGCCTCGTTCTGGTCGTAGTAGGACACCACCCGGCCGCTGATCTCCACGCCCAGCTCGGTGGCGAGCCTGCGCAGCCGTCTGGTGTCCTCGGCGGCCACCACGTCGGCCCCGGCGAGCACCTCCCGCAGCCGCGGCGAGACGTCACCCGCCTGACCGATGGGCGCTCCGGCCAGCACCAACCTGCCTTCTTCAGTCACCAGACCATTGTGGCAGGGCATACCAATTAGACCGTGATTCTTGCAGTACCTAACGGCTTGGGGCCCGTACGATGTCCGAATGGCGGTGACCGATTCCCCGTACCAGGCCTACGACAACCCGGAGGTCGGCGAGAGTCATTCGCAGACGCGGTCCCTGCGTGACCGGGTGATCCCCCCCATGCGCGGCAGCGTCCTGTGGGGGTGGGTCGGCCCGCTGCTCATCACGCTCTTCGGCGGGATCCTGCGCTTCGTCAATCTGGGCCACCCCCGGGCCGTGGTCTTCGACGAGACCTACTACATGAAGGACGCCTTCTCCCTGATCAACTGGGGCGTCGAGCGCGTCACGATCAAGGACGCGGACAAGGCGATCCTGGCCGGGAAGACCGACATCTGGCAGTCGTGCACGCAGGAGACGCTCGACAAGTGCGCCTCGTACGTGGTGCACCCTCCGCTGGGCAAGTGGATGATCGGCGCCGGT
>NZ_JBEYTJ010000109.1:0-1846 GCF_040642995.1 Nonomuraea sp. NPDC047529 | reverse complement strand
AGTGCAGCGCGGCCCGGGCATCGACGAACGCGCCGAAGGAAGTCAGCCGGGCATGCCCGGCCTGCGCGTGGTCGACCACCACGCCGGCTCTGTGACGCCAGAGCCGGAAACGCGCCCGGTCGTCGAGGAGTCCGTGGGCGAGCGCGATGGCCGACACGGAAGGCAGCAGCCATCCGGCCGGGGGGCGGCCGGCTCGTTCCCAGCCCGCCCACATCCGTTCGCCGTAGCGCAGGGCCGCGCCGAGGTCTCCGGTGAGGACGAGCGCGGGGATCAACCTGCTGGCCGAGATGTAGGGGTGGTCCCCGACGAGGTCGTCGGCCATCATGAGCCGACCGGCGCTGATCGCCGCGGGCAGATCTCCCGCGACGATCGCGTCGGTGCAGGCCACGTGCAGGGTGTCCACGATCTCGATGGCCGAACGCGGGTCGTCGCGGTCCATCTCCGACAGCAGTGCCAGCCGCTCCTCGGTGTACCTGCGGGCCTCGCGATGCCGGCCGGCCCGTACGGCGGCGGTCGTCACCGCGTCGAGCCCCGCGCTGATGAGCACGGCGTCGCGCGTCGTCCGTGCGACGGCGAGCGCGCGGGCGGCCAGGGCCGGGTCCGGGTCGAAGGCGCCCGGCCGCTCGGTCCAGGCTGCCGCCGTGGCGAGGGCCGCCGCCACGACCGGGTCGCCGGGGTCTCCGGCCTCGGCGGCTTCCGTGAGATCACGGCGTAGCCGTTCGCCGGGAATGCCCTCGGGGAAGGAGGCGAGAAACCTCGCCGCTGTCTCCACCGCACGGGCCAGGGCGACCGCGCGGCCGTTCTTGTCGCCCGCGGCGTGGGCCTGTGCCGCCGAGGCGAGCAGCAGGTCGAACACGTTCTGCCCCGAGATGTTGTCCAGGGAGCAGTCGGCCGCGTTCCGCAGGTCCTTGGCCGCTTCGGCGGGGCCGGGAGCCCGTTCCGCCGCCTGCCGGTAGTGGCCTTGGGCCTCGGCCAGGAACCGGCGGGCGAAGGTGAGGTGACCCAGCGAGCGGGCCAGCCGGTGCGCCGCCCCGCCCGGTCCGGGCGGTGCGGCGGCCAGGGCCGCGCGCAGATCGTCTGCGACCTCGTCGAACTCCCGCCGCCAGACCTCGACGCCGTCCTTCTGGCTGTCTTCGACCGGCGTCGCTGCCCCGGCGCCGTACTGTCTGGCGGCGACCAGCCGCTCCTGCATCGCCGTCGCGGCACCGGCGGCCCACAGCAGGTGGAGTTCCCGAGCCGCGTCGTACTCGCCGGCGCCTTGTAACAGGTCCTCGGCGAAGGCTCTGACGGTCTGCAGGAGCCGCCATCGGCTCGCTGTCCCCGGGGCGCGTACGACGAGGCTCTTGTCGACGAGTCGCCCCAGCACATGGCTCACGGCGCCGGGCCGGCGGCCGGCGGTGAGCGCCGTCGCGGCGGCCAGGTCGAAGCCGCCGCAGAACATCGACAGTCGCCGGAACAGCGCCTGTTCCTCCTGGTCGAGCAGGTCGTGACTCCATTCGAGCACCGCGCGCAGGGACCGATGCCGCCGGTCGGCGGCCCGTCCTCCGGTGAGCAGCCTCAGCGTGTCGTCGAGCGCGACGAGCAGCCCGGCAAGCCCGAGAGAGGCGCTGCGGGCCGCGGCGAGTTCGATGGCCAGGGGAATGCCGTCGAGCCGGGCGCAGATCTGCGTCAGCAGGGCCGGGTCGGCGTCGAACTCGGGATCGGCCGCGGTGGCCCGGTCGAGGAAGAGCGCCTCCGCGTCGGAGGCCAGGGGCAACGGGCCGATCGGCACGGTACGTTCGCCGGGCACGCCGAGGCGCTCGCGGCTCGTCACGAGGATCCGGGTGCCCGGACAGGCTGCCAGCAT
>NZ_JBEYTJ010000108.1:0-2011 GCF_040642995.1 Nonomuraea sp. NPDC047529 | reverse complement strand
GTGGTGAACACCTCGGCTCCCAGGTGGCGGGCGATCTGGATGGCGGCCATGCCGACCCCGCCGGCTCCGGCGTGGATGAGGACCCGCTCGCCTCGGGACAGGCCGGCCAGGTCGACCAGCCCGTACCAGGCGGTGGCGAAAGCTCCCGGAACTGCGGCCGCGTCGGCGAAGCTCCACCCTTCAGGGATCTTCACCATCAATCGCTGATCGGTTACGACATGAGGGCCGAACGTTCCCTCGCCCAGCCCCATCACCCGGTCGCCTACGACGAGCTGCTCCACTCCCGGGCCGACCTCGCTCACCACACCGGCGAACTCGACACCGAGCGGACCGGCCTCACCGGGATACATGCCCAGGACGTTGAGCACATCGCGGAAGTTCAGCCCTGCGGCGCGGACCTGCACCCGCACCTGCCCGGTGTCCAGGTCCCGGTCCGCGCCCGGTTCCGGCACCAGCGCCAGTCCTTCGACCGAGCCGGGCGTTGGGCAGTCCAGCCGCCACGCCCCGTCTCCGTCCGGTACCGCAAGGTCCTCCTCAGGGCGGGCGGGGGTCAGCCGGGGGACCAGGACCCGGCCCTGCCGGACCAGGATCTGCGGCTCATCCCCCACACCACCCGGCATGCTGCCGGTGCCCAGCACGTTGGCCAGCGCCTGCCAGGAAGCGGCTTGCCCGTCCACGTCGGCCAGCAGGAACCGGCCGGGGTGCTCGGCCTGCGCCGACCGCGCCAGCCCCAGCACCGCCGCCCCCACCAACTCGCGGCCATCATTCCCGGGACCGGTGTTGCCGGGATCGGTGGTGCCGGGGTCGGCGTTGTGCCCCACCGTGACCACGCCGGTGGTGAGCAGCACCAGCCGGGTCTCGGCCGACCGCTCACTGGCCAGCCAGCCCCGCAACACCTCCACCACCCGATCCAGCTCCACACGCAACCGCGACAGCAGCTCACCGTGCTCGTCGTGGGTGGGCGCTCCCATGTCCAGGTGCAGGATCACCGTCCCAGTTGTCGGCTCCCCGGCAGCCAGACCCGCGTCCAACGCCGACAGGTCGGAATAGTGGCCCACGACAGCGCCACCAGCCGCCCGCACCCCCGCCACCACATCACCGGAGGACGGACCGACCACGATCACCTCCCCCGGCGCCGAATCCGCCCGGCTCCCTGACCACGGCACCCAGTCCATCCGCAGCAAAGACGACGACGAACCGGACGCGCGAACCAGCTGCCCCTCCCCCAGCTCCCGTAGAACCAGCGAACCGATCGAGACCACGGGCCTTCCCGCTGCGTCCGCCGCCTCCACGGTTATCGCGCCGTCCTCGGCAAGCCGCAGACGCACCCGAAGCTGCCGGGCCGCAGCCGCGTACAACCTCACGTCCTTCCAGGAGAACGGCACCGTGATCTTCTCTTCGCCCGCAGCGTCCCCGCCAGAGCTCTGCTCCGCCAGCCCGATCGCGTGCAGGGCCGCGTCCAGCAACGCCGGATGAACCTCGAACCGGGCGGCATCCACACACTCGCGCTCACCCAGCTCAACCTCGGCGAACACCTCTCCCCCGCGCACCCAGGCCCGTTTCACTCCTTGGAAGGCCGGCCCGTACCCGTATCCCGTTTCCGCCAGCTTCTGGTAGAAGCCCTCCACTTCCACCGCCTGCGCCCCCACCGGCGGCCACACACCCAGCTCGAATCCAGCCTCCGCGCCATCCCCGTTCACGCTCTCTGCGCTCTCGGAGTTCACCGCGCTCTCGGTTATCACCGCGCTGGCATGGCGCCGCCACCCCTCCCCCGCAGCCGTTCCCGCTCCCGTCCCGGTTGCCGTCCCCGTCCCTGCTCCCGGTCGGGCGTAGACGTGGACCTCGCGTCGCCCGTCCGCACCCGCGCCGGACACCCGCACCAGCACCTGGGCTGAGGAGTCGGTGTCCAGCACCAGCGGCGCCTCCAACGTCAGCTCCTCAACCCGCGAACAGCCGACCCCGTCACCCGCCCGGATCACCAACTCCACGAACCCCGTACCAGGAAAAATCA
>NZ_JBEYTJ010000107.1:0-2104 GCF_040642995.1 Nonomuraea sp. NPDC047529 | reverse complement strand
GGCAGGTAGGCGCCGCCGGCCGCCAGCACGCCGAGGAGCACGACGGGAAGGTCGAGCCCGCGTTCCATGCGGACGCCGACCGGCTGGTCCACCCGCGCCTGCAGCCCCGCCGCGACGTCGCGGGCCCGCTCGGCCAGCTCGCGGTAGGTCAGCCGGTCGCCCTCGAAGACCAGCGCCGTCGCGTCCGGGGTGCGCTCGGCCTGCTCGAAGACCAGCTCGTGCAGGAGCCCGCCCGGGTGGTCGGACGCGGTGGAGTTCCAGAGCGCGAGCAGGGCCGCGTCCTGCGGCGAGACGCCGATGTCCCCTGACAACGCGCGCAGGTAGTGATCCCGGATCGCCGCGACCTGGTCGGCGGGGAACTGCGTGCTGTCGTAGGAGATGGTCAGCGTCAGCCCACCGCCCGGCGTCCGGACGAAGGCCGCGCTGAAGGCGAAGTCGGTCTGCTCGAAGAAGTCCTGGCCCTCGATGGGCGTGGCGGCGGCGCCGCGCACCTGGAAGTCGCGGAAGTCCACGTGCGTGTCCAGCAGGCGCGCGCGGCCGCTGGCCCGCTGGATCTCGAAGAGCGGGAAATGCCGGTACGGCAGCGCCGCCACCTCCGCCTGGAAGACCCGCTGGACCAGGTCGGGAGCGTCGGCGCGCACGCGCAGCGGGACGGTGTTGAGGAACAGGCCCAGCACCTCGTCGCCGGCCTCGCTCTCCGGGCGGCTGTGCGTGAGCATCCCCGTGAGGACGTCCGGGTCGCCGGTGAGCAGGGCCATGACGCGCGCGTGCGCCGCGAGCAGCACCGAACGCAGCGGCACCCGGGCGGCGGCCGCCTCCTCGGCCAGCGCCTTCGCCAGATCGCCGGGGAGCGCCGTGGCCAGCACCTCGACCTTGCGCGGTCCGCCGGTGGGGTAGCCGGGCATCCGGGGCAGCCGGCCCTCCGGCGCCTCGGCGACCGCGTCCCGCCAGAACTCCGCCGCCTCCGGCCGGGCGAGCACGGCCTTCTCGGCCGCCACCAGGTCGCGGAAGCGGGCCGCCGGCGCCTCCACCGGCAGCCCGGGGGTCGCATAGCGCTCCAGCAGCTCGCTGACCAGCCTCGCGACGCTCCACCCGTCGAGGATCGCGTGGTGGAAGTAGACGGTCAGCGCGAACCGGTCGGCTTCGGGCCGTACGTGGACGCGTAGCAGGGGAGCCCGCGTCCAGTCGAACGGCCCGTACTCCGGCTCGCTCCCTGAGACGGTCAGCGGGATCTCGGCACGGTCGTGCACGAGCTGGACGGGCTCGCTGAACCCGGTCAGGTCGAAGGACGTCCGCAGCACGTCGTGCCGCGCCGACAGCTCCTCCAGCGCCCTGACCAGCGCCGTCTCGTCGAACGTGCCGCGTAACGTGAGCGTGGTGTGGTCGTGGAAGGTCACGCCGTCCAGCTCGCTGTGGTACAGCATCCCGGCCTGGAGCGCGCTGAGCGGGTAGGCATCGATGATCATCGCGTGAGCCTCTCTCTGTCCGCCAGGCTGAGCAGGTCGAAGGCTCCCGCCGTGGTTTCCGGTACGGCCTCCCGCGGCCGCAGGACGGCGGCCAGTTCGGCGACCGCCTGGTGGGTGAACAGGTGCTGCAGTTCCACGCCGTAGCCCATGGCGCGCAGCCGGGCCACGACCTTCAGACTGCTGATCGAGTCGCCGCCGACGGCGAAGAAGGTGTCGTTCCGGCCGGGCCGGTCGAGGCCGAGAACCTCCTGCCAGACCTGCGCGACGGCATGTTCCGCCTCGCCGCGCGGCGGCTCCCACGGCAGGTCGGCCGGGCGCTCGGGCGCGGGCAGGGCGGCGCGGTCGAGCTTGCCGCTGGAGGTGACGGGCAGGCGGTCCAGCCGCACCCACGCCGTCGGGATCATGAAGTCCGGCAGCAGGTCGGACAGGTCCGGGACGTCGCCGACGACGTAGCCGACCAGGCGGCCGTCCACGAGCTCGGCCGCCGCGGCCGCGACGCCCGGCCGTGCGCGCAGGACGGCCTCGATCTCTCCCAGCTCCACACGCATGCCGCGGATCTTGACCTGGTGGTCGGTGCGGCCGAGGTATTCGAGTTCGCCGGTGGGGAGCCAGCGGGCGAGGTCGCCGGTTTTGTAGAG
>NZ_JBEYTJ010000106.1:0-2286 GCF_040642995.1 Nonomuraea sp. NPDC047529 | reverse complement strand
CGCTCGCGCCGCCACAGGGCCATGTCCAGGGCGTCCAGCACGAGGGTGGTGTGCTTGCTCAGCGAGGCGGCCCAGCCGACGATCGCCCGGGAGTAAATGTCGACGACGAACGCCACGTAGACCACCCCGCACCAAGCGGAAACGTGGGTGAAGTCGGCGACCCAGGCGGCGTTCGGCCGCTGGGCGGTGAAGTCGCGCTGCAGCCGGTCGCCGGCCCGCTCATGCCCGGGGTCGGGTGTCGTGGTTCGCACCTTCTTCCCGCGACGGGCACCTTGCAGGCCCAGGACGCGCATGCGCCGCTCGACGGTGCAGCGGGCCACCCGATGCCCCTCCCGTTGCAGCTGGTGCCATATCTTGCGGGCACCATAGACGCCGTAGTTGTCAGCGTGGATGCGAGCGATGTGCTCGTCCAACTCGGCGTCCCGCACCGCCCTGGCCGAGGGCGGTCGGTTCTTGGCGGCGTAGTACGTACTGGTGGAGATGGAGCAGCCGTGCTCGGTCAGGACACGGCAGATCGGCTCGACACCGAACACCTCGGCGTGCTGGTCGATGAAGCTCACGAGTGCGTGTGTGGCCGGTCGAGCTCGGCCGCGAAGAAAGCCGACGCGGCCTTCAAGATCTCGTTCGCCCGCCGCAGTTCGGCGTTCTCTCGGCGCAGCCGCTTCAGCTCGGCCGACTCATCCGTCGTGCGGCCTGGCCGGCTGCCCTCGTCGGTTTGGGCCTGGCGGACCCAAGTGCGCAGTGTCTCCGCAGTGCCGATGCCGAGCTTGGTCGCGACTGCGTTGATCGTGGCCCACTCGGTCGGGTAATCCGGCCGTACTTCGGCGACCATCCGCACCGCTCGACGGCGCAGCTCGGCGGGATAGGGAGACTTACCTGGCATGGACTCGATCCTCTCAAGAGATCAAGTCTCCACCGAACCCGGGACGATTCACAAGGCCACGCACAACCAGGAACGTCTCAAGGCCGGCGAGAGCTGGACGGAACACGGGCTGATGTTCCCAACAGCTTTCGGCAATCCGTCCGACCCGGACACCTTCTCGCACCTGTTCTCCCGCCTGGCCAAGAAGGCGGGCCTCGGCCACTGGCACCCCCACGAGCTCCGCCACTCCGGCGCATCACTCATGCTCGCCCAAGGCACGCCGCTGCACGTAGTGTCCGAAGTACTCGGCCACGCCAGCATCTCGATCACCAAGGACGTCTACGGCCACCTACTGGAGGGCGACCGGCGCGCGGCCACGGAAGCCATCTCCAGCGCTCTCCTGGGCGGACAGACCCCGGTGGCTCCCAAGGTGGCTCCCAAAGGCGTCGAAGACACCGGTTGAAGGTCGGAAAGCAGAAGGCCCCTGACGGCGTAATGCCTGCTCAGGGGCCTTTCGCTTGCAGAGCCGACGAGGGGAATCGAACCCCTGACCTTCTGTTTACAAGGGACTTCGAGACTGTCCACGGACGTCCGCCGCCGTCACGAACACCTGCTCAGAGCCCTTCCTGGAGCGTTCCCAGTCCAGAAGTATCCGGGGTTGTCCAGAGCGGTTGTTAGCATCCGCGTTAGCAAGATCACCAACCTCCGCACCGCGCCATCAGATCGCGCGTCAGAGCAAGGTCTCCGGCCGAAGTACCTCACTGCGCAGGATGCGATGGATCTCGCCGACATCGGCATTATGGTTCGTCTGACGTCGCAGTTCCTTGCGTACGGCGTCTGTCACCACGTCGGAGAGAAGCACCTGAGCCAGGGACTTTGGGGACGTTGCCGCGCGAGCCCTCCACAGGTCATCGATCAGGCGGCGCTTGAACGCCTCCTTGGTCAAGTAGAAGAGCGCGTCCGTCTTGA
The DNA here is from genome assembly GCF_040642995.1 of Nonomuraea sp. NPDC047529. Classification (NCBI taxonomy): domain Bacteria; kingdom Bacillati; phylum Actinomycetota; class Actinomycetes; order Streptosporangiales; family Streptosporangiaceae; genus Nonomuraea; species Nonomuraea sp. NPDC047529. The sequence continues at coordinate 455 of NZ_JBEYTJ010000106.1, read as the reverse complement.
CGCCCAAGCTGGCGTCACTGAGCAGGTCCACTTCGAGAGCCAGGTCGATCACCACGGGGAGGCCTGCGGTCATGTGGTACGCCTGCCACACTTGCCCATTGGACAGGACCATCCATTCAACGCCCTCGTTCACGGCGTACATCTGCACCTGCCGGAGGTGTTTGACGTTGAGCTTCTGACTGCAACGCTTCACCTCTATGAAGGCGATCAGCTGCTTGTCGATGCGGATGCCATAGTCAGCGAATTCACCCTTGACTTGGTACTCCGTGGTGAGATCGTCGTATTTGTCGTAGCCGAGTCCTGCGCACAGGAAGTCGGTGATCAGCAGACGCGTGTCCCCCTCGTTGGCATCACGCGCTATAAGAGCCTGCTGACGAAGGCTTAAGTCACGGTGGGCATGGGCCCGTAGAGAGCCGGTCCGATCTTGTTGATGTAGCCCTGATGGGACCATTGGG
>NZ_JBEYTJ010000105.1:0-2290 GCF_040642995.1 Nonomuraea sp. NPDC047529 | reverse complement strand
GTCCACCCAGCCGCTGAGCTGAACGGGCTTCACGTGCAGAGGGCCGGTGTAGAGCCAGCCCTCCACCGTCTTGGCCGTCTGCCTGACCTGTGTCAACAGGCCGGGGAACTCCTCATTGGCCCGCACGCCGATGATCCAGCCCGTCCCGCCCAGCACGGCGAGCGCGACCAGCATGGTGACCCAGGTGGCGTAGATCGTCCGCAGCCCCGACTCGCGCAGCCGCCGGGTGAGCGGGAACAGCAGCGCGGTCAGCAACAGGGCGACCGCCACCGGCAGGGCGACGATGCGCATCGTCGCCACGAAACCGAGCACATAGTTGGCCACGATGCCGATGACGATCAGGCACGCGCACCACGCGGCCATCCTCGCCAAGGTCGCAGGCACCAACCGCAACAGGCGCTCCTGAGGTGAGTCCACGCACGGGAAACTTCCCCACCGGTCGGAAACAGGCGCACTTCCCGGCTTCGGTAAAGGAAAGTTGAAGCAGAGAATTTGCGTCACGGGCCCGGCGGCCTGCGTGGTGCCGGCCTGGCTTGCGGTGAGCACCGCGGGGGGTGAACGCCATCAGGGCGGCCGGCACGCGCGAGGTCACCTGTCAACGTCTTGGGTTCCGGGGTTGACGACGGCGGTTCGCCGATCACCGCCGTGTCCGGGCCAGCGCGTCCTGTGCCTGCGCCAGAGTGGGGTGGGCGGGAAATATGCGCCCCAGCAGGCCGGTCCTGCGGAGCAGTTGCTCACATGTGCCGTGCAGGCCGATCAAGGCCAGCGCGCCGCCGTCATGGTCGATCTGCCTCCATACCCGGACCAGGCTGCTCAGTCCGGAGGAGTCGCAGAACTCCACCCCGGACATGTCCATGATCACTAGCGGTGGGTTCTGCCGCCGGCACACCTTGACCACTTCGTGTTCCAGGTGCGTGGCAGTGTTCAGGTCCAGCGCGCCGTGGACGGCCACCACCTGGCCCGGGGGCGCCGCGCGCACGCTGAGCCGCAAGGGCTGCGGGTCGTTCGACATCGGCTGCGAAGGCATCGACGCCTCCTCTCGGGGGGCCCTCTGCCCCGCGCCCGCTCTCTGATGTGTCGCGACGTCCGTCCTGTCACCGGCGCGGTTCGGTACGGCCGGTCGTCATGGCCTCTCCTCGGCAGGGAAGGGTACGCGCAGGAGCACCAGGGCGGTGTCGTCGCTGTGGTGGTCCCCGGCATACTCGCTCAGCGCGGTCGTGATGCGCTCCAGCGTCTGCTCGGCGTTCAAGCCGTCGTTCAGGCGGCCGGCACAGCGGGCCAGGCGCAGGCGTCCGAGTTCGGTCAGCGGCGCGTTACGGTGGGGCATGAGGGCCTTTCTGGTCGGCGTGTAGATGTCGCAATCCACACCGAACCGAAGGCCCTCACCCATTCACAAGATCATCGATATCGTGTCGTGCCTGTGCCTGACCTCTGTGGTCAGTACAGGCTAGTGGTCGCTGATCAGGGCGTTCAAGGCGGCTGCCTTGTGCGCTTCGGTCGGCAGGCCGTAGCGGCGGGTGGTGTCCAACGAGCCGTGGCCGAGGAGTTCGGCGACCAGGACGGGGTCCGTGCCGTGGCGGATGAGCTGGGTGGCGAAGGTGTGGCGCAGGACGTGCGAGCTGAAGGGCTCGGTGGGGTCGTCGCCCAGGCCGACGGCGTCGCCGAGGCCGGTGATGATGTCGCGGGCTGCGCGGTCGCTCAGGCGACCGCCGCGCTGGTTGAGGAACAGCGCTGGGTGGGTGCCGGCTCCCTTCCAGCCGGCGCGGGTTGCCAGCCAGTCGGTCAGGGCCTGGCGCAGGTCGGGGTGGACGGGCAGCAGGCGGATCTTGCCGCCGTCGCGGCCCTGTCCGCGGATGCGAAGTTCGCCCGTGCGGGCTGAGAGGCGCACGTCGGTCAGGTCGAGGCCGACGACTTCGGAGATGCGCAGTCCGGCGTAGTAGGGCAGCAGGGCGACGGCTTTGTCGCGCGGGGAGGCGGTGAGCTGGACGTGGCGGATGTAGCGGCGGGTGCGCCGGGCGTCCAGGACTCGGGGGGCGGTGCGGCGGGAGTCGCGTTCGCGCTGGGTCTGGGGCTTGCCGAGGCCGCGGCGGGCGTAGAAGTCGTCGATGGCCGACAGGTAGGCGTCGATGGTGTTGGGAGCGCGGCGGCCGTCCTTGAGGTGGCGGCGGAAGTCGCGTACCGCGCCGGCGGCCGCGACCGCATCAGTGAGCGGATCGCCGTCCAGGGCGGCGGCGTCGGCTTGGACGGCCAGCCAGTCCAGGTAGCCGCGCAGCCGGGAGGTGTACTTGGT
>NZ_JBEYTJ010000104.1:0-2345 GCF_040642995.1 Nonomuraea sp. NPDC047529 | reverse complement strand
CGGCTGGGGTGGGCTGGTGGAGGTGGGGGCCGATAACGGGCCGGCGTCGTGTGCGGTGTCGGGGCCGGTGGAGGCGGTGCGGGAGGTGGTGGCGCGGTGGCGGGCGCGTGGGGTGCGGGCGCGGGTGCTGGAGGCGACGGTCGCCTCGCATTCGGCGATGGTGGATCCGCTGGCCGGGGAGCTGTTGGAGATGCTCGGGCCGGTCAGTGCGCGGGCGGGCCGGGTGGCGGTGTATTCGACGGTCACGGGTGGGGTGCAGGCCGGTGAGGGGATGGATGCCGGGTACTGGTTTTCCAACGCTCGTTGCATGGTGCGTTTCCAGGAGGCGGTCCGGGCGTTGCTGGCCGATGGGGTGACCGGCTTCGTCGAGGTGGGCGCGCATCCGGTGCTGACGATGGCGGTGCAGGACATTCTGGATGACGCTCATGTTCCCGGTGTGGTGGTGGGGACGCTGCGTCGTGGTGAGGGCGGCCCGGACCGGTTCATACGCTCGATGAGCGAGGCGTTCGTGGGCGGGCTGCCTGTCTCCTGGCGTTCTGTCCTGGCCGAGCAGCCGGACACGGACACGGAGGCGGCGGCGGGGACGGGGACGCGTGCGGGCGCGGGGACGGGCTCGGGCGGGATGGGCGCGGGCGCGGGGGCGGGGGCGGGGTGTGTGGAGTTGCCTACCTACGCTTTCCAGCGTCGCCGTTACTGGCTGGATCAGCTTCCGGTGGGGGTGGGTGCGGATCAGCTGGGGCTGGCGGGTGCGGATCATCCGTTCTTGGGTGCGGTGGTGGAGGTGCCGGAGCAGGGCGGGCTGGTGTTGACGGGGCGGTTGTCTTTGGCTGCTCATCCGTGGCTGGCCGATCACGCTGTCGGCGGGTCGGTGATTTTTCCTGGTACGGGGTTCGTGGAGTTGGTGATCCGGGCGGGTGACGGGGTCGGCTGTTCGCGGGTTGAGGAGCTGACGTTGGAGGCGCCGTTGGTGCTGGACGCCGACACCTCAGCCCAGGTGCTGGTGCGGGTGTCCGGTGCGGGGGCGGACGGGCGACGTGAGGTGCACGTCTACGCCCGACCGGCAGGAGCAGGGACGGGGACAGGGACGGGGACAGGGACGGGTGCGGGCGCTGGGCTGGGCGAGGGGTGGCGGCGTCACGCCAGCGCGGTGATGGTCCAGAGCGAGATGAACGCCGCGAGCGCGACGAACATCGAAAGCGACAGTGTGGGCGTTGGTGCGGGCGTGGACGGCAGTGGTGGTGCGGCTGTTGATTTCGCGTTAGACGTGTGGCCGCCGGTGGGGGCGCGGGCGGTGGAGGTGGAGGGCTTCTACCAGAAGCTGGCCGATGAGGGTTACGGGTATGGGCCTGCTTTTCGGGGGTTGAAGCGGGCCTGGGTGCGCGAGGGAGAAGTGTTCGCCGAGGTCGAGCTCGGCGAGCGGGAGTGTGTGGATGCGGCCCGGTTCGGGGTTCATCCGGCGTTGCTGGATGCCGCCTTGCATGCCACCAGTCTGCCCGCCCACATCGACCAAACCAACGGGGCCGACAATCCTGGCGGGGCGGGGGTGATGTTGCCGTTCGCTTGGACCGGGGTGGAACTGCTGGCCTCCGGCGCCCGGCAGTTGCGGGTGCATGTCCAACCGGCCTCCGATGCCGGTGGTGGTGTCAGTATCCGGATGGCCGATGGCAGCGGTGCCCCGGTGGCGGTGGTGACGAGTCTGATCTCACGCCCTCTACCGGCGGACGGGCTGACTACCAGCGGGCTGCGGGCAGGTGAGCGGCCTGCGGTTGAGGGGTTGCATCAGCTGCAATGGCTGCCCATACCAGGCAACCCAGCAGTTGCAGCATCAGAGGCGGTGTCGGACGCGACACCGGGCCAAGTGATCGTGGTCGGCCCGTCCTCTGGTGATGTGGTGGCGGCGGTGCAGGAGGCTGGCGGCACTGTCGTGGGCCACTACCGCGACCTACCGGCATTGAACACGGCGCTGGCTGCAGGCGAGCCGACGGCCGAGACGGTGATCCTGTCCCTGGACATGAGAGCTCCCGCCCACGACACCCACGACACCCACGACACCAACGACACCCACGACACCAACGACACCAACGACACCAACGACGAGCATGGTGAGCTGCTGTCGCGGTTGCGTGTGGAGCTGGACCGGGTGGTGGAGGTGCTGCGGAGCTGGCTGGCCAGTGAGCGGCTGGCCGAGACCCGGCTGGTGCTGCTCACCACCGGCGTGGTCACGGTGGGGCACAACGCCGACCCCGGCAACACCGATCCCGGCAACACCGGTCCCGGGAATGATGGCCGCGAGTTGGTGGGGGCGGCGGTGCTGGGGCTGGCGCGGTCGGCGCAGGCCGAGCACC
>NZ_JBEYTJ010000103.1:0-2393 GCF_040642995.1 Nonomuraea sp. NPDC047529 | reverse complement strand
GGTCGCGGCCGCGACCGGCGTGTGCCAGGTCAGCGTCAGGCGCACCGCCGGATGGTCGAGCCGGCGGGCCGCGCGGTCGGGCAATCCCTCCGCGAGGTCCGCCTGAGCCAGTACGCCCAGCAGCAGCGCGGTCAGAGGTGGCGTGGTGGAACGGCCGGGCGGGGCGGCGGCCAGCCCGGCCAGGGCGTGTTCGCGGGCCGTGGCCGGTCGTCCGGCGGCCAGCTCCAGCCGGGCCAGGCCCAGGCGCACCTGGGTGTGCGACTCCGCCGACCCGCTCCGCCCGGCCTGGTCCAGGAGGCCGGTCAGGCGCCGCCGGCCGCCGTCCACGTCGCCGGACTCGGCCCGGTGCAGCGCGGCGGCCACCTCGTTCTCCATGGTGTGCTCGGGCATGCCGAGCTCGCGGAAGTACCGGGTGGCGCGTTCGGCCAGGGCGGGGGCGGTGGCGGGTTCGCCGGACCGGATCAGTGCCGAGCCGAGGGCGCTCAGCGTCATCGCCAGGCCCCACCGCTCGCCGAGTTCCTCGAAGCCGTCCAGCGCGCGGGCCAGCGCGTCCCTCGCCTCGTCGAGGTGGCCGGTGTTCATGGCCAGCACGCCCCCGACCAGCAGCGCCAGCGACCGGCTCCACCGATCCGTTCCGTCTTCCGGTACGACGTGGTCGCCTTTGGCGGCTATGCCGAGCGCCAGACGGGCCATCTCGACGATGGGATGGGCGCCGGGGACGACCTGGGCCAGGGCCGTCCTGATCCGGTCGAAGGCCGCGTCCGCCTCCTCCGGGACGGCGGCCTCGGTGGTGGCCATCGCGTGGGCGGCGGCGACCAGCGCGCGGGACTGCGGATCGGCCGGCCCGGCGACCTGGAGCACCCGGCCGAGCAGGTCGAGCGACTCCGGCGGGAAGTCCCGCAGGAGCCAGAACCAGCTCAGCGCGACGCCGAACCGGACGGCCCGCTCGGCGTCGCCGGATTCGGCCGTCCAGCGGATGGCGGCCGCCAGGTCGTCCCGTTCGGCGGACAGGCGGGCGAGCGGGCGAAGCTGGTCCGACGTGCGCAGGGACGGGTCGGCGGTCTCGGCCAGCCGCAGGAAGAACCGGGCGTGCCGGTCTCGCGCGGCGGCGACCTCGGCGCGCCGGGCCAGCCGGTCGAGGCCGTACTCGCGGATGGTCTCCAGCAGGCGGTAACGCGGCTCGGCCGGGTCGGCGGAGTCGGCCGGGTGCAGCAGCGACTTGTCGACCAACGCCGCCAACAGCTCCGGCACGTCCCCCGCACCGCCGACCGCCCCAGCGTCGCCGATCGTGCCGGCGGTGCCGATCGCCTCCGCCGTGTCCTCGGTGAAGCTGCCGCGGACGACCGACAGGCGTTCCAGCAGGGCCCGTTCGCCGGGGTCGAGCAGGTCCCAGCTCCAGGCGACGGCGGCGGCCAGGGTGCGGTGGCGCGGCAGCGCCGTACGGCTGCCGCCGGTGAGCAGCCGGAACCGGTCGTCCAGCCGGGCCGCGACCGCCTCGACCGGCAGGGCGCGCAGCCGGGCGGCGGCCAGCTCGATCGCCAGCGGCAGGCCGTCGAGGCGGCGGCAGATCTCGACGGTCGCCGCCAGCGCCCCGCCGTCCAGGGCGAAGCCGGGCCGCACGGCGGCGGCGCGGTCGTGGAAGAGCCGGACGGCCGCGCTGGACCGGGCCTGGTCCGGCGTCGCGCCCGGTTCGGGCAGGTCCAGCGGGAGCACCTGGTGCAGGGTCTCGCCGCCGATGCGCAGGGGTTCGCGGCTGGTGGCCAGCACCCGCAGCCGGGGGCAGCGGCCGAGCAGGGACTCGCACAGCGTGGCGACGGCCTCGACCACGTGCTCGCAGTTGTCCAGCACCAGGACCAGGTCGTCGTCCGCGAGGATCTCGGCCAGGTGGTCCAGCGGCGCCCCGCGCGGGGGCGCGCCCTCCTCGCGCGCCCGGAGCAGGTCGAGCAGCACGCGGGGGACGTCATCCGGGCCGATCGCGGCCAGCGGGACGAACCACACCCCACCGGACGGCGTGAGCCGCCGGCCGACCGTGCTGGCCAGCCGGGTCTTGCCCGCGCCTCCAGGGCCGACCAGCGTGACCAGCCGGGCGCGGCCGAGCAGGCCGATCACGCGGCGCACGTCCTGGTCACGGCCCACGAAGCTGGTGAGCGGAACATCGAGGTTCCCACGCGACGGCCGAGCAAGCGACACCCCCGACGCCCCAGAGGGCCCGGACGCCGCGGATGCCGCGGATGCCCCGAACGGCCCCGGCGGCCGGTGGGGGCCGGGGAGGTCGCCGCGTAGGACCGCCAGATGGGCCGCCTGGAGGTGCGGTCCGGGGTCGCCGCCGAAGTCGTCGGCGAGCAGGCCGCGGATGCGCTGGATGGGGGCCCGCGCCTCGGCGCGCCGGCCGG
>NZ_JBEYTJ010000102.1:0-2522 GCF_040642995.1 Nonomuraea sp. NPDC047529 | reverse complement strand
GACAAGCGCGACAGCGTCGGTGTGCGCATCGACCGTAAGCGCAAGCAGGCCGTCACCGTGCTTCTCAAGGCGCTGGGATGGACCAACGACCAGATTCTCGAGCGGTTCGGCCAGTACGAGTCGATGCGGGCGACGCTGGAGAAGGACCACACGGCCGGTCAGGATGACGCGCTGCTGGACATCTACCGCAAGCTGCGGCCGGGTGAGCCGCCGACCAAGGAGTCGGCGCAGACCCTGCTGGAGAACCTGTACTTCAATCCCAAGCGGTACGACCTGGCCAAGGTGGGCCGCTACAAGATCAACAAGAAGCTCGGGGTCGACTCCGAGATCACGCAGGGCACGCTGACCGAAGAGGACATCGTCGCCACCATCGAGTACATCGTCCGCCTGCACGCGGGCGAAGAGTCGATGCCGGGCGCCAACGGTGAGGTGATCGTCGAGGTCGACGACATCGACCACTTCGGCAACCGCCGCCTGCGCAGCGTCGGCGAGCTCATCCAGAACCAGGTCCGGCTGGGCCTGGCCCGCATGGAGCGCGTCGTCCGCGAGCGGATGACCACCCAGGACGTCGAGGCGATCACGCCGCAGACCCTGATCAACATCCGTCCCGTCGTGGCCTCCATCAAGGAGTTCTTCGGCACCTCGCAGCTGTCGCAGTTCATGGACCAGACCAACCCGCTGGCCGGCCTGACGCACAAGCGGCGTCTGTCCGCGCTCGGCCCCGGTGGTCTGTCCCGTGAGCGGGCCGGCTTCGAGGTCCGTGACGTGCACCCGTCCCACTACGGCCGGATGTGCCCGATCGAGACCCCTGAAGGCCCGAACATCGGTCTGATCGGCTCGCTGGCCTCCTACGGCCGGATCAACGCCTTCGGCTTCGTCGAGACGCCTTACCGCAAGGTCGTCGACGGCAAGGTGACCGAGCAGATCGACTACCTGACGGCCGACGAGGAAGACCGCTACGTCAAGGCGCAGGCCAACACGACGCTCAACTCCGACGGTTCGTTCGCCGAGCCCCGCGTCCTGGTCCGTACCAAGGGCGGTGAGACCGAGCTCGCCCGTGCCGAGGAAGTCGACTACATCGACGTGTCGCCGCGCCAGATGGTGTCGGTGGCCACCGCGATGATCCCGTTCCTGGAGCACGACGACGCCAACCGCGCGCTCATGGGCTCCAACATGCAGCGCCAGTCGGTGCCGCTGCTCAAGAGCGAGGCGCCGCTGGTCGGCACCGGCATGGAGTACCGTGCCGCGACCGACGCCGGCGACGTCATCAGCGCCGAGAAGGCCGGTGTGGTCGAGGAGGTCTCCGCCGACTACGTCACCGTCATGAACGACGACGGCACGCGGACGACGTACCGGGTCGCCAAGTTCAAGCGCTCCAACCAGGGCACCTCCTTCAACCAGAAGCCCATCGTCGCCGAGGGCGACCGGGTCGAGGTCAACCAGGTCATCGCCGACGGCCCCTGCACCGACAACGGTGAGATGGCGCTCGGCAAGAACCTGCTCGTGGCGTTCATGCCGTGGGAGGGCCACAACTACGAAGACGCGATCATCCTGTCCCAGCGTCTCGTCCAGGACGACGTCCTTTCCTCGATCCACATCGAGGAGCACGAGGTCGACGCCCGCGACACCAAGCTGGGCCCCGAGGAGATCACCCGGGACATCCCCAACGTGTCGGAAGAGGTCCTGGCCGACCTCGACGAGCGCGGCATCATCCGGATCGGCGCCGAGGTCGTGCCCGGCGACATCCTGGTCGGCAAGGTCACCCCGAAGGGCGAGACCGAGCTGACCCCGGAGGAGCGGCTGCTGCGCGCCATCTTCGGTGAGAAGGCCCGTGAGGTCCGTGACACCTCGCTGAAGGTGCCGCACGGCGAGCAGGGCAAGGTCATCGGCGTGCGCGTGTTCAGCCGCGACGAGGGCGACGAGCTCCCGCCGGGCGTCAACGAGCTGGTCCGCGTCTACGTGGCCCAGAAGCGTAAGATCACCGACGGCGACAAGCTGGCCGGCCGGCACGGCAACAAGGGTGTCATCTCCAAGATCCTGCCGGTCGAGGACATGCCGTTCCTTGAGGACGGCACCCCGGTCGACATCATCCTCAACCCGCTGGGCGTGCCCGGCCGGATGAACGTCGGTCAGGTGCTGGAGACCCACCTGGGGTGGATCGCCGCGCGTGGCTGGGACATCTCGGGCATCGCCGAGGCGTGGGCCGAGCGGCTGAGGGACAAGGGCTTCGAGAAGGTCGCCCCGCGTACCAACATGGCCACCCCGGTCTTCGACGGCGCGCACGAGGAGGAGATCGTCGGGCTGCTGGGCAACACCGTCGCCAACCGTGACGGTGACCGGATGGTGCAGCAGAGCGGCAAGGCGCGGCTGTTCGACGGTCGTTCCGGTGAGCCGTTCCCGTACCCGATCTCGGTCGGTTACATCTACATCCTCAAGCTGCTGCACCTGGTCGACGACAAGATCCACGCCCGGTCGACCGGCCCGTACTCCATGATCACGCAGCAGCCGCTGGGCGGTAAGGC
>NZ_JBEYTJ010000101.1:0-2675 GCF_040642995.1 Nonomuraea sp. NPDC047529 | reverse complement strand
ATGCTTTGAGGTCAAGTCCTCGGCCTATTAGTACCGGTCAGCTCCACACATTACTGTGCTTCCACCTCCGGCCTATCAACCCGGTCGTCTACCGGGAGCCTTACCCACTCACGTGGTGGGAGACCTCATCTCAAGGCGAGCTTCCCGCTTAGATGCTTTCAGCGGTTATCCCTTCCGAACGTAGCCAACCAGCCGTGCACCTGGCGGTACAACTGGCACACCAGAGGTTCGTCCGTCCCGGTCCTCTCGTACTAGGGACAGCTCCTTTCAAGTCTCCTGCGCGCGCAGCGGATAGGGACCGAACTGTCTCGCGACGTTCTAAACCCAGCTCGCGTACCGCTTTAATGGGCGAACAGCCCAACCCTTGGGACCTACTCCAGCCCCAGGATGCGACGAGCCGACATCGAGGTGCCAAACCATCCCGTCGATATGGACTCTTGGGGAAGATCAGCCTGTTATCCCCGGGGTACCTTTTAGCCGTTGAGCGACACCGCTTCCACATGCCGATGCCGGATCACTAGTCCCAGCTTTCGCTCCTGCTCGACCCGTCAGTCTCACAGTCAAGCTCCCTTGTGCACTTACACTCAACACCTGATTGCCAACCAGGCTGAGGGAACCTTTGGGCGCCTCCGTTACCTTTTAGGAGGCAACCGCCCCAGTTAAACTACCCACCAGACACTGTCCCCGATCCGGATCACGGACCAGAGTTAGACGTTCAAAACGACCAGAGTGGTATTTCACCAATGACTCCACCCGAACTAGCGTCCGAGCTTCCCAGTCTCCCACCTATCCTACACAAGACGTTCCAAACGCCAATGTCAAGCTGTAGTGAAGGTCCCGGGGTCTTTCCGTCCTGCTGCGCGTAACGAGCATCTTTACTCGTAGTGCAATTTCGCCGGGTCTGCGGTTGAGACAGCGGGGAAGTCGTTACGCCATTCGTGCAGGTCGGAACTTACCCGACAAGGAATTTCGCTACCTTAGGATGGTTATAGTTACCACCGCCGTTTACCGGCGCTTAAGTTCTCACCTTCGCTGTGTCACCACAACTAAGCGGTCCCCTTAACGTTCCGGCACCGGGCAGGCGTCAGTCCGTATACATCGTCTTACGACTTCGCACGGACCTGTGTTTTTAGTAAACAGTCGCTTCCCCCTGGCCACTGCGACCCCCACCAGCTCCGAGTGCAAGACTCATCACCAGCAGAGGTCCCCCTTCTCCCGAAGTTACGGGGGCAATTTGCCGAGTTCCTTAACCACAGTTCACCCGATCGCCTTAGTATTCTCTACCTGACCACCTGAGTCGGTTTAGGGTACGGGCCGCCACAACACTCGCTAGAGGCTTTTCTCGGCAGCATAGGATCATCCACTTCACCACAATCGGCTCGGCATCACATCTCAGGATATATGCGAGGCGGATTTGCCTACCTCACTCCCTACATGCTTACCCCAGGAACAACCATCGCCTGGGCTGGACTACCTTCCTGCGTCACCCCATCGCTTACCTACTACCCGATCGGATCGAGCGTTCACTCTGACCCCAAGCCCGAAGGCTTTAGGCGAGCTAAGGACTCTTAGCATCACGAGGTTCGATATGGGCGCGTTAAAGCGGGTACGGGAATATCAACCCGTTGTCCATCGACTACGCCTGTCGGCCTCGCCTTAGGTCCCGACTTACCCTGGGCGGATTAGCCTGCCCCAGGAACCCTTGGTCATCCGGCGCGAGGGTTTCTCACCCTCGATTCGCTACTCATGCCTGCATTCTCACTCGCACAGCCTCCACAACTAGATCACTCTGCTGCTTCGCCGGCTGCACGACGCTCCCCTACCCATCCAGCCCGCATAGGACTGAATGCCACGACTTCGGCGGTGTGCTTGAGCCCCGCTACATTGTCGGCGCAGAATCACTTGACCAGTGAGCTATTACGCACTCTTTCAAGGGTGGCTGCTTCTAAGCCAACCTCCTGGTTGTCTCTGCGACTCCACATCCTTTCCCACTTAGCACACGCTTAGGGGCCTTAGTCGGTGATCTGGGCTGTTTCCCTCTCGACTACGAACCTTATCGCCCGCAGTCTCACTGCCACGCTCTCACTTACCGGCATTCGGAGTTTGGCTGACGTCAGTAACCTTGTCGGGCCCATCGGCCATCCAGTAGCTCTACCTCCGGTAAGAAACACGTGACGCTGCACCTAAATGCATTTCGGGGAGAACCAGCTATCACGGAGTTTGATTGGCCTTTCACCCCTACACACAGGTCATCCCCCAGGTTTTCAACCCTGGTGGGTTCGGTCCTCCACCCAGTCTTACCTGAGCTTCAACCTGCCCATGCGTAGATCACTCCGCTTCGGGTCTACAGCATGCGACTCAAACGCCCTATTCAGACTCGCTTTCGCTACGGCTACCCCACACGGGTTAACCTCGCCACACACCATAACTCGCAGGCTCATTCTTCAAAAGGCACGCAGTCACATCACACAAGGACCGAAATCCTTGTACGCTCCTACGGCTTGTAGGCACACGGTTTCAGGTACTATTTCACGACCCCTCACCGGGGCACTTTTCACCTTTCCCTCACGGTACTCGTGCACTATCGGTCATCAGGGAGTATTTAGGCTTACCAGGTGGTCCTGGCAGATTCACACAGGATTTCTCGGGCCCCGTGCTACTTGGGATCCCCTCAA
>NZ_JBEYTJ010000100.1:0-2677 GCF_040642995.1 Nonomuraea sp. NPDC047529 | reverse complement strand
ACGCCGGCGAGCAGCCGAGGTGAACGAGCCCATGACGAATTCCGGCGCATACGCCGTCACACTCCGAACCAACGAGGGGCGGCCCTGCGGACGCCAGACGTCACTCCACCCACCCGACAAAGGGGACAGATACCCAGCGCGTGCGGCTCGGAGCATCTTGCGAAACAGGCAGAGCGTAACTTTCAGAAGATCAAGCAACAAGATCCATTTTGGCGACCAAAGGGGCACGGAGCGCAACGTTCCGGATAGAGATCGCCAGAAATGACACAACGGACAGCGATGGACGTCGTGACGTCCTTCGAGGGCAACCACTCGTGTGGCATGCACATCAACGCCTCCACGCTGGCGTGGCCGCCGAGCGGGATCCCGCCGCCCGCGATGGTCATGATCACCCTGGCCGGCATCGTGGCCCCCACTGCCTTCTCAAGCCCAGGGGGGCGCTATGTCGAAGCCTGGACGGCTCACCGTCACCGCCACGATGGATGACGGAGGCGTCTGGGACCGGTAGGGACGGCTCTGGACGCTCTACTGGGTCAGCACCCGGGGCAGGTGTGCGTGCCGGTGGTCGACGTCGACCATCTGACCGTGCTCGCGCAGGCGGGTGGCCAGGATCTCGACCAGACCGCATGCGCGGTGTTTGCCGCCAGCGCATCCGATGGCGATGCTGCACAGGCCCGCCGACTCCCGCACCCCGCGTCTCCGTGACCCCAGCGAATGCAGAAGTAGCCGTCAGCGCCTTGGCGGATGACTGCCGTTTCCATGTTCCACCGGAGCCGCGTCCGCTGTGCGGGCACACAGGAAGGGGACCGAGAGTATGACTCCCGGCCCCCTCGATGGTGAGATCCACTCCACTGGACTCACCTCTGTTCCGCTGCCCGTCCATGTCACAAGATCAAGCCGCAGGAACTTTGCGCCAATGACGCTGCTCAATTACACCTGATCGAACGCATCTTTAGCGAATCAGAATGCCGTTCCTGAACGTCCCTTTACAGCAGTTTACGTTCGTTTACAGTCATCTCCGGAGTTGAACGTTCCTAGACGGAGTCGATTTGTCGCAGATGCTTCATCACCTACCGCCTAGGGCCATGCGCTCACGTAGTGCGTGGCGGTAGTCAGTTCGATACGGCATGATATGGCTTATCGCTTTACCCTCCGTTGGGCTCCACCCCGACGGAAAGCGAGGAAGTCCCGTCCATGTCACGCCCCAGGGGCCTCGAAAAGGCCCCTGGGCACACAAGGAGCCGTATGAACAACGCCAGACTCCGCAGTCTTTCCATGCCTGAGGAAGGGCCGGACGACAAGCCCTCTCAAGATCCCAGGTTCCACCTGGGCATGCTCTCCGTCCTCACCACCACCTTCGTGGCGCTGGTGGGCCAAGGCCACGATCCGAGTCATGCTCTGGCAATGAGCATCGTCGTGTGTGTAGGCGGGCACGAGATCATCCGTCGCCTGCCCCAACACCACGACGACGGCCGCGGAGGGCCGCGATGGGCGTGACACCTCTCGCCGAACCGTCCGCCGACGGAGTCCCGGAACGGCCCCGCGGAGAGACTGAACTCGACTTCGTCCACAGGCAGGCGAACGAGCTTTCGGCCAAGACGAGGGGAGCGCGGGCCCGCCTCATGGTCACGCTGGCCGGCATCGCTCACGACGCAAACCGGCCCCTGCCTCAGCTCGCCCTACAAGCGAATTGCTCAGAAGACGATCTTCATCGGCTGATCTCAGTGATGGGTGACCCGGACACCCCGCTCCTGCCTCGCTTCCTCATCGCCTGTGGAGTCCAAAGCCGCGAGAAACTCGACGCGCTCTACGCCCAACTGCTCGAGTTCCGCGAGTATGAAAGTACCTGGCGGGACTTCAACGAGCGTCTACGCCGCCTACGGCTTGAGGAGAATCGAGCGAAGGCTCGGGAACGGGAGCGCGAGGCACAGGCGCGCGAACGCGAGCTCCAGGCACAGATGGCCGCCAGAACCGAGGCGATGCGGAGGATTCAGCCGACTCCCCGGATCGCCATCGAGGACGCCCCCGGCCACAATTCGAAGCCTGACCCGCTTAAGGCCAAGACCGAAGCAGAGTTCGTGGACGCGATGAGACGCTACCGGGTGTGGGCTCGTAATCCGAGCCTTAGGGACATGGCCCAGGCGTGCGGATGGCAGGTGTCCCACACCACCTTCCGCAACATGCTGAAGGCTTCAACCGTGCCCAAAAGGCTCGACATGGTGGACGCGTTCGTCACCGCGCTCAACGGCACGCCGGACGACAGAAGGCAATGGGCTAGTGCCTGGAGACACTTCACTGTTCCGGCCCCTCAGTCCACCGCCTTGTCCGAATCCGAACATACGGCGGGGAACGAGAAGCCGCGGCTTCGCCTCACCGGGACCTGATTGCTACTAGGGGCGTCGGGAAGCCCCCGGTCGAACGACTGGGCGGCGATGGGACATCGTCCGCACCAGCTCACCTGCTCTCCGCCACTGCGATAAACGCCGAGTCCTTTGGTAGTTGCGTCACGGTGGCCGCCGACCGCGCGCCCGCGCATAGACCGTGCCGAAAAGCCGCGGACCCGCCGCGTGCGCGTGTGAGCCTGTCGGGAAAGTTAGGGCTCCCGCCGGGGCGAGAGAGCTACGCACCGAGAGAGCCCCCGGCCTCCTCGTAGTTTCAAGGGGCCAGGGCTCTCGGT
>NZ_JBEYTJ010000099.1:0-2810 GCF_040642995.1 Nonomuraea sp. NPDC047529 | reverse complement strand
TCGCGGGCGCGGTCGTGGCCGTGCCGATCACCGCCATCCTCTACCGGGCCGTGCCCGAACTCTTCAAAGGCGACCCGCTCGCCCTCCCGGCGGGAGCGGCCCCGGAACCACCGGAGCAGACGGCGCCTCGTGGGAAGGAACCCGGACAGAAGGATTGACGGGCTCGGAGGCGGGCGCGGGTGGTGTCCGGGCCGTGGCGGCCTCATGCGGGACGGGCGCGCCCAATCCGTTGGCGGCGGGACGTCCCCCGCCCGTCTGAAGCTTGGCATCGACCACGGGTGTGGCTTCCGTGCGTGTGGGCAGGTGAATTGCTGTCTAGGGGGGCGAGAGGACGCTGCCGTGTGGGGGAGGAAGCTGGCATGGCTTCGTCAGGAACAGGTGTCATCGAGCGGGCCGGCGCGGCACCGCTCATCGGCGGCCGTAAACCGTTCGCGGCGATGGTCGCGTTGTGGGTGTTCGTGCTGGTGCCGTTCGCGGCGCTGGCCGCCGCCGTGCCGGTGGCCTGGGGGTGGGGGCTGAGCTGGACCGACGTGGCGATAGCCGCCTCGGCTTACGTACTGACCGGGCTCGGCGTCACGGTGGGCTTTCACCGCCATCTCACCCATGGCGCGTTCAAGGCGGAGCGGTGGCTGCGGATCGGTCTGGCCGTAGCCGGGTCCCTGGCGGTGCAAGGCTCGGTCATCCAGTGGGTGGCCGACCACCGGCGCCATCACGCCTTCGCCGACCGTGACGGCGACCCGCACTCGCCCTGGCGTTACGGCAGCAGCGTGCGCGGCCTGGCCAAGGGGCTGCTGTTCGCACATGTCGGCTGGATGTTCGGGCGTGACCTCACCAATCGGAAACGTTTCGCCAAGGACCTGCTCAACGACGCCGGCATCGGCCGGGTGGACCGGTTGTTCGGACCGCTGGTGGCAGCCTCGCTGCTGCTGCCGCCCGCGATCGGCCTGCTGGTCACCGGCACCTGGCGCGGCGCGCTGACCGCATTCTTCTGGGGCGCTCTGGTACGGATCGCGCTGCTGCACCACGTCACCTGGTCGATCAACTCCATCTGCCACGTCTTCGGCGAACGGCCGCTGATGACCCGCGCCGGAGACCAGGCCGCGAACTTCTGGCCACTAGCTCTCCTGTCATTCGGCGAGAGCTGGCACAACGGCCACCACGCCGACCCCACCTGCGCCCGCCACGGCGTGCTGCCCGGCCAGATCGACCTCTCCGCCCGGCTGATCCGACTGCTGGAGCGGCTCGGCTGGGCCCGCGACGTACGCTGGCCGACCCCGGCGCGCCTGGCCGCACGACGCCGCGAGCCCTCCCCATGACCGGCTCCGAGGAGGTGCGGCTCAGCCTCGATCCCGACCTCGCACGTCGAGGCGCGGTGGACGGCGCGTGGTGGCCCGCCGGCTACGACGCCGGCGCGGAACTGCCCGCACTGATCGCCGCCATCGACCAGCGGCTGGAGCGGCGGGTCCTGCGCGTCGGCCTGCACGTCGACACCTGGCACAACATCCCGCATCGCATCGCCGCCCCCGGCCGCCAGGTCAGAGTGGGCTGGTTCCGCACCATCGACCCCCACCTGATCAACCTCATCATCCCGGGGATCGAACACATCAACCTGCTCGTCATCCCACCCGACACCACACCCGCAGCCGCCGAGAAGGCACTCGACCTGGCCACCCGATGCCGAGGCCGCACCCGCTCCGGCGACATCCTCACCGCCGCAGACCACGACGGTCCCGCCGACACCGCCGCCGAGGAGGAGCAGCGCCTGGCCGGTTGGGACAACGAAGGCGGCCGGACCCGACAGCCCGCCCGCGAGGACCCCACACCCTGATCACGCGTTCGGTGGCGGGAAAGTCAGTCCCGCAGACGGACGACGATGACGACGGTCGTGCCGGCCGGGCCGGTGGTCACCGTGAGCGAGTCGCTGAGCTCGGCCATCAGCCACAGCCCGCGGCCGTGGTCACGGTCGCGGGCAGGCATCGATGCCCGCTGCTGGTAGTGGCGGGCCGGGATCCCGGGGCCATGATCGCTGATCTCGCAGCACAGCAGGCCATCGGCCTGCCACAGGCGGACCCGCCCGGATCCACCACCATGATCGAACACGTTGGCCACACCTTCGTGCACCGCCAGTTCAAAATCTTCCCGCCGAGCCGACGACAGCCCCTGCTGGGTGGCATGGGCGCTCACGCCCTTCCGCAATGCGCTCTGATCGTACGCGACCGCACCACCCGGCCCGGACGTACTCAGTGCCCAGGTCAGCAGCGGGTCTCGGCATTCCGGCGGCGGCCCGAACATCCCGCTCACCGGTCACGCCCGCTCATCGCCGGTCACCGGGGGCGGCCGGCTGCCCTCTGAGGGAGCTGCCGCCTGAACGCGCCGCACGCCCGCCCCCTCGTCGCGACATGTCGACAGCGGTCGGAACATCAGACGACGGAGGGGCCGCGACGGTCGGCACGGGCAATGGGACGGCTGACGGCGCCTTGGACATCATGGTCCCTTCGATGGCGCGATCAGCGTGACTTGCGAGAGCGACGACAACCGCAGTGCGATCAGATCCTGACTCGTGACACCCCTTACCCCTGCGGCGAAGGGGGAAACGGGCCCAGGGGGCCGGCTGCCGGCGACGCCCTTGCTCCCCATCGACAAGCCTCCTCCATCCATGAGATCGCCAAGCCCACTCGAAGAGGCTCGAGCGGGCGCAGGGCAGAGGGCCTCCCAAGAGGAGGCGTCGATGCCTTCGCAGCCGATGTCGAACGACCCGCAGCCCTTGCGGCTCAGCGTGCGCGCGGCGCCCCCGGGCCAGGTGGTGGCCG
>NZ_JBEYTJ010000098.1:0-2848 GCF_040642995.1 Nonomuraea sp. NPDC047529 | reverse complement strand
CGCCTGACCCGCTCAGGCTTCACCGCCATGGACGCCCACCACGGCATGAACCTGCTGGACACCGCACAAGCCACCCCAGAACCCTTCCTGATCCCCCTACCGTTCGACCGACGTGCCCTCGCCACACGACCCGACGGCGTCCCCGCGATCCTGCGAGCCCTGACACCCGCCCCCAAACGCCGCATCGTCCAGGACGTGGTGGCCGCGGATGGCGATTCACCATTGCAGCGGCGGTTGGCGGGGTTGCCGGTGGCCGAACAGGAACACGTGCTGGTCTCGCTCGTGCGCTCGCACGCCGCGGCCGTGCTCGGACACGGGTCGGAGGAAGAGATCGCGGCCGGGCGGCCGTTCAAGGAACTCGGGTTCGACTCGCTCACCTCGGTCGAGCTCCGCAACCGGCTGGGCCGGGCGGCAGGGGTGAAACTACCGGCCACGCTGGTGTTCGACCACCCCACCCCCGCCGCGGTGGCCGACTACCTGTTCCAGCGAGTGGGCACCGGCCCAGCACAAACCCACGAAGCCAAGGCGGCATCGGCCGCCAAGCCCGCAGCCAGCACGACCACAGCGGCCGCGGCAGGAGTGGGCGAGCCGATCGCGGTGGTGGCGATGGCCTGCCGATATCCCGGAGAGATCACCTCACCGGAGGAGATGTGGCAACTGCTGGTGCGGGGCGGGTCGGGCATCACCGGCCTGCCCGAGGACCGGGGCTGGGACCTGGAACGGCTGTTTGACCCGGACCCGGACACACCGGGCACCACATATCTGCGGCAGGGCGGGTTCCTGCGAGACGCGGCCGGGTTCGACGCCGGCTTCTTCGGAATCTCCCCACGCGAGGCGATCGCGATCGACCCGCAGCAGCGGGTGCTGCTGGAGACCTCCTGGGAGGTCCTGGAACGGGCCGGAATCGATCCCGACACGTTGAAGGGCAGCCTGACCGGGGTGTTCATCGGCGGAACACACACCGGATACGGCGCAGGACATGGAGCATATCCCGACGAAATCGAGGGGTACCTGCAGACCGGAAACGCTGGTTCGGTCATGTCGGGGCGGGTGGCGTATGCCCTCGGGCTGGAAGGGCCGGCGCTGACCGTTGACACCGCCTGTTCGTCTTCCCTGGTAGCCATCCATCTGGCTTGTGAGTCTCTGCGGCGGGGTGAGAGCACCCTGGCGCTGGCAGGCGGCGTGACCGTCATGGCCACCCCCGACCTCCTGGTCGACTTCAGCCGCCAGCGAGGACTGGCACGAGACGGCCGCTGCAAGCCGTTCTCCGACGACGCCGACGGCACCGTGTTCTCCGAAGGCGTCGGCGTCCTGCTGCTGGAACGACTGGCCGACGCCCAGGCCAACGGCCACCAGATAGTGGGCGTGATCCGGGGATCAGCGGTCAACCAGGACGGCGCGAGCAACGGACTGTCGGCACCGAACGGCCCCTCCCAGGAACGGGTGATCCGCCAAGCCCTGGCCAACGCCGGACTGACCGCCCGCGACATCGACGCGGTCGAAGCCCACGGCACCGGCACCACACTCGGCGACCCCATCGAAGCTCAGGCGTTGCTTGCCGCTTACGGACGCGATCGGGACCCCGCGGATCCGCTGTGGCTGGGGTCGATCAAGTCGAACTTCGGGCATTCGCAGGCAGCCGCGGGTGTGGCGGGTGTGATCAAAATGCTCATGGCCGCCCAACACCAACTACTCCCCCAAACCCTGCACGCCGACACACCCACCACCCACGTCGACTGGCAACAAGGCCAACTACGCCTCCTCCACCAACCCCAACCCTGGCCCCACCACCCCAACCGGCCACGACGCGCCGGCATCTCCTCCTTCGGCATCAGCGGCACCAACGCCCACATCATCATCGAACAAGCCCCCACCCCCCACACCACCCCGCCCCCCGAAGATCAACCAAACCCACACACCGAACTACCCCTCCTCCCCATCACCCTGTCCGCCCGAGACCCCCAAGCCCTCACAGCCCAAGCCACCCGCCTCCACCAACACCTCACCAACCACCCCCACCTCACCCTCCACGACATCGCCCTCCAAACCACCACCACCCGCACCCACCACGAACACCGCGCCGTCATCCTCGCCCACACCCACCAAGACCTCCACCAAACCCTCCACCACCTCGCCAACCCCACCAACACCGAACCACCCACAAACACAAACCGGCCCTTCACCCCAGGCGCAAACCTCATCACCGGACGAACACGCCCCGGCAAAACCGCCTTCCTCTACTCAGGCCAAGGCACCCAACACCCCGGAATGGGCCACAACCTCTACACCACCTTCCCCACCTTCGCCAACGCCCTCGACCAAGCCTTCCAAGCCCTCAACCCCCACCTCGAACACCCCCTCCAACACATCATGTGGGCCAAACCCCACACCCCCCACGCCCAACTCCTCAACCAAACCCTCTACACCCAACCCGCCCTCTTCGCCCTCCAAACCGCCCTCCACCACCTCCTCACCAGCTGGAACATCCACCCCCACTACCTCGCCGGACACTCCCTCGGCGAAATCACCGCCGCCCACACCGCCGGCATCCTCACCCTCACCGACGCCGCCACCCTCATCACCACCCGCGCCCGCCTCATGCACAACCTCCCCACCAACGGCACCATGACCGCCATCCACGCCACCCCCCAAGAAATCACCCCCCACCTCACCCCCAACGTCACCATCGCCGCCATCAACACCCCCAACACCACCGTCATCTCCGGCACCACCCACGACGTCAACACCATCACCCACCACTTCACCCAACAAGGACGCAAAACCCACACCCTCACCGTCTCCCACGCCTTCCACTCACCCCACCTCAACCCCATCCTCAACACCCTCA
>NZ_JBEYTJ010000097.1:0-3149 GCF_040642995.1 Nonomuraea sp. NPDC047529 | reverse complement strand
GGGGCGCCGACCGGTTGGCCGGTGCCGGGATCCCACAGCCGGACGGTGCCGTCGTCACCGGCGGTGGCCAGCAGGTGGCCGTCAGGGTGGAAGGCGACCGCAACGAATCCCTGGTGGCCGGTGAGGGGGGCGCCGACCGGTTGGCCGGTGCCGGGATCCCACAGCCGGACGGTGCCGTCGTCACCGGCGGTGGCCAGCAAGTGGCCGTCAGGGTGGAAGGCAACCACGCCGACGCCTGCCGCGTGGCCAGTGAGGGCATCGCCGACCTGCCAGCCGGTACGACGATCCCACAGCCGCGCGGTGCCGTCGTAGCCGCCGGTGGCCAGCAGGTGGCCGTCGGGGTGGAAGGCAACCGCGTAGACGAATCCCTGATGGCCGGTGAGGGGCTCACCGACCTGCTGGGCAGATGCCGATGGCTGGCGATGTGTCCTGGGCGAGTCGCCATCGGGGCGCGGAGGAGAACTGCGAGCAAGTGCGGCGGCGCGGGCCGTCACCCACAGCGGCTTGAAGTCCTCCGGGTCGGCTTCCAGCGCTTCTGCCACGAGCTCGACTTGCCCCCAACGGGGAAGCTTCTCGCATCGCAGCACCGCCCTGGCGGTGGTGTGGCTCAAGGCTTTACCGGTACGGCGTTCGATCTCGCGAAAGCTCGGCGCGCCGCTGTGCAGGTGCGCATGGCTCAACTGATCGCGCAACGCGGCCAAGGCCATGGCAGCAGCGTCGTCAGCGCCCGGGGGGACGGCTGCGGGTACGGCGGGTGAGCTCATGATGCGTCGAGCATCCCAGAGCGGAAGAAAACGTAAAACCCGGTCTGCGGAAGTGCCCCCGCACCTGGTGTGAAGCGTCAACGTCTGTCAGCGAACGTAGCCAGATGGAACGATGCGCGCTCGCTGTGGAAGACCTTGGCCGAGATCGGAAACGCCCCTAGCCACATCTCCATGCTGGGAACACGTCCCCGACTGCGAGGACCACGCCAGCGAGGCCCACCCACGCCGCCACCCGTCACCGGGCATGGCGCAGGAGTGCCCGCGAGGCGTCACAACCACGGGAAGGAACACGCCCACCGATGATGCCCTACCTCGCCCTGGGCGCCATGGCCCTGTTCGCCATCTACCAATCCCCCGTGGAGGACAGGACAGCGCTCCGCAAGCCCCGCCCCTGCCGCCCTGCGGAGCGCGGCCCCGGCCTCTTCGTGTCGCAGTATGTGATCACCGCACTGGCCTGCCTCCTCTTGGGCGTCGCCGTCGGGGTGCTGGTGTGGCTGATCCCAACGATGTGGCCTCCAGTCGATGCGGCCTTGGCGGTCATAGGGCTGGCTCTGGCGCTGCATGGACTATGGCGTGGACGACGTCACCTCTGAGCTCCCTGGGGCGCGCATGTTGGGCACCAAGAGCGCCCGGCGCGAGCCGCGCTGGCGTGGTGGATCGGCTGGCCAGACGTGTGGCTCCTGGCCGGTTCCGTTCACCGTCCGCCAGGCAGTGCAACATGACCTGGGGCGGCGCCTCCCCCGTTCGGAGTGGCCTGCCCGATCAGCCGAGCGTGACAACTATCTGCGGGCCCGTGGCGTCTCACCCTTGTCACGATCCATCCCCCTAGGAGTCTCTGTGCTCAGACGCCTGCTCGTGTCCACCCTCCTGGCCGGCTCCGCTTTGGTCGTCCCCGCCGTAGCCGCCGTGCCCGCCTCTGCCGCTGTGCGCGTGAACGCCGCCGCCACGTCCTGCTACCGGCAGGCCGGGACGCACTGGGCATGCGTCACGCCCGGCGCTTACTGCCCCAAGGCGGCACGCAACAAGTACGGGTACACCCAAGGCACGAACCGCAGGTACAAGTGCAGCGAGTACAGCAACCACCAGTGGCGGTGGAAGCGAGCCTGACCAGCGGCCTAGACAGAGGCATGGACAGCGGCCTGGACAGCGGCTGAACGCCTGCCGCTCACACGGGCGGCCATGACAACACGAAGCGCCCCCGCCTGATCCGCCAGGACCGGGCGGGGGCGCGTTGTTGACGGCCGATCAGGCCTGCCCCGCTGGCCGATTCAGGAAGACGCAATCAGGGCAGGCGGCTGCCGGTTCGCTTCAATCCCTGCCGTCCGGCGGCGCTGATCAAGGCCCGATCAAGTTGAGCCTGTGAGGGGACTGTTGGGGCACTTGGCGGCCTCGGCGGTCAGCGTGGCCTTCTCCTGCTCATCGACGGTCAGTTCCCACCGGCGCTTGACCGCGGCCCATTCGGCGATGTACCGGCAGTGGACCTGCTCGATCGGCATCCACTGGGCCGGGTATTTGTCCGCCTTCTGCCGATTTGAGCGCGCCGTGACGGCCACCAGATGCTCGGGCCGGTCAAGAAGCGCCCGGCGCGAGGCGCGCCAGGCGCTGCCTAGCGGATCGGCCGGCCAGGCGTGCGGCTGACGAACGCAAACGGGAACCCGCCAGAAATCACGGCCCGGTGCACGTCTCGGCCTTGACCCACTCAATGTGGATGACAGTCACGGGCACGCTGACCGTCTTGTGTCCCAGCGGGAGGTTGCCTTCCTCGGCGCGGGGAACGCACCTGAAGCTGTAACCGCCCTGGTTCGGAAGGAGGAACGAGACCGCAACGCGGTCATAGGTGTCGGGCCAGCCGTAGTTGAAGAAGGATCGGACGCCCTTGTACGGGCTGTCGGACGCGAGGGACGACCAGTTTTCGCCCCGGCCGATGCTGATCTTCGTTGCTGCGGAGATGACCTCTGTCGAGTACATGCAGAAGTCCCCTCGTGCGCAGCCGTACATGCGATCGGGAAGGCTTGCCGCGCTGGCAGGCGATGTGAACGCCAGCCCTGCCAGAGAAATGGCGGCGACGGCAGCCGAGATCAATCTTCTCCGCATGAGATCTCCTCGTTAGTTGCCTGAGCTGGCCCAGGCCGTGAAAGGTCGGCCCGCCGAGCAGGTAACGACGGGCAGGGCCCAGCCTTGGCGGCCGATGGATTGTCTGGAACCCCGATTCGCCACCCAGACAAAACTGATCGCGGTAGTGATGAGGGCAGAGCCAGTTCATCCCACCGGGCCCAGGGGTGTCACCAGTTCCGGCCTGAGCAGGAACACGCAGGTCAACGGCCATGAAGGGGGTATCAAGAGCGCCCGGCGCGCCCCGCGCCGGGCGCTGCCTGGCGGATCGGC
>NZ_JBEYTJ010000096.1:0-4096 GCF_040642995.1 Nonomuraea sp. NPDC047529 | reverse complement strand
TCCCGCCGAGGCGTTCAACGAACATCTATGCTCACTGACAAGCAGTGTTGCAACGACTCCTTGAACCCGAGCAGTACACGTCTTTCCGGTTCACCACGCACCTGCTGGCGGCCGGGATCGACGCCTCCATCGGCACCGTCGGCGACGCGCTCGACAACGCCCTGATGGAATCGCAGATCGGCCTCTACAAGACCGAGTTGATCAAGCCCCGAGGCCCCTGGCGCAGCCTGGCCGACGGTCGAGCTTGCCACCGCCGAATGGGTCGCCTGGTTCAACGCCACCCGCCTGCACTCAGCGATCGGTCACCTACCACCAGAGGAGTTCGAAGGTCTCTACTACGCTCAACACCACCCCAACGAACCCATCGCAATCAACCGCTGAGGTCTCCATCAAATTCGGGGCGATTCACCGTCCATCCAACACGCTACGGCCCCACCGACTTGACATCCATTAGGAACTCAACGGCGCCTGCTACAAGTCCCACCTGTGGCGAGACACCCTCACCGGTCTGGGCATCACCCACAAACGCACCCGCCCCTACCGGCCCCAGACCAACGGCAAAGTCGAACGCTTCCACCGCACCCTGGCCGACGAGTGGGCCTACGCCCAGCCCTACACCAGCGAAACCGAACGCCGCCAAGCATTCCGATCCTGGCTCCACACCTACAATCACCACCGAGCACACACCGCACTCGGCGGTCGCCCACCTGCCAGCCGCGTACCTAACCTCTGTGGTCAGTACACCTAGCGACAAGGATCCCTAGGTCAGCGCAGGCTGGCCAATCTCCTACAGGTCAGCTTGCCGAATTGCGGCAAACAAGTCGGATGTCCTGAGCGATGTTGCCTCTCGTTGCCCGGCGGCCTCTCCTGAGGGGGCTTCTGCCTCATGAGCGATAACGCCGCTCAGCAACACTGCGTTCAAGACCTCCTGTGACATTAGGACGCCTGTTATGCGGGCTGCGAGCATCAATGCTTCGCTCATTGTCGGGGCTTGAGGGCCGGTATCCCATTCATCATCTGTCTCTGGTGTGGCATGCACTCCTGAGAGGTGATTCGGGTGGATGCCCACTGCCTCCATCGCGTCCAGGAGACGATCCGGATCGCTGCCGTACCTCCACGCAGGTTTCCTCGGATCGAAGGAGGTCAGCCGATCTCCATCGATGGCATAAACGAACAGATCGGTCGCGTAGTCGTGCCGTAGTACGGATATGAGCTCTGTCTTGGCGGACAGCGCACGTATGGTGTCAGGTTCGGTCGCCTGGCTGCCGTTCCGTTCGATGAGCACAACCCAACCCTCAAGGCGCCCAGCGAGAACCGTGTGCGGGAACAGCCCTTCGTCAGCCAGTTCCCTGTAGGTCAAGGGCCGGATGCTCTCCTCTGCGACGCCCATCCGCCGTAGCGCCTCTGCCTCATCGAGGCCGCGCACGAAGGTCAGGCACCAAATGTCGCCCAACTCCCAGCCAGAGGCGATCCAGCTGAAATCGACTCGAGGAATCTCCACGCTTCCGGCCCTCCTCGTCTACCAGCTGCCCTCTTAGGTTGAAGAGGGGTAGGGCGTGGCTATCCTACCCCTCTTCGACTGATCTCAGGAGAGCTTGATCCAGAAAGCATCTCGCTTCGGAATGCGATTGTTTCCGTACCAGGCGCCTAGGACATGGCCGTGAGCTTGGTTGTGAGTGGCCCTGATCAACAGGACCGAGAAGTTGAAGTCAGGGTTCGCCCCGAGGGACCCTTCGTCCGTTGAAGCGAACGGGTACTCGTCGCAGTTTTTGGCCAGTGGGTCATACTTGACGTCACTTACCCAGGTACTTGAAATCTCCCTGCGGCATACTGCGTCGGACAAACTACGTTGAGCTGCGTTGAGGTCGTAGAGCGGGTCGCTTACAACGCGGTGAATCGGCCTACTGGCAGATCCCCCCGGCATGTTTTTGCTTCGGCCGGCCGAGTGGGGAAAGGAGACCCCGCCGAGCGCTGGGTAGGTAGGAGCAGTGTTGGGGTCGGTCAGCGCCTTCTTGAGGTGGTCATATTGCTCTTCCCAGGTCTCCCCCTTGTCGTTGACGTCGTTCCGCCTCATCTCCATGTAGGGCTTGCGATAGGTGAACACGCAGCCGCCGGAAGGGCTGTAGACGTAGGCTGCGGAATCGCAGCGGGCCTGGAACTCTTTATCGCTGACGCCGGCCTTCGTCCAGAGGTTGACGTACTTGGCCTTGCTCGCGATCGGAGTAACCTTGACGAGAAGGGAGAACCGGCAGGTCGACTTCAGGTCCTTGCCTTCCGCGCCGATCGACGTGGAGCTCATTCCCCAGTTCTCGATCGGGTTTGTGTTCCACGATGCCTGGGACTTCTCCCGGAGGTTCGGGCCGAATGGCGGCGAGGTCTGTGTCGGTAGGCAGTGACTACTGTTCGGGTGCCCCTTGGTCTTGAGCTTCAGGCCTACAGACGTGGTCAAGAGTGTTCCGCTGCCAACCACGTTGTTGAATTTGGCCTGGATCGTGATCGCTCGCTGATCATTGGCGGCGTCCATGATCAGAGTGATGTCGCCGGTGATGGTGCCCTTGACTACCAGGGCATTGTTCACCCTCTCCGCATCCACTGCGACCACCTGGCCGGAGTAGCATCCGGAGAATCGGCTGCGCATGCTTGTGAACTTGGCCGGACCTGCCTTGGCCACGTCGTCGTCGCAATCCTTCCAAGCTGTGTACCGAAGCGGCTGAGATTTCCCTGTCGGCCATGGCAGGGGGTTCGCTGCCAACGGCGTGGCACCCTTTCAGCTCACCGTCTGTACTCCGTCGGCGCTCGTGGAGAAACTCGGGCAGCGGCCTTTTATCGTCGGTCGGCACTGGCTCTTTGTCGCCGAACTTCATCCTGACAAGGTGACCGAGTGGCTGAGCGATCGGATTACCGTACTGGAGGCGCCCACTTGGGGTGAGCTGGCGGAGAGGATCGGCCGGATCGGGGCGTGGGAGTTCGAGGATCACACCGGGTGAGGGTTGGGGGCTGCTGTACGGCGGGGCCGTACAGCAGTGGTCCCTGGCGGGAGTGTGGTGGGGGTCAGAAGGGGCCGAATTCGGGGTAGCCGGCCTTGATGACGGCCTGGCGGGTCTTCGCGTTGAGCTTCTTCTCGCTGATGACCTTGGTGGCCGCCGGTGCGGTGATCTTCGTCTTGACGCCCCACCCTGAGAACTTGGTGTCGGTGTGGAAGGCCATCTGCTCGTAGGCGTCGCTGTCCGAAGTGGATGTGCTGTCGACGACGGCGCGGGTGAGCAGGTTGTTCTTGTCGAAGTACAGGTGGAATTCGACGTCGCCGTCACCGGCGGCCTTGTTGTGGCGGTAGGCGGCGAGGGTGGAGGTGCCCTGGTATTCGCCGGTCGCCACTTCGGAGGAGTTGGCCAGCATGAACGTCAGGTCGGCCGGCGTGATGCCGGTGTCGAGGATGGAGTTCTCGTGGTCGCCGGTCCTCGTGCCGATCCAGGGACGACCGGCGGGCAGCGCCTTGGCGATTCCGGCGTTCGTCACGTACGCGTTTCTGCCTTCGGCGATGACCCGGTAGGGCGGCTTGGCGGCCTTCTGACGGGAGGACATGCGGACGCGGAGGTCGGCGGCCGCCACGTTGCCCTTGCCGAACGCCAGGGTGCCGTCGGTGCGGGTGTTCACCTGCACCTGCATGGCCTGGTCGTTGGCGGTGAAATCGAGGGTGATGCTGCTTAATTCGGTGATCTTGACACCCTTGCCCGGGAGCAGTTGGGCCTTCAGGGCTTTCACCGGGTCCGCGGGGGCGGCCTGCACGGTTGCCAGGGATGCGGCCTGAGCGGGTACGGCTGCCGCGCACACGACTGCGGCCGTGGTCGCGAGGCTTGCGAAGAAGAGCTTCATCAGGGTCCTTGATCGGGTGAGATATAGCAGAGGAAAGAGTAAGAGAATGGCGTTGGGGAGATGAGGGATATCTCGTAACGATCCTGTGCCGAGTGGTAATTCTGAGTTTCAGTGGTGGTGCGGGATATTGACCTCTTTTCATCCTCGGGCGACTTCGTAGTTCTGCAGAAGAGCGATGGCCTTGCAGAGGTGCCCAGCTTTGAGTGGGCAGCAGCGGAGCTTC
>NZ_JBEYTJ010000095.1:0-4659 GCF_040642995.1 Nonomuraea sp. NPDC047529 | reverse complement strand
GCCTGGTCCGCCTCGTCCTCACCCCTGACTTCCACAAGGGGGCGGGCATCCCGATCGGCACGGTCATCGAGACCGAGGGCGCGCTGCTCCCGCAGGCGGTCGGCAACGACGTCAACTGCGGCATGCGGCTGGAGGTGACCTCACTCACCGTGGAGCAGGTACGGCCGCGCCTGGACGCCCTGGAACGGCGGCTGCGGCACTTGTTCTTCGAGGGCGGCCGCCGCATCGCCCTCACGCCCGCCCAGCGGGAGGCGCTCCTGCGCGACGGGCTCCCGGGGCTCATGCTCACCGGCGACGCCCCCTGGCAAGGCCACCAGCCCACCGACACCGAGGACTGCCTGGACCGCATGCACGCCCCGGCGCACCCGACCGGCACCGCCGAGGCGTTCACCGACTGGATCACCAGCGCGGGCGGCACCGAGGCCGCCAGCCACGACAGCCTCATCGGCAGCATCGGCGGCGGCAACCACTTCGCCGAACTGCAGTACGTGGCACGGATCCACGATCCCGCCGCCGCGTACGCGTGGGGTCTGACGGCGGGCGCGGTCGTCCTGATGGTGCACAGCGGCTCACTGGCGCTGGGTCACCAGGCCAACGCCACAGCGCTGGACCGGCTGCGCCGGACCTGGCCGCCGGGGTTGTCGCGACCCCGCAACCAGATCCTGCCGTTCCTGCTGAACGGGCGCACGGCCGCCGCCCGGCGCCGCTACCTGGACGCCTTCGGCAACGCCGCCAACTTCGCCTCAGGCAATCGGTTCTTCCTCGCCCTCACCATGCGGGCGGGGCTCGCCGCCGAATGCGGTCGGATGACGGCGCGCCTGCTCTACGACGCGCCGCACAACCTGTTCTGGCAGGACGGGGACCGCGTCGTCCACCGCAAGGGCGCGACGCCGGCGGGCGGTCACGAGCAGATGAGCGGCGGCCCGTACGCGATGTGGGGTGAGCCCGTGATCGTGCCCGGGTCGATGGGAGCGTCCAGCTACCTGCTGCGGGGCCACGGCAACGCCCGCACGTTGGCCAGCGCCTGCCACGGCGCCGGACGGCGGGTCCCGCGCGGCGCCACCGCACGGGCCGGCGACCGCGACCTCGACGCGTTCCTGCGGGAGTTCCGCGTGGTCACGCCGCTGGACCACCGCGATCCGACCGTGGCGCGCCGCGCGGACGTGATGGCGGCCTGGCGGCGCGACCTCAAGCAGGAAGCTCCGTGGGCGTACAAGGACATCGGGCCCGTGGTGTCGAGCCTGCACGCGGGAGGTGTGGCGGACCCGGTGGCCGAGCTGCGCCCGCTCCTCACCGTCAAGGGCTGACCGCCTTCCCGAACCAAGGGCCGGGTGCCGGAGGCTCTCAGCCGATCAGGTTGTAGGCGGCGGCCACACTCAGATAGGCGAGCGCGGCCAGGACCACGACGGTGCAGTGAACCCGCCCGGCCAGGGTCCACCAGCCCTTGACCCAGGCCAGCCCGGCGGTGACCAGCGTCACGCCGGCCCCGGCCGCGGCCAGGACGGGCAGCGTGGTGATGGTCGTGAACAACGGGCTGCCGCCCAGGAAGAACTCGGCCTGGTTGGCGTCGAAGTCCGCGAACATCGCCACGAGGGACCCGGCGGAGGCCGTGACGAGCACCGCCGTGATCCACGCGGGCAGCCCGGCCAGGCGTGGCCCGCGAACCGGCCGCCGGCGCGCCGCCCGCCCGGCTCCGGCGGCAGCCCCGAAAGCGCCTGCGGGTGCGGATCCGTCACTGGACCCGCCGGGCCTGCGGCGGCGCCGCGCGAGGCGTACGGCATGCGCGAGGGGTCCGCCCACAGCCGACAGCAGCAGCACGGTCAGGCTCACGCCGAGCACGCCGAGATGCACCGTGGGCGACTGGTACCAGGCCAGGCGCTCCAGCGGCCCCGCCGGGTTCTCCGTGGCCAGCAGGCCGTCGGGGCGGAACCGGATCGTGCGGTAGCCGTTCTTCTCGCGGAACAGGGCGGGGGCGATCTGCGTCCACTGGCGGCTCTCGGTGGGGCCGAGCGCGACCGCGCCGGTGGTGGTCAGGAGGCCGTCGCCGCCCGCGCTGACCGTCACGGTGCTGGTGAGCGAGCTGAGCTTGCCCAGGTCGGTCATGTCGGCGGCCAGGGCCGTACGGTAGGTGCCGGTGTACTGGGCGATGTCGGGCAGCGGGCCCGGCGTGCCGTCCGCCGGGGCGGGGGCCGGGGCGAAGCGGTCGGCGAAGGCGTTGACCAGGGACCAGGCGGAGTCGGGGCCGCCCTTGCCGATGCCGTTGTAGGAGGCGTAGACGCCGATGCCCCGGTCGGGGATCAGCGCCATGATCGCGAAGTAGCCGGGAATGTTGCCCCGGTGCACCAGCAGGCGCCGGCCGTTCCTGGTGTACTCCTGGAAGCCGTACCCCATGCCGGCGGTGCCCTCGGCGTTGCCGAAGTGGCGGCTCTGCATGAGCCGTACGCTGTCCGGGCTGAGTATCCTCCCGCCGCCGGTCAGCTGGGCCAGCATGAATGCGGCCATGTCGGTGGCGGTGGAGCGGAAGCCGGCTCCGTGCGGCGGCATGTGTCCGTATTTGGCCCCTTCGGCCCGGACCTGGTGGCCGTCCTGGAGACGGTAGCCGGGGGCCAGCGCCTGGGCGACGGGCCCGGGCTCGGGCTGGGCCATGCTGGAGCGCGTCATGCCGAGCGGGCGGAAGATGTTCTCCTGCACGTACTGCTGGAAGGGCAGGCCCGAGCGCACCTCGACCAGGTAGCCGGCCAGGCCCATCCCGTAGTTGGAGTAGACGGCCCTGGTGCCGGGCGGCCGGATCCGGGGCGGCTGGTGGTCGGCGAGGTGGGCGCCGAGCGGGTGCACGTCACGGGCGGTGGCCGCGCCGGTGCCGAAGTCACCGCCGGCGAACCCGGCGGTGTGGGTCAGCAGGTTCGCCATGGTGACCGGCCGGCCCGGATAGGCGTCGTCGATCTTGAACGTGGTGAGGTACTGGTTGACGTCGGCGTTCAGGTCGATGCGGCCCCGTTCGACGAGCTGCATGACGGCGGTGGCGGTGATCAGCTTGGCCACCGACGCGGGGGCGAAGACGGTTCGCTCGGCGTCCACGGGACGGCCGGTCTCCACCTCGGCGACGCCGTACCCCTGGGCGAAGACCTGACGGCCGCCCGCCACGACGGCGATCGCCGCCCCCGGGATGTGGTGCTCCTTGAGCTGGCGGGGCACGTAGGCGTCGGCGAACTCCCGTACCGACCGTGCCGGATCGGCCGCCGTCGCGGCGGCGGGGGCGCTCACTGCGAGCAGCGGCGCGGCGACCGCCAGCGAGCACATGAGGGCACGCCAGCGGGACGATTTGCGTTCGAGCAGCATGAGCTGCTCTCCTTTCTGTGGGAGCACGTACGCGTCAAAGGCACGCCGTCACGGCGTGGTCGTGCGGTTCCGCCGTCCGGGGGTGAGTTGCCGCTCGCCCCCGGACCTGTGTCACAGGCTCGTCAGTCGACGCTGAGCAGGATCCTCTCCATCGCCGCGACCTTCTCCGTCAGCTCGCCCAGCCTGGCCTGCACCTCACCCTGCCGCTGCACGGCCTGCTCGGCCAGTTCGCGATATCTGGCCATCTCGGCCGTCAGCACGTCGGTGCGGTGCCGTTCGAACCGGAAGTAGAACGCCATGCAGGCCGTGATCGCGCCGAACAGAATCAGCACGACCACGATGGGGATCACGATGGAACCGATGTCGATCACTGCGGGGTCTCCTGCACCTGATGGGGTCCTTCCTCGTCGTCCGCGCGCAGAGCCGCGAGGACGGTGTCGATCGTCAGGCTGAGCTCGAAGGGCAGCAGCTCGATGTACTTCATCGCCTTGCCGTCGGCCGACAGCTCCAGCCGCCCTTCGATCAGCCCCGCCTTCTCCAGCCGCTCCAGATGCATGTAGAGCAGCGCACGGGACACCTTGATCCGGCGGGCCAGCTCGCTGACGTGGACCCGGCCGCCGGCGAGCTCGGCGAGGATCTGCAACCGGAGTGGATGCCCGACCGCGCCGAGCAGGCGGAGCAACTCTTCGCTGGTCGGCATGTCGTCCTTGGGGAGCGCCTGTCTTGCACCTGTTAGTTCAGTCTTACAGGTGCAAGTGTACGCGTCAAACCGCTCCACCCCCACTACCGCGACGGAGGCAAAGGCGGCCCGGGACGCGGTGCTCGCGGTCGGACTGTCCTGCTCCATCGCCACCGCCCTGCTCTGCCGGCCGAACGCTTGCGGGCGTCTGTCACTGCTGAACAGGCAGCAGGTTCGTCTCGGTCGCCCTTCGCGAGGATCGGTCAGCCGAACCGCAGGACGAACCGCCCGCGTACGCCGCGCCGTTCGAGCGAGCGATGCGCGTCGGCGGCTCGGGAGGCCGGCAGCTCGCCGGCCACGCGGAAGGTGAGCCGTCCTTCACCGGCGAGTTCGGCGAGCCGGTCGAGCTCGGCCGCGGCCTCGACGTAGTCGCGGACGAAGATCGGGGCGACGCGGACCCGGCCGGTCCCGTCGCCCTGGTAGCCGCGGACGGTGACGACGGTGCCGCCGTCCTTGACGGCAGGGAGCACGACGGCCTCCAGCGCGGCGGCGGGGGCGAGCCCGTCGGCGCCGCCCGGGGGGGGGGGGGGGGCCGTCGCGGCGGAGTCGGGCCCCCGCGGCCCGAGCACGTGGGCTCCCCA
>NZ_JBEYTJ010000094.1:0-4944 GCF_040642995.1 Nonomuraea sp. NPDC047529 | reverse complement strand
GCCCCTGCTGCCGACTGAAGTCGACCATCAGCTCGGGCGTGGGCATCACGGTCACGCCGCCCGCGAGCGCCAGCGTGCTCTCCCCGCTGCGCAGCGACTGGCACGCCAGATGGACGGCCACCAGCGAGGACGAGCACGCGGTGTCCACCGTCACCGCCGGCCCCTCCAACCCCAGCACGTACGCCACCCGGCCAGAGATCACAGAGCTCGTGTTACCGGTCTGCACATACCCTTCCGCCCCCTCGGGGAAGGGCCCCATGCCGGCGACGTATCCGGTCTGCGTCCCCCCGATGAAGACCCCCGTGGGCGTACCGCGCAAACTGCCGGGGGCGATCCCGGCCCGTTCCAGAACCTCCCACGAGACCTCAAGCACCAGCCGCTGCTGCGGATCCATCACCAGGGCCTCGCGCGGGCTGATCCCGAAGAACTGCGCGTCGAAGTCGCCGGCTCCTTCGAGGAAACCGCCTTCGCGCACGTAGGTGGTTCCGCTGCTGGTGAAGTCCGGGTCGTAGAGCGCGTCCATGTCCCAGCCCCGGTCCTCGGGAAACGCCGAGATCCCCGAACGCGACTCCACCACCATGTTCCACAGGTCTTCCGGAGATTCCACTCCCCCGGGGTAACGGCAGGCCATGCCCACGATCGCGATCGGCTCGCGGTCCTTCGCCTCGACCTCGCGCAGGCGCCGGCGAGTCCGCTGAAGGTCGGCGCTGGCGCGCTTGAGGTATTCACGGAACTTGTCGTCAGCAGCCATGGAACGTCGACCAGCCCTTCACGTAGGGGGGTGGGACTCGGAAAAGCAAAAAGGCATGGCCTCTCTGGATCGTGGTGCGCCCTGCGGCGCATGTTCGATCGAGGGGCCAAGGGGGTCACCTCACGAAGCGGGTCTCCCTGTCGCCCTGGTTCAGGCCACAAGGATCGACAGGAGACCGAACCGTCGTACATCCGAGCAAGCGGAAACCGTCGCATCAGTGAGTGGGGTGACTGTGACGCTCATTCAGTTCCTTCCGGCTCGCGCGGTGATCAGCACCTCGAGCAACCCGCCGGAGCTTCATCGACTCTGACGAGACAGTAATCAGCCGTATAGAAGTCACCGACCCCTAGCTCACCCTTAACTCCCCCTGCGAGCGTTCGTCCATCGCTCCGCGGAGTTTTCTCAGGTGGTGGAACGCCCTGATGATGCATCGGGGCATCCGGGCGTTCCGGCAGTCATGGAATGAAGCCGGTAAGGCCGAGCCGTTCCCAGAACGCCCACCCTCGGAAACAGGGCGTCACCGGGCTGCCGCGGCAGCGGAATCCCGCAGCCAGGAACAAGCTGTTCGGGGCAATGGATGCGTACCGAAATGAAGACCGATGTGATCGGACGTCATAGGGGAAAGACACGGGCCGCCTAGGGGGTCCGCCTTCGAGCGGCCTTCGCCTAGCGTCGTCAAGGTCGCTCACATGGACTGTGGTCAACCCATCGAATGGTGCCGCGACGAACGGCCTGTGGCGTGCGACGCCGTCTCCGCACCGACCGTGACGAGGTGGTTGGCTTGGCCCTGTCCCCCAGCGCCAGGGGCACCGTGCCGTTCGGCGATCACGTGACCTGGTACCGCGTGACCGGCGCCCTAGGGCAGGGGAAACCGGCTGTCGTGACCCTGCACGGAGGACCCGGCGGCACCCACGACTACCTGCTCCCGTTGGCGGAACTCGCCGGCGCGGGATGGCCGGTGATCCACTACGACCAGCTCGGCAACGGCGGTTCCACCCATGTCGACGACGCGGACCCCGAGTTCTGGACCCCGGAGCTTTTCGACGACGAGTTGGGCAATCTGCTGGACCGCCTCGGAATCGCCGACGACTATGTACTGTTCGGGCATTCCTGGGGCGGGCTGCTGTCTGTGCGGCACGCGTCCCACCACCCACCTGGGCTACGCGGGCTGATCATCGCGAACTCGCCGGCTTCGTATCCGGAATGGCGCAAGGAACTGAAGATCCTGCGCGACCTCCTGCCGGTCGAGGTGAACGACGTCCTGCTCGCCCACGAGGCGGCCGGGACGACCGACTCCCGCGAGTACTACGAAGCGATGATGGTCTTCTACAACCGGCATGTGCTCCGAATACGACCGTGGCCCAACGAGTTCATGGCGACGTTCATGGACACGCTCAGCAACCCGACCGTCTACCACACCATGAACGGGCCGTGCGAGTTCCATGTGACCGGCACGTTGAAGGACTGGAGCACCATAGACCTGCTGGCCGACATCTCCGTGCCCACTCTGGTGCTTTCGGGCCGGCACGACGAGGTCACCCCGGAATCGGTACGGCCATTTCTCGACCTCATTCCCGAGAGCCGCGAAGTGGTCTTCGAGAACTCCAGTCACTCGCCGCACCTGGAGGAGCCGGAGCGTTTCCGGAAGGTCGTGCTCGATTTCCTGGCGACCCTGGCATGAGCTGACGCCATGCCCTCGACCCGACCGCTCCCCTGCGAGTAGCCACGCATGCCAACCCCAGGCCCGTACATGGAGAACTTCAGGGCCGAAGGTCTCCTCAGGCAGAAAGAGAAGCCGTGAACCTGAAGAGCGACGCCGACCTCGTCGAGCGTTACGGCTCACCGCTGTACGTCTACGACCTGGACCGTGCTGTTGCGGCACGTGACGACCTGCTCGCTTCCCTGCCCGAGGGAACGATCGTCTACTTCTCGTTCAAGGCGAACCCCCATCCGGGAATCGCCGAGGCCTTGCGAAGGGGGGCCGATTCCTCGTGCAAGGCTGAGATCAGCTCCGCAGGCGAGCTGGTGGCGGCCTTGACCGCGGGAATCGATCCGCTCGACATCCTCTACACCGGGCCCGGCAAGACGTCGGAGGAGGTGGAGGCGGCCGTCGAGGCAGGTGTCCGCGTCTTCTCCGTCGAGTCGGTCGGCGACCTGCGGCGTGTCGGACGCGCCGCGCTGCACCAGGGCGCGACCGCGTCCTGCCTCCTGCGGGTGAACAGCTCCGGGCCCGGCGCCACCACCAGCATCCGCATGACGGGCACGCCCTCCCAGTTCGGTTTCGACAGCGAGACGCTGCCCGATCTCATGCCCGAGCTCCGGTCCGTCCCCGGCACTCGTCTGTCGGGGATGCACCTGTTCTCGCTCAGCAACGCGAAGGACGAGGACGCTCTCATCGCGGAGCTGACGCACACGATCACCTCGGCCGCCAAGGTGCGCGACTCGACCGGCCTCGTCCCGGAACTGCTGGACCTCGGCGGCGGCTTCGCCTCCCCCTACCTCACGCCCGGCAAACGTCCCCTGTACGGGGGGCTCCGCGCCGCGCTGGAGGAGATCCTCGACTCGCACTTCCCCTCCTGGCGGCAGGGCAGCCCGCGCATCGCCGCCGAATCGGGACGGTATCTCGTCGGTGACTGCGGACGGTTGCTCTGCACCGTCACCAACGTCAAGGAGAGCCGCGGCATCCGGTTCGTCATCCTGGACGCCGGGATCAACGTGCTGGGAGGCATGTCCGGACTCGGACGTCTGCTGCCGGTCTCCGTCGCGCTCGATGGCGACGAGAACGGCCGCGGCTCCGCCGTCGCGAACCTGGTCGGCCCGCTCTGCACCCCGGGCGACATCCTCGGCCGCAACGTCGCCGTCCCCGACCTGCGGCCGGGCGATCTGGTGACCATTCCGAACGCCGGAGCCTACGGCATGACGGCCAGCCTGGTCATGTTCCTGGGGCGTCCGGCGCCAATGGAGATCACCATGCGCCGCGACGAGGTCGTCTCCGCGTCCCGCGTGATCTTCACCCGCATGCAGACCTAGCGCCTCAGCGCCTCCCTGCCTCCGGCAGGACCTCGCCGTCCCCGATGTCGGCTGCTCTATCCGAATGCAGAGGCAGAACCACCGCCGTTCGTAGGGAGAGTCAACGATGAGCCCGTCCGATCACAGTGCGTCCGACGCCAGCGGCACCCCGGCCACCGATGCCAGGCTGGCGACGAGCTTCACGCTCCAACTGGCCGACCTCTCCATGGCGAGACGCCGAGCCGTCCTCATCGAATTGGTGAGCCGTACGACGCTGGACGTGATGAGCGCCATCATGCCCGGAGCGCTGGAGACGATCTCTCCAGAGCAGAGCTTCAAGGACATGGGGCTCGATTCTCTCGGCGCGGTGGACCTGCACGACCGGCTCGTCGCCGAGCTCGGCATCGAGCTGCCGATCGGCATCGCGTTCGACCGTCCCACGCCGTCCGCCCTGGTCGACTACCTCGTCACCGAGGCGCTCGGGCTCGGCGAGACGTCGGCCGTCGAGATCACACCCGCCGTCTTCGGTGACGAACCGATCGCGATCGTGGGCATGGCCTGCCGCTACCCCGGAGGGATCGCCAGCCCTGAGGAGTTGTGGGAGCTGGTCCGCGACGGCCGGGAGACCGTGTCTGAGTTCCCGACCGATCGAGGATGGGATCTCGACCGGCTTTTCGACGACGACCCCGATGCCGGGAACACCACCTATGCGCGCGTGGGCCACTTCCTGCACGACGCCGCGGAGTTCGACGCGGAGTTCTTCGGGATCAGTCCGCGCGAGGCCCTGGCGATGGACCCGCAGCAGCGGCTGGTGCTGGAAACCTGCTGGGAGGCCATCGAGCGGGCGGGCATCGACGCGCACACACTTCGTAAAAGCCTCACCGGGGTCTTCATCGGGGCCGAACCGCAGGACTACGGCCCTCGGCTGCACCAGGCGCCCGCCGACGTCGAGGCACACCTTGTCACCGGTGCGGCGCCGAGCGTGGTCTCCGGGCGGGTGGCTTATGTGCTGGGGTTGGAAGGGCCGGCGGTGACGGTGGACACCGCGTGCTCGTCCTCGCTGGTGGCCGTCCATCTGGCCTGCCAGTCGCTACGGAGCCAGGAGAGCACCCTCGCGCTCGCGGGTGGCGTGACGGTGATGTCCACTCCTGGAACGCACACAGCCTTCAGCCGGCAACGCGTCA
>NZ_JBEYTJ010000093.1:3694-5679 GCF_040642995.1 Nonomuraea sp. NPDC047529 | reverse complement strand
GGGTCGGTCTGCTCACCGACGGCCAGCTCGCCGCCCGCCGGCACTCGCTGAGCGAGCGCGTCACGGCGGCGGCCGCCGCCGTGGAGGCCGCCGAGCAGGAGGCGCGCCGCTACGCCCGCGACGGCGGCGGACCCGCCGAGCAGGCCACGCTGCAGAAGCGGGCCCGCCTGACCGAGCAGGCACGCCAGGTCGAGGCCGCCGAGCAGGCCGCCCACCGGCTGCAGCAGGCCCGCCAGGACACGGCCGACGGCCGCGAGCAGATCCGCCGACTGCTCCAGCGCGAGAGCCGCCTGCAGCGCGAACTGGACGGGCTGGGCCACCTGCGCCCTTCCCATCGGGCCCGGCGCCGGGAGCTGGAGACCGCGCTGCCCCGGCTGCGCCAGGACCTGGCCGCCGCACGTGGGCGCCTGGCCTCCGTGCTGCAGCAGAGCCCGGCGCTGGAGGCGGCCGCCGAGCAGGCCGCCTCCCTCGCCCCGCCGATCACCACCTGGCCGCTGGTCCGGCGCCGGCATCTCGACCTCGAACGCGACCTGGCGGATACCCGGCACGGGGCCCGGGCACGCGACGTCGCCGAGGCCACCCACCGCGCCCGCCGGGCCCGCCAGGCGCATCAGGCCGCCCAGGCCGAACTGGCCGCCGTGCACGACGAACGCCGGCGCCGTACCGATCTGTCGCCCGACCGGCGGGCTGTCGAGCGTGCCGCTCGCGCCGAGTACGCCCAACGTCAGCGCGAGGCCTCCGGCCGCGGCGATGGCTCCGTGCGCCCGGCCGCCGGCCGGCAGAGCGAACGCGCTCGCCAGCAGCCCTACCGGCCGCCGCCTGCGCGCGGCGTCGACCGCGGCCCCGGCCTGAGCCGCTGAGCGCGGTGATCTAGTCGCCCCGGGTGCGCAAGTTGGGGACCGTGCCGGAGGGCAGGTCACACCAGGGGCTCGGGGCGTGGGCCGCTTCTAGGGAGGCTGGCCGTCCGGCCAGGGCGGGAAGGGGGGCTGTTCGGTCTCGAAGAGCCAGGTCGGCAGGTCCTGGTGCGAGTCGGCGGCGGGGTCACCGCAGGTGTAGGCGAACGAGGCGCTGCCCTCGGCTTCCTCTAGGTCTTGTGCTTGCGCCGCCGCTGTTTTGAGGGCACCGGCGAGGTCCCTCAGAACCGGCCACGCCGGCCCGTACTCGGCCTGGGCCGCGACAGGGCTTTGCATCAGCCGGCTGGGAGCGGGTGGGGCGACGGCGGGGGGCGTCTGTTCCGGCAGAGATTCGATCATGTGGGGCAGGTGCTGCTGCGGCAAGCCGAGCTGGCAGGAAAGGAGGCTGGCATCGTCCAGTAACTGAGGAGGGGGCTCAGGGACGGAGATGTCGAAGGCAGGAGAGGTCATGGGGGTGGCCGGTGGTTGTGGGGGCGGAGATGGGGCCGTTCCGGTGATCTTCGCGACTGCTTCGGGATGGCCGGTCTCGGCGGCGAGCTGGTAGAAGCAACGGGCGATGCTGGCCTTGGCGGCGCCGCCCGCCTCCAGGGCGCAGCCGTGCCGGTAGGCGACGTCGGCGGCCTGCGTGCGCGGGTCGTGCGCGCCCTGCAGTGCAGCCGCGGCTTCGTGCCCGGCCTCGGCGGCACGGCGGAGCCAGATCATGCCGTCATGGTCACAGTCGCGCAGCAGGGTGAGCAGGCCCAGGTGAAAGCACGCTTCGATGTCGCCGTTCATCGCCATGCGGGCCATGCGGGCGCCGACGCGGCCGTGCGTGGCGAGGTAGCACTGGACGACCTCGTCGGCCGTCAGCTGAGCTGCGGTGCGCGTCATGCCGGGGGCGGCCATGTCAGGAACGACGGTGGACCGGCCGTGCGGGGCGGCGGCCGGCGGGGGGGCCGGCCGGGGGGGGGGGTGAGGAACAGGGGCCCCGGTGTTTTTGCCTTGGGGGGGTGGGGCAAACCGAAAACCGGGAGCAGCCCCCCCCCCCGGGCAAACACCCCCGAAAAACCCAGAAGCAACACGGGAAAAAAA
>NZ_JBEYTJ010000093.1:0-3684 GCF_040642995.1 Nonomuraea sp. NPDC047529 | reverse complement strand
CCTCCGTCCGCCTGCTGGGCGGCCGGCTCGGGGGGGGGGGGGCGCGGCGGGCGGCGGCCCTCTTGCACGCCCCGGGGGGCCGCCCGCGGGGGGCCCGCCCCGGGCGGGGGGCGCCGCCCCCGGGCCTGGGTGAAGCGGGTCCTCCAGGTCTGCACGTCCATCTGCCCGAGGTCCAGGTTCCCCTCTCGGGCCGCTTCGTGGCAGGCCGCGACGTAGGAGACCACCCAGCCCCACGGGGGCGGAAGCCGTCGTTTGCCGCTAAGGATCTCCTGGGTGGTGCTGGGGGCCAGTTCCCGCCTCTTGGTGACGTTGGGCAGCGGGTTGCGAGACAGCTTGCGCAGGTGGGACAGGGTCGGATGGCCGGCCTGTTCTCTCAGCTCGTTGAGCTGATCGATAAAAGCGCGATGTGCGGCGCTTTGCTCTTGGGTCATCGCTGTTGGCCAGATTCGTGGTCACGGAATGGGGGGTAGTCACGCCGTGATGGGTGGTGCTCAACGAATCGTGACGGCAGTCATGTTGCCACCGATACGGGGCAAGCCGCGCGCCGATCACTCATTCGAGTTTGTTCGAGGCGGCCTGCCTTCTTGCAGGCCAGCCCACACGGCAGGTTCAGGCGGGTTCAGGTGAACCTCGGCGAGTATCGAAGGAAGCCGAACGAAGCCGAACGCGTCCGGCTGCTGGGCCGAGGCCGTTCGGGGGCGTTCCGGTTCATGCCGTGCAGGGCGTGCCGCATCGACATCGTTCGACCCTGTCTGAGCCGCTGGCGATGGCACCCCAGGGGTGGGCATCGTGATCGCGCCTTGACTCTCTGAATCTGAAGGGCACTCGATGCCGTGCTTCACCGCTCCTGACGCCCCGTCCTGCTCGTCCGCAGCCCGTCCGGCTGACACAGGTGCCAGCCGGGCTGCTCGGACGGGCGCCTGCGGGCGGCCCAGCGGCTGCCGGCGTCCCAAGTGCCCCTGCACTTTGGAGGAGATGGCGTCCCTGCTGGTGACGATCTGGGCCGTGCACAGCGGCCGGGTTCCACTCACGCCCCCCTTCGATCGGTTCACCGCAGAGGAGTTGATCACGTTCTGGGCCGACGACCTGACAGCCGCCGGCCCTTCCCCCCGATGTGAAGGATGAGATGGATGTTCTCTTCTGCCGCGCTTCTCACGCTGCTGTCCACCGTGGTGATGGCTGCCATCACCTGCGCGCTCGTCCTGGCCGCCGACGCTGCCTGGCCTGCCGCGCTTCTGAGCGCGGGCACAGCCGGCGCGGCGACCTTCAGGACGGTGCCCCGGCTACTCGGCAAGGACCGCCGTGAAGACGAATAGACCCTTTACTGCCTGACATCCTCACTGTGGCCTTCAAGAGCGCCCTGCATTGGCCGCGCCCGGATCAGTGATCACGTTGTTCGGCCCTGCGGGTCGCAAGTTCGTCGTTGGCCGAGGCCTCCATGTTGGTCAAGCGTGCGTGGACTTCGGCGAACTGCTCGTCCAAGCGCGTACGCAGCTGCTCCAGCGCCGTGGTGGGGGCCGGGGCCGGCTGGATGTTCACGGTGGGCCGGCGGTGAAGGCCCCGCAGGGCGAACACCGACAGCACGCCCCAGTACAGGACGGCGATCCCGGCCGCCAGCATGCGCCCGTGGGCGGGGCTGGCGCTGTGGACCATCGCCACGGTGGCGGCGCCGTACAGGAGCCAGGCCAGGCGGGCGCTCCAGGAGGAACCTGTCAGCCAGCACAGCAGCCACAGGATCGGTCCGGTCAGTCCCCAGGCCGACCAGATGGCCTCTGCTCCCACGGGCAGGCCGGCGGCGTGGGCGGTGATGTAGGCGTGCACCGGCGTGGTGACGACCTCGGTCAGCTTCCAGTCGGCCACCCGTTCCAGTGCCCACGCACCACCGGTGATCACGCCGTTGGTCAGGGCTTGGATGATGGCCATCAGCACGGTGACGGCCAGCCAGAAGAACGTGAGCACCAGGAGGGCCACGCCCGCCGTGCAGACGGCCAGGACCGCGTACTTGGCGATCTCAGCCTCGCGTGGGTCTTCGGTGAACCGCTCTTGCGCCCACTCCTGAAGGCGTTGGTAGCGGTCAGCGATCCAGTTGGCCACGTCGACCATGCGGGGTCTCCTTCACCGAGGTGGAGGTGCGGGGGGTATCGCCCGATGGTCTCTCGTACGTGAGCGCTCCGCCACGTGAACGTACAGAACTCCCCACGCAGCGTGACCGGTTTCGCCCTTATGTCCAGGGCAGAGCTACTGACCGAGGTGTTGTGATCCAGTGGGCGACGGATTGTCTGACGCGGAGCCCTGCGTTTCGGACGGCCACAGTCGCGCGGTGCCGTCGTCACCGGCGGTGGCCAGCAGGAGCCCGTCAGGATGGAAGGCCACCGCGAGGACACGTCCCTGATGGCCGATGAGGGGGCCGCCGATCGGCTGGCCGGCGGCGGCGTTCCACAGTCGCACGGTGCCGTCTTCGCCGGTGGTGGCGAGCAGGTGGCCGTCGGGGTGGAAGGCGACCCCGTTGACGGGATGGTAGGTGGTAAGGGGCTCGCCGGTTTGCTCACCGGTGTCGGGGTTCCACAGTCGCACGGTGCCATCGGCGCCGGCGGTGGCGAGCAGATGGCCATCGGGGTGGAAGGCGATCGCGTAGACGGCTAGCCAGTGGCTGGTGAGGGGCTCGCCGGTTTGCTCACCGGTGTCGGGGTTCCACAGTCGCACGGTGCCATCGGAGCCGATGGTGGCGAGCAGATGGCCATCGGGGTGGAAGGCGACACCGCGGACGCGTCCGGTATGGCCGGTGAAGGGCTGCGACACCTGCCGGCCGGTGGCTGGGTTCCACAGTCGCACGGTGCTGTCGGCGCCAGTGGTGGCCAGCAGGTGACCGTCGGGGTGGAAGGCCACCGCATAGACACGTCCGGTGTGGCCGGTGAGGGGCTCGCCGACCTGCCGGCCGATAGAGGTGGCCCACAGCCGGACAGTGCTGTCGTCGCCAGTGGTGGCCAGCAGGTGGCCGCCGGGATGGAAGGCGACCGCGCGGACGTGCCCTTGGTGGCCGGTGAGGGGATCGCCGATCGGCCGACAGGTGGAGGGGTCCCACAGCCGGGCGGTGCCGTCGTCGCCGGTGGTGGCGAGCAGGTGGCCGCCGGGATGGAAGGCGAGCGCGCGTACGGATGGCGGGTGCTGCAGGAGAGCCGGTGCCCGCTGGATGCCTTGCGGGTTTGCCGCCGGCTGGTTCCGTGCGCGGGATTTCTCCAGGTGGTCCTGCAGGCGGCCGATGCGCTCGTACAGGAACTCCCGGCTGGGCCACAATCCGGCTGCCAGCGCCCACAGCCGGACGGTGCCGTCGTCGCCGGCGGTGGCGAGCAGGTGGCCGTCGGGGTGGAAGGCGAGCGCGCCGACGCCTGCCGCGTGACCGGCGAGGAGGTCGCCGACCGGTTGGCCGGTGCCGGGATCCCACAGCCGAGCGGTACCGTCTTCGCCGGCGGTGGCCAGCAGATGGCCGCCAGGGTGGAAGGCCACCGCAAAGACCCGTCCCTGATGGCCGGTGAGGGGGGCGCCGACCGGTTGGCCGGTGCCGGGATCCCACAGCCGGACGGTGCCATTGGAGCCGGCGGTGGCCAGCAGGTGGCCGTCGGGGTGGAAGGCGAGCGCGCCGACGCCTGCCGCGTGACCGGCGAGGAGGTCGCCGACCGGTTGGCC
>NZ_JBEYTJ010000092.1:0-5687 GCF_040642995.1 Nonomuraea sp. NPDC047529 | reverse complement strand
GCCCAGGCCAGGTCGTCCGGCAGCGGCGCGGCGGGCAGCAGGCCGAGCGAGCCGCCGGGCGTCGCGGCCCGCCGCGCGGCCGGCCGCATGAGCGCGCCGAACACGCGCAGCGCGGGCCCGCGCGCCCCGGCCGGCAGCTCCGGCGGCAGCGGCGAGTCGCCCAGGAACACGTTGACCAGGCGGTTGAGGTACTGGAAGGTCACCGCGACCGCGACGAGCTCCACGGCGGCCTCCCCGGTGACCGGCGGGCCGCCGGCCTCGGGGGAGGCGCTCGCCCTGGCCCAGGCGGCCAGAGGCCGCAGCCGGGGATCGGCGGGGGCCAGCGCGCGCAGGGTCGCGCCGTGCACGTCCACGCAGTACGGGCACGCGTTCCCCGCCGAGACCTCCCTCGCCACCAGCTCCCCGGCCACCCGGCCGGCCGCGCCGGCGGCCAGCAGCGACTCGCGCAGCATCAGCCAGCACGCCGCCAGGGCGCGCGGCGCGGGGGAGTGCACGGCCACGGGCGGCGCGAGCATGCCGAAGTCCCGCTCGACCTGCTCGTACACCCGGGCCACCAGGCCGCGGGCGGCTCCGGGGCGCACCGGGCGGACGTACCGCACCTGGGCGAGCGCGCCGGGCGCCGTCATCCGGCTGAGCAGCCGGCCCATCGCGGGCGCCCTACCCGCGCAGCGCGGCGGCGGCCAGCG
The DNA here is from genome assembly GCF_040642995.1 of Nonomuraea sp. NPDC047529. Classification (NCBI taxonomy): domain Bacteria; kingdom Bacillati; phylum Actinomycetota; class Actinomycetes; order Streptosporangiales; family Streptosporangiaceae; genus Nonomuraea; species Nonomuraea sp. NPDC047529. Next base: position 5,001 of record NZ_JBEYTJ010000092.1, on the reverse strand, counting down.
ACGCGGTGCCGCGGCGGCCGGCGGTCGAGCCGTCCGGCGCGGGCGCGCCGTAGGAGACCTCCACGCCCCGCTCCCGCGCCGCCCTGACGATCCCCGGCACCGCCCGCTCGGCCAGCGCCGAGATGGTCATCGCCGGGTTGACGGTCAGCGCGCCCGGCACGGCCGAGCCGTCCGTGACGAAGATCCCCGGGTGGCCGCGCAGCTCGTGCCCGTCGTCCAGCGCCGAGGTGTACGGGTCGTCGCCGATCCGGCACGAGGCCAGCGGATGCACCGTGTACGCGCCCACGAGGTCGTTCGTCCACGGCGTCACCGTGGCCAGCCCGTCGCGCTCCAGGATCTCCTTGCACTCGGCGTCGGCCATCGCCCAGGCCGCCGAGGTGTTCGCGGTCGGCTTGTACGACAGCCGCCCCACGCCCAGCATCTGCTGGGAGACCCGGTCGGAGTTGCCGCGCGCGGGCGGCGGCCCGAAGACGCCCTCGTTGTCGTCCTCGATCATCTGGAAGATGATCAGCCAGGACCGCCAGCGCTCCAGCATCTCCTTCTTGCGCAGCCCGAACCACGTCGGGTCCGTCCCGCCGGCCAGCGCGAGGATGGTCCCAAGGCCGGGCGGGAAGTAGAGCTGCTCCAGCGAGTAGCGGGTGTACTCGGGCAGCGAGCCGTCCAGCCGGTCCCAGTTGGCCACCGTCGGGCCCTTGCCGATCTGGTTGGCCGCGTACGCCAGGCCGTCGCCCCGCTCCAGCCCCAGCACCTCGCGCACGCGCTCCTCGTTCAGCACGGCGGTGTTGAGCCGCTCGCCGTTGCCGGAGAAGTAGCGGCCCACGGCGTGCGGCATCGCGCCGAGCGCGGCCTCGCTGCGCTGGAGGATGACCGGCGTGGCCGCGGCCCCGGCGGCCACGACCACCACCTTGGCCTCGATCGTGCCCTCGCCCTCGGTCAGGCGGTAGTCCTCGCCGTGGACGATCTTGTAGTGCACCCGGTAGGAGCCGTCGGACGTCCGCTCGATGCTCTGCACCTCGTGCAGCGGCCTGATCCTGGCGCCGTGCGCGAGCGCCGCCGGCAGGTAGTTGGCCAGCAGCGACTGCTTGGCGTCGAACCGGCAGCCGGCCATCATCCAGTTGCAGTTGACGCAGGCCGCGGTGTCCACGGCGGCGGGCACGGGGTTGGCGGTGCGGCCCGCGTGCCGGCAGGCGGCCGCCCACAGGCCGCCGGAGTAGGACACGTCCTCCCAGCCCTGCTGGGTGATGGAGATGGACTCGGCGACCCGGTCGTACCAGGGGTCGAGGGTGTCGCGGCTGATCGCGGCCGGCCACATGCGGCGGTTGATGCTGCCGCGGCGCTCGAAGACGAAGCGCGGCGCGCGCGGCATGGCCGCGAAGTAGACCACGCTGCCGCCGCCCACGCAGTTGCCGCCCAGCACGCTCATGCCGTCGCCGACGGTGAAGTCGAAGATGCGGGTGTAGGAGGAGCCCAGCTTGAAGTCGTGCTCGTACTCGGCGGACTCCAGCCACGGCCCGCGCTCCAGCATGACCACGTCGGCGCCGCCCGCGGCCAGGTGGTAGGCGGGGATCGCGCCGCCGAAGCCGCTGCCGATCACCAGCACGTCGGTGCGTTCGACGCCGTTCATGCGGGGCTCCCTGAAGCTGTCGTGTCCGGGTGGAGGTCGGCGAGGGGACGGCCGTAGGAGTAGGCGGGGAAGCGCCACAGCCCGTCCGCGTCCGGCGGGGCGATGCCCATCGCGGTCAGGCCGGGATGCCCGGCCCTGAGGGCGTCGACGGTGTGCAGGTGGGCGGCGGAGTCGTAGGCCATGTAGCAGAACAGCACCAGCAGCACCCACAGCGCCTTCTCCGGGTGGCCGGGCGCGGTCAGCGTGCGCACCAGCGCGCCGCGCTCCTCGAACGGCAGGGCCACGAACGCCGGGACGCCCTCCTCCAGCACGATGCCGTGCTGGTCGGCGTGGGCGCGGGCGTGCTCGTTCAGCGAGCGGGCGTAGTCGTCCAGGCTTCCTGAGACGCCGGTGGCGTCCCATTCCAGCAGCTCGACGGCGCCGGCCGCGACCGCGCCGCCCGTCGGGCTCAGGCCGGCCACCGCCCGGTCGTCCGGACCGCGCTTGGCCCCGGGCACGATGGTGTCCGCGAGCGCCTCCAGCGTCTCCACCCTCGTCTCGTAGAGCAGTGGACCCATGGGTACTCCCTCGTTCAGGTCGGCTTTCGGTCGGTACGGTCGGTGGTGTCGGTGCGCGCCAGCGCGGCCCGCAGCGTGCTCAGCGCCCTGACGGTCTGGCTGCGGACCGTGGAGGACTCGTTGCCCATGACCTGGGCCGTGTCCTCCGCGCTGCGGCCCTCCCAGAACCGGAAGAAGATCGTCGCCCGCTGCCGCGGCCCCAGCCTGGACAGCGCGTCCATCAGCACGATGCGCTCGCCCACCAGGTCGTAGGGGTCCAGGGCGGCGGCCGCGTCGGGCGGCGCCCCGCTGAGCACCTCCCGCGACCAGCGCAGCGCCCTGCGGTCGCTGATGAGCAGCCGCCGCATGATCTGCCGCGCGTACGCCTCGGCCCGGTCGCGCCGGTCGAGGTCGTCCCAGTGCCGGTGCAGTGCCAGCAGTGTGCGCTGGACGAGGTCGTCGGCCTCGTGCCAGTCATCGGAAAGCCGGAAGGCGACCCGGCGCAACATCGGCCTGGCCTCCCGCGCGAAATTGGCGAATTCCTGCCCCCGTACCTCGGCCATCACCTTCACCCCCGGAACACGGCCGTGCAATTCCCGCTTTCTTCGGCATGCTCAGAATTGAATGCGCGGTCCGCCGCAACAACCCCTAACGGACGTCCTCGCGCCCTTATCCACAAAGGCGTCGCGGCCACCCCCTATTCGACCGCCGGTGACCCCTGTTTTCTTCTCGCGGCGCTCCCGGCCCGTTCCCGCGCACATACGCTCGCGGCGTGAGCGCCTCCGGTGCGGCATTGCTGGCGATCAGCGACCTCCATGTCGGGTTTCCCGAGAACAGGGCGGCCGTCGAGGAGCTGCGCCCGCGCACCGCGGACGACTGGCTGCTGGTGGCGGGGGACGTCGCCGAGCGGCTGGACGCGTTCGAGGAGACGCTCGGCCTGCTGCGCGAGCGCTTCGCCAGGGTGGTGTGGGCGCCGGGCAACCACGAGCTGTGGACCCCGCCCGGCGACCCCGGCCCGCGCGGCGAGGAGCGCTACCGGCGCCTGGTGCAGGTCTGCCGGCGCCTCGGCGTGCTCACGCCCGAGGACCCGTACGCGGTCTGGACGGGGGAGGGCGGCCCGGTGGCCGTCGTCCCCCTGTTCCTGCTGTACGACTACAGCTTCCGCGCGCCCGGCACCACCCGGGAACAGGCGCTCGGCCTGGCCCGCGAACAGGGGGTGGTGTGCAGGGACGAGTTCCTGCTGCATCCCGAGCCCTACCCCAGCAGGCAGGCGTGGTGCCGGGCCCGGGTGCGCGAGAGCGAGCTGCGGCTGGAGTCGCTCGACCCCGGCCTGCCCACGGTCCTGGTCAACCACTTCCCGCTGCTGCGCGCCCCCACCCGCGTCCTGCGGCACCAGGCGCTGGCGCAGTGGTGCGGCACCGAGCAGACGGCCGACTGGCACCTGCGCTTCCGCGCCGCCGCGGTCGTCTACGGCCACCTGCACATCCCGGGCACGAGCTGGCATGACGGGGTGCGCTTCGAGGAGGTCTCGCTCGGCTACCCGCACGAGCGGCGCCCGCACCACCGCGACGGACGGCTGCTGCGGCAACTGCTGCCGGCCCCCCGCCGCGAATGGGCTAGATAAACCGCATTCTCAGATAAATTGCCGAGATTTCCGAAAATTTCCCAAAAAAGGGCGATTTGTCATGCAGCGTACTGCCCGCCCGGGAGCGTGTACCAGGTGGCAACCGAAAGGCAATGCATCCGGAGCGCCGAGGAATCGCGCCCCCCTGTCGATTCTCCACCCGGAGAATCGACAGGGGACGCGCCCCCGACAGCTTCCGGGTTCCGGGAGACCATATGGACGACGTCATCGAACGAGCGGTCCTGCGGGTCATCGAGAGCATGCAGGAGAACCACGGCGAGCAGCTCACCATTGACGACATGGCGCGCACCGCGATGTTCAGCAAGTTCCACTTCTCGCGTGTCTTCCAGCGCGTGACCGGGCTGTCCCCTGGACGGTTCCTGTCCGCGGTGCGGCTGCGCGAGGCCAAGCGCCTGCTCGTGTCGACCTCGCTCAGCATCACGCACATCAGCCACCAGGTCGGCTACTCCAGCGTGGGCACCTTCAGCTCGCGCTTCACCCACAGCGTGGGACTGTCGCCGAGCAGGTACCGGCAGGTCATGAGCGTCACGGCGGAGGACCTGACCGGCGGTGACCGCGCGTTCGGCGGCCCGGCGGCGACCCTGCACGGCGTCGTGACCTCGCCCCTGGCCGACCGGCCGGTGTTCGCCGGCGTGTTCCCCGGCCAGATCCTGGAGGGCAGGCCGGCGAGCTTCACCCTGATCGGCCGGCCCGGCCCGTACGTGCTGGAGAACGTGCCCAAGGGCACCTGGTACCTGATCGCCCAGTCCGTGGCGGAGTCCCGCGAGGACGCCGTGCACCACCCGCCCCAGGGTGACGCCGCGACGTGCATCGCCCGGATCGGGCCGATCGAGGTGGGGGGCGGCGGGGCCGAGCGCGCCGACCTGCGGTTGCGTCCCATGAGCGTGCTCGACCCGCCCGTCCTGCTCGCCCTGCGCGACCTGCTGGCCTGGACCGACACCCACACCTGACAGAAGGGACGGCACACCCGGAAGGGCCCGCGGGGCGTGGTGCGGGGGGGCCGCCCGGGTGTGCCGCGGGGTGGGGTTGTACCGGGCGGTGGCAAAGGCGGGGGGCGCGTGCTAGGCAGCCCGCCGCCCCCCCCCCCCCGCCCCCCTCCCCCGAGTGCGACCCGGCGGCCCACTGCGCCCGTAAACGGCCCCGCGACACCGCTCGGGAAGCAGCTGGCGACGATTGGCAGGACACCGGCCTCGTCT
>NZ_JBEYTJ010000091.1:2276-5878 GCF_040642995.1 Nonomuraea sp. NPDC047529 | reverse complement strand
GTCCCAACGCCGGCGCCACCACCAGACCCGCGCCCGAGCCAGACACCATTGGAGACGCTGGCTCATGCATCACGAAATCAGGCTGTAGTACTAGGACCGGGGCCAGGCCAGCTACAACGTGCTCGTCGGCCAAGGGGCGCGACAGCAGCAGCACCTCAATCAGTGCGCGGGTGTCGTCACGGTAGCCGCAGGCATTGCAGGCGGCCCGCCTGAGATGAGCTGACCCAGCCAGCCCCCTGCTGTCGCTGCCCTCTTGGTGCGAAGCTTTGTCATATATAAGCATCTTTACTTTTATATGAAACTTATGCGAAGATCGCTCCGTTTTGCATCCTTCTGTTCGAAAGGTCGGAGTGAGCACATCACGACTAGCGTTCGGTTTAAGCCGCCGGACGCGCCGCCGGGCTGCCCTGATCAGTACACCCGCGCTTTTCCTCTCCCTGCTTGGCGTGCCAGCCATGGCCGAGGAGTTCACCGCACCTACCACGCCCCCCACACCGACTCCAGCAGTGACAGACCCCATGGACGCTGCGCTCCTCCAAGCCCAAAAGGTCAATAAGCGGGTCGAGATCGAATCACTGCGTTCGGAGAGCGCTACCTACTACGCCAATCCCGACGGTGCGACCGTCACTGCCGAGTTGTCCAGCACGTTGGTCCGGGTCAAGAAGGGGGGTGTCTGGCAACCGTTTGACCCCACTCTGGTAGAAGAAGGCGGCGTCCTGCGCCCTAAGGCTGTCAAGGGTGATCTGACGTTGTCGCTCGGCGGCGACACAGCGGCAGTGACCTATACCGCAGACACCGGCAAGGGAACCATCTCCGCCCCGTCCCTCCTCCCTAAACCGGTGTTTAAAGGCAACGTCGCCACCTACCCCCAGGCCTACGGGCCCGGCATCGACCTAGTCATCACAGTCACGCCGAGCGGTTTCCGGCATGAAATCGTGCTGCGGCAGCGGCCTGCGAAGAGTCTGAAGCTACGCATCCCGCTCAAGCTTCCCAAGGGGCTCGCCCTGGGCGAGGGCAGCGATGAGACCCTCGGCGTTCTGGACAGCAAGGGCAGAGAGATCGCCGACATGGCCGCCACTCCCATGCTGGACGCGACCGAGATGCGGGCACCCGCCACCGGGCGGATGAGTACGGCCAAAGCCAGCGTAGACCGCGATGGCGCGCTGGTGCTCGCCCCCGACACCGCCTTTCTGACGGATCCCTCCGTCGCCTACCCAGTCACACTTGCGGCTCCACTGGAGGACTGGACGGGGACCGGTATCGCCGGTGACACCTTCGTCAGCCACAGCTATCCCAGCAGCCTCAACAACAAGGGGCTCAACCGCATCATCGTCGGCCGATCCAATAGCGGCACCGTGACCTGGCACGGCTACGTCCGTTTCAACATCAAGGGAACGCCCCTGGAAGGGGGCACCGTCGACAACGCCGACCTGAGGCTCTACAACTACGACACCAATGACTGCAGCGACACCGCCACGGCTGGTATCACTGCCCGCCGCGTCACGAGCTCCTGGGACATCAACACGATGACCTGGTCCAACCAGCCCTCGGTGACTGTGAGCGGGCAGATCGGCAACAAGGGCGCCTACGGTGTCGACTGTCCTGAAGGCGAGGGCGAGCTCTACTACTCAATCGAGCAGATCACCCAGGCATGGATGGACGGCGCCGCCGACTACGGCGTTCAATTGTCCTCCTCCAGTGAGAGCGTCCCCACTAACTGGCGCTGGTACCGCTCGGATGAGTACGGGGGTTACGACACCTGGCCCTTCACTCCTCGCGGCCCTGTCCTCATCATCAAATACGAACCGCTGAAGCTGTACACAGGCATGAAGACCCTCACGCAAACCCGGGATCCTTCTGCTGCGGAATTTGATGCGCTTCCTGATGCCTCTGGGAACGCGACTCCGTCGATTCCGAGCACGCCGACAGCCGAGGAGGGCGAAGAAGCAGACCAGCAGTCTCCGTGGACCGTTCCGGTCGAACTTGAGGACATCTCCTCCCCGCCTGGTGCGACTGCGGAAGAGATCGAGGCTATAAAGAACGGTCGAGGATTGATGCCGGGGTTGCCCGACGGCTGGACTCCCCCCAGCAAGTCGGACATCACGCCGCCTGTCATCACAACGACTAGTCCAGCCAGCAACGCCAAAGACGTGCCATCTGACACCTCCGTCGCCATCTCTTTCAGTGAACCCGTGTCCGGCGCACAGGTAACGCTCAAGGACCCCACAGGCATTGAGATACCCGGCTCAACGGCGACGGCGAACAACAGCACGTGGACATTCAAGCCAGGCAATGCGCTTTCCCGCGGACTCACCTACACCGCCGACGTGTCCAACGCAGCCGACGCCGCCGGCAATATCATGACGCCGTATTCCTGGTCGTTCGCAACTGAAGGCGACACGACGCCGCCTTCAATCGTGGAAACCAAACCGGCTGCCGATGCCACCGATGTGCCACTCACAAGTGCGATCATCGCCACGTTCAGCGAACCCACCTCCGATGTGCTGATCACACTCAAGGACTCGGCAGGTACTTCAGTACCGGGTAACGTCACAGTCGATGTTTCCAGCAAGGTTTGGACCTTCGCGCCAGCTACGCGACTCATGTCCCAGACGGTCTACAACGTCGAGACACGCAACGGCAAGGACAGCTTGGGCAACGTAATGACCCCACATGTGTGGTCGTTCGTCACCAAGCAGTTGGACACCACGGCGCCGAGTGTCATCGACACGACGCCTGCCAAGGACGCGGTCGGGGCGGAACTCGGAGGTCCCATCAGGGCGACTTTTAGCGAACCAACTGTGAACGGGCAAGTGACCGTCAGGGACGCCGCCGGCACCATGGTTGAGGGCACGGTGACACGCGAGTCCGCGACGGTGATCAGCTTCCTACCAACCTCCCCTCTTGAAGGCGAGAACACGTACACGTCCGAGGTGAGCAACGCCCAGGACGAGGCCGGTAACATCATGTCGCCCTTCAGTTGGTCTTTCACGACGAAGACCACCCCACCCGATCCCAACGGCCCGGTGGCGCTCTACGAGTACGCGAAGCCAGCCAAGGATGACGAGGGATTGGTCACCTCTTCCCTTACGCCGACATTCGGCGCAAGGATGTATGCCCCCTACGGCTCATCAACGATGGCGCTGACAGTGCAGGTGGAGCATGACCCGCAGGCTCCCGACCAGGGCAGCGGCCTGATTTGGTCCGGCACCAGCCCCATCGTCGCAAGCCAGGAGTACGCCTACATCGGCGTGCCTGACGGCAAGCTCAGCGACGGCTGGAAGCTTCGCTGGCGAGCCCGCGCAACCTCCAACGGTGTCAACGGCACGTGGACCGACTGGCATCAGCTCACCGTCGACGTTGCCAAGCCTGAAGTGCTCTACGAGTACGCCAGCCCGACCAGTGACGAAGAGGACATGGTGACCTCGTCGCTCACGCCCACGTTCGGCGCGATGATGTACCACCCCAACGGTCAGCCATCGATCGCGATGACGGTGGAGGTGGAGCATGACCCGCAGGCTCCCGACCAGGGCAGCGGCCTGATTTGGTCCGGCACCAGCCCCATCGTCGCAAGCCAGGAGTACGCCTACATCGACGTACCT
>NZ_JBEYTJ010000091.1:0-2185 GCF_040642995.1 Nonomuraea sp. NPDC047529 | reverse complement strand
GGCGTGCCTGACGGCAAGCTCAGCGACGGCTGGAAGCTTCGCTGGCGAGCCCGCGCAACCTCCAACGGTGTCAACGGCACGTGGACCGACTGGCACCCGCTAGAGGTTTCCCTACTTGTCGCTCGAACATCAACGGGCGTGACCACGAGCGCGGCTGCTGCTTCATGGACTCCCGAACGCATAAAAGTGGATGAGTGCCAAGACGACAACAAGCCATGGCTGTGGATCGACCGAAGAGCTGTCAGAAAAAACCGGCCAGGCGGCTGGCTGAAAAACCGCTTCTCATGGTGCTTCTGGGGATACACCTTCTCATACACTTATACGATCGATAAGAAAACCGGCGAGAGGGTGTATAACGAACAGAAGGGATACAGAGTCACCGTTATTGCCGAGACTTCGAATACCTCGCGTGACTTCGTCGTCAAGGTAGGGCTGGACGATTTTCACACGATTATGCCCCCTCGCGTAGGGCCGGAAAAGATCACTCGGGATGACCTCTACGCCGTGGCGGTGACATCCTCTGGCAACGGCACTAGCTGTCAGCAAAACTCGCCCACCCCGGGCCTTGAAAAGTACTCGTCCGCCATGCACTGGTGGGAAGACGCCGGAGGTAATCAACACACCTTCCATCTCACTTCCCCCACCAGCTTCGCATCTGACAAGCAGGCCATACACAACTGCCGCGTGAGCATAAATGTTCAATGGGAGTTCTCAGAGGACAGATGGAATGATGATCTCGGACCAGAAGTGCGCTGCGACACCTCTCCGGCGATCAGCCAATTCGGCGCCAAAAACGGAGGATGCGTTTTCCGGGGCATCACATCCTCGCTGGAGATAGGCAAGGGCGATGGCTGGGACGACGTCTATGATCATCTCAAACTAGCAAAGGATGATCCGGATTCCACGATTCCTACTTGGAATCACACCGATAAGGATATTCCGGGATTCTCCGAAAAGTATGCACTCAAGCGGGGCGGTTACCTGGGTATCGAGGACTACAATCGAGGGGCGGCGGTGGCTGAATGTGAACGAAAATGGGGGTATGGATACGCGGCCCGATATAACCTTGCCGCGCCTTGGGGTACAAGGTCGGGGCCAGGTGGGAGCTGTGACGAATTCCCCTTCAACGACACCTACCAAGGGGTCCGTTACACCAGGGACAAGGCGTTGAAGAATTATTCGGTCGCAGTAATCGATGGCACACAAAACAGCAACTTCGGAAGCGCGCAGAGCCTCTGGTACAGCAGAGATCGCGTGATCGACGGAGACAGATTCTTCATTAGATTCAAGTAAACTGTGATGCTCTGGCGCCTTCCTTTATGTGGGGGCGCCAGAGCATCCAGCCCACGATTGAGGTTCACATGGTCGAGATCGCACCTGCCTGGACGGCGACCCTAAAATACTACGAGGAGTTTTTGGCCCGTCATCCCGGCGTGGCAAGGCAGCAGTCATGGACCATTGTCCTGCCGGCCAAAGATGCGTCGCAGCAAGCCGTTGCCGAAATCGTCAGCGATGGCCGCCCCTTCAGGGTCGAACGCGGACATGTTGGCGAGTATATGGACTACCATGTAGCCGATATTGTCATAGAAAACTTCGGCAAAGCGCTAGTTCTTTACGAGACGGGATCTCAGCTCGGCCATGAACGAGTAACGGAAAGGCTGAGCACTCTCGGCGATGTATACGCCCTCTACTGGGACACGCACGCCAACAACAGCCTACGCCTTGCCCGGGCGGGCGAGATTCTCTTGAACCTTGACATTCTCGAACGCCGAACGTGGCCCTCCGACAGTGTCAATATCATGAAAGAGCTACGAATATTCGAAGCAACGGATAACGTACGGGCAGCTGCCATGGCCGCGCTGGATCTTCGATCAGGCTTCCGACTCACCAATGAATGGCTGGAAACAACTCACGATTCCGTCACCTTCCATTGGCATCCATAACTATAGCTCTGACTCGTGAAAGCGGGCCTGACCACTATTCGTGACCAGCCCTCGAAGTTTGGTTCTGATTGCGTTGGTTGCGGAAGGTCGGCACGCGGCCGACTGGAGGACCTGGTCGTCGGCGGCCCCAGCCATGAGTTGGGGCGCCCTAGTACTACAGCCTGATTTCGTGATGCATGAGCCAGCGTCTCCAATGGTGTCTGGCTCGGGCGCGGGTCTGGTGGTGGCGCCGGCGTTGGGAC
>NZ_JBEYTJ010000090.1:0-6580 GCF_040642995.1 Nonomuraea sp. NPDC047529 | reverse complement strand
TCCTGCTGGGGCGGCGACAACCAGAAATGGCGCCTCAACACCGACGGCACCATCACCGGCGTCCAGTCCGGGCTCTGCCTCGACGCCATCGGCGCCGGCACCGGCAACGGCACCGGGCTCCAGCTCTACACCTGCTCGGGCGGCACCAACCAGAAGTGGACCTACAACCCGGCCACCGCGTGAGCCGCACCGCCGGTCGCTCCGGCGCCCGGTGACCCGGACCGGCTCCAGTCGCTGACCGCACCGCCGCTGCGCCCCTCCCCTCGATGCAAGGCTCGGGGGGAGGGTGAGCCGCACCCAGGCCGCCCGAGCGGCGGATGTCCTTCTCGCCGCGCGCATGCCAGACGCGTCAGCCGGTTCGGAGGGGGCGCAGAAGAGCCGGGAGCATGAAACTTTCATCCGCACGAGTAGTCCAGAGCGATCCCCGCGCGGGCAAAGCTCCAGACGGGAACGCGTTCTGACGGAAACGCCCGGCCGGCGGCGAGCGGCGCTTGTTGACGCCGGACCCGACCGTCCGATGTACTCCGCGACAACTCCTCAACACAAGCGGGCGAGCAGCTTGCGAAGGTCAATGTTAGCGCTAACACTCGGAGTGGCGTATCTCCGCCTACGACCACCTCCAGGAAGGCTGCATCCACTGCGTACGTGACCTGCCACAGCCCTTCACCCCCCGATCCCCAAGGAGCTCCGCATGTCCTTGAGCCGTCGTCAGCTCTTCCAGGCCACGGGCGCGACCGCCGCGCTCACGGTCGTCGGCCAGGCAGCCGGCGCATCACCCGCCCTGGCCGCACTCCCCCAGGCCAGACCCGACATCGGCGTCTCGGCCTACGAGTTCGACCTCGGCCAGGTCCGGCTGACCTCCGGACGCCTGCTGGACAACCAGAACCGCGCTCTCGCCTACTTACGCTACGTCGACGTCGACCGGCTGCTCTACGTCTTCCGGGCCAACCACCGGCTGTCGACCGGCGGCGCGGCGGCCAACGGCGGCTGGGACGCGCCCGGCTTCCCGTTCCGATCACACGTTCAGGGCCACTTCCTGACGGCCTGGGCGCAGGCCTACGCCGTGCTCGGCGACACCACCTGCCGGGACAAGGCCACGTACATGGTGGCCGAACTGGCCAGATGCCAGGCCAACAACGGCGCCGCCGGATTCACCGCCGGCTATCTGTCCGGCTTCCCCGAATCGGACATCACGGCACTGGAGAACCGCACCCTGAGCAACGGCAACGTGCCCTACTACTGCCTGCACAAGACCCTGGCCGGACTGCTGGACGTCTGGCGGCAGCTCGGCGACACCCAGGCCAGGACCGTGCTGCTGGCCCTTGCCGGATGGGTGGACGCCCGTACGTCGCGGCTCACCTCCAGCCAGACGCAGGCCATGCTGGGCACCGAGTTCGGCGGTATGAACGCCGTGCTGACGGACCTGTACCAGGCGACCGGCGACTCCCGCTGGCTGGCCACGGCCCAGCGGTTCGACCACGCGGCCGTCTTCAACCCGCTCGCCGCCGGCCAGGACCAGCTCAACGGCCTGCACGCCAACACCCAGGTGCCCAAGTGGATCGGAGCGGCCCGCGAGTACAAGGCGACGGGAGTCACCCGGTACCGCGACATCGCCGCCAACGCCTGGTCCATCACGGTCGGCGCGCACACGTACGTGAACGGCTCCAACAGCCAGGCCGAGCACTTCCGCGCCCCCGGCGCGATCGCCTCCTACCTGACCAGGGACACCGGCGAGGCGTGCAACACCTACAACATGCTCAAGCTGACCCGGGAGCTGTGGCTGCTGTCCCCGAACCGGGCCGACTACTTCGACTACTACGAGAACGCCCTGCTCAACCACCTGATCGGCCAGCAGAACCCGGCGGACGCACATGGGCACGTCACGTACTTCACCCCGCTCAACCCCGGCGGACGGCGAGGCGTCGGCCCGGCCTGGGGCGGCGGCACCTGGAGCACGGACTACGGCTCGTTCTGGTGCTGTCAGGGCACCGGGATCGAGACCAACACCAAGCTGACCGACTCGATCTATTTCCACAACGGCACCACTCTGTACGTGAACCTGTTCGTGCCCTCCACCCTCGACTGGAGCGCGCGCGGCATCACGATCACCCAGACCACCTCCTACCCGGCCGGCGAGACCACGTCGCTGCAGGTCACCGGGAACGCGAGCGGATCGTGGACGATGCGCGTCCGCATCCCGGCCTGGACCCAGGGCGCGACGATCAGCGTCAACGGGGTCCAGCAGAACATCGCGACCACGCCGGGCAGCTACGCCGATCTCACCCGGACGTGGTCGTCCGGCGACACCGTCACCGTGCGCCTGCCCATGCGGGTGATCATGAAGGCCGCCGATGACAACCCCGGCGTGCAGGCCGTCACCTACGGTCCGGTCGTGTTGTCGGGCGACTACGGCGACACCGGCCTGTCGTCGGCCCCGGCCCTGAACCCCTCATCGATCACCCGGACCAGCGCCTCCTCCCTGACCTTCACGGCCACGGCGGACGGCGCGCCGGTGCGGCTCGGGCCGTTCCACGAGGCGTACGACCACAACTACGTCGTCTACTGGAACACCCAGGGCGCCACCACCACGGCGAGCTTCCGGCTGGTCAACGCGGCCAGCGGGCTGGTTCTCGGCATCCAGAACATGTCCACCGCCGACGGCGGCCCGGCCCTCCAGTGGACCGACAACGGCACCGCCGACCACGACTGGGTCCCGGTCGCGGACGGCAACGCCCTGCGGTTCCGCAACGTGCACAGCGGCAAGGTGCTCGGCGTCGAGAACATGTCGGCCGCCGACAACGCCCGGGTGCTCCAGTGGGGCGACACCGGCACCGCTGACCACCGCTGGACGGTCACCGACGTCGGCGACGGCTCGGTCAAGATCCGCAACGTCAACAGCTCGAAGCTGCTCGGCGTACAGAACGGCTCGACCGCCAACGGCGCCCAGGTGGTCCAGGTCCCCGACGACGGCAGCCCGGACAACCAGTGGCGGTTCGTGCCGAACGGCGCGCGACGCCTCCAGAACGTGGGCACCGGGATGGTGCTCGGCGTCACCGGCATGTCCACGGCCGACGGCGCGCTCGTCGTCCAGTGGGGCGACACCGGCACCGCCGACCATCTGTGGACCGCGATCGTCGACACCGGCGGCCACCTGCGGCTGCGCAACGGCAACAGCCAGAAGGTGCTCGGCGTGGAGAACATGGGCACCGCCGCCGGGTCGCGTGTCGTGCAGTGGACGGACAACGGCACCGCCGACCATCGCTGGCGGCTGCGCCACTGGGCGGGTGCCGCCTTCCGTGTGCAGTGCGCCAACGGCGGCCGGGTCCTCGGTGTGACGGGCACCTCCCAGGGCGCGCAGGTCGTGCTCGCAGACGACGACGGCTCGAACGACAATCTCTGGAGGTTCATGTGAGGCGCGTCCTCGCGGCCCTGTCGGCCCTGCTTGTCGTGGCCGTGGCACTCACCGCTCAGGAGGCGTCGGCCGCGACGGTCGACACCGGCATCTGGTACGTCCTGGTCAACCGCAACAGCGGCAAAGCCCTGGACGTCTACAACCTGTCCACCGCCGACGGCGGCCGCATCACCCAATGGACCAGGAACAACCAGAACCAGCAGCAATGGCAGTTCGTCGACTCCGGCGGCGGCTACTACCGGATCAAGTCCCGCCACTCCGGCAAGGTCCTGGACGTCTACAACTTCTCCACCGCCAACGGCGGCGCCATCGTCCAATGGGCCGACCTCAACGGCAACAACCAGCAATGGCGGCTGACCGACAGCTCCGACGGCTACGTGCGGCTCATCTCCCGCCACAGCAACAAGGCCCTGGAGGTCCAGGGCGCCTCCACCGCCGACGGCGCCAACATCGTCCAGTACGACGACTGGGGCGGCGCCAACCAGCAATGGCAACTCGTCCCGGTCACCGGCGACGGCGGCTACGCCAACCCGGTCGTCTGGCAGGACTTCGCCGACGGCGACATCATCCGCGTCGGCGACGCCTACTACTACTCGGCCTCGACCATGCACTACTCGCCCGGCGCGCCGATCCTGCGCTCCTACAACCTGGTCGACTGGGAGTACGCCGGACATTCGGTGCCGCGACTCGACTTCGGCTCCGGCGCCTACGACCTCAACGGCGGCCGGGCGTACGTCAAGGGAATCTGGGCCTCGACCCTGAACTACCGGCCCAGCAACAGCACCTACTACTGGATGGGCTGCGTCGAGTTCAACCGGACCTACGTCTACACCGCCTCCGCCGTGGACGGCACGTGGACCAAGCGCTCACAGATCAACAACTGCTACTACGATGCCGGCCTGCTGATCGACTCCGACGACACCATGTACGTCGCCTACGGCAACAGCACCATCAGCGTGGCCCAGCTCTCGGCCGACGGCCTCAGCCAGGTGCGCAGCCAGCAGGTGTTCCAGACGCCGAGCAACATCGGCACCCTGGAAGGCTCCCGCTTCTACAAGCGCAACGGCTACTACTACATCTGGCTGACCCGCCCCGCCAACGGCCAGTACGTCCTGCGCTCCACCTCGCCGTGGGGCCCGTACGAGATGCGCCAGGTCCTGCTCGACCTGCCCGGCCCCATCTCCGGCGGCGGCGTCCCGCACCAGGGCGGGCTCGTCCAGACCCAGAACGGTGACTGGTACTACATGGCGTTCGTCGACGCCTACCCCGGCGGACGCGTCCCGGCGCTCGCACCGATCACCTGGACCGGCGACTGGCCGAACGTGCAGACCGTCAACGGAGGCTGGGGAGCCGCCTACCCCAAGCCGAACATCCAGACCAGCCGCACCGTGGCGTCCATGACCGGCCCGGACACCTTCACCTCGGCCGCGCTCGGCCCTCGCTGGGAGTGGAACCACAACCCCGACACCGGCCGCTTCTCCACCGGCAACGGCCTGCGCCTGCAGACCGCGACCGTCACAGGCGACCTCTACAACGCGCGCAACACACTGACCCACCGCATCCAGGGCCCGTCCTCCACGGCGACGATCGAGCTCGACTACTCCCAGATGGCCAACGGCGACCGCTCGGGGCTGGCGATGCTGCGCGACCAGTCGGCCTGGATCGGCGTCAAACGCGACAACGGCGTCAACCGGGTCGTGATGACCAACGGCCTGACCATGAACGGCTCTTGGCAGACCACCGGCACCGGCACCGAGGCGGCGAGCGCGAACATCTCGGGCGGCCGGATCTGGCTACGGGTCAACGCCGACATCCGGCCCGGCTCCGGCAGGTCGGCCCGCTTCTCCTACAGCACCGACGGCAGCACCTTCACCAGCCTCGGCCCGGCCTTCACGTTGAACAACGCCTGGCAGTTCTTCATGGGCTACCGCTTCGGGATCTTCAACTACGCCACCCAGTCCCTCGGCGGCGCGATCACCGTACGCCGCTTCGACCTCACCACCCCCTGACCGAAAGGCGCAAACGTGAGACTCCGATTCCTGACCGTCCTGGCGACGGTGGCCACCTTACTGGTGAGCCTGTTCATCGCCACACAGCCCGCCGACGCGGCCACCGTCGACACCAACGCCTGGTACGTCCTGGTCAACCGCAACAGCGGCAAGGCCCTGGACGTCTACAACCTGTCCACCGCCGACGGCGGCCGCATCACCCAATGGACCAGGAACAACCAGAACCAGCAGCAATGGCAGTTCGTCGACTCCGGCGGCGGCTACTACCGGATCAAGTCCCGCCACTCCGGCAAGGTCCTGGACGTCTACAACTTCTCCACCGCCAACGGCGGCGCCATCGTCCAATGGGCCGACCTCAACGGCAACAACCAGCAATGGCGGCTGACCGACAGCTCCGACGGCTACGTGCGGCTCATCTCCCGCCACAGCAACAAGGCCCTGGAGGTCCAGGGCGCCTCCACCGCCGACGGCGCCAACATCGTCCAGTACGACGACTGGGGCGGCGCCAACCAGCAATGGCAGCTCGTCAAGGTCGACGGCGGCACCCAGAACCCGGGATGCGACCTTCCGTCGTCGTACCGCTGGAGCTCGACCGGCGCGCTGGCGACCCCGAAGTCCGGCTGGGTCTCGCTCAAGGACTTCACCGTCGCCCCCTACAACGGCAGGCATCTCGTCTACGCCACCACCCACGACACCGGGACGAAATGGGGCTCGATGAACTTCAGCCCCTTCACCAACTGGTCCGACATGGCCTCGGCCGGTCAGAACGCCATGTCCTCGGGCACCGTCGCGCCCACGCTGTTCTACTTCGCCCCGAAGAACATCTGGGTGCTCGCCTACCAGTGGGGCGGAACCGCCTTCTCCTACCGCACCTCCAGCGACCCCGCCAACCCCAACGGCTGGTCAGCCCAGCAGACGCTGTTCTCCGGCAGCATCTCCGGCTCCGGCACCGGCCCCATCGACCAGACCGTCATCGGTGACGACACGAACATGTACCTGTTCTTCGCCGGCGACAACGGCAAGATCTACCGGGCCACCATGCCCATCGGGAACTTCCCCGGCAGCTTCGGCACCACCTCGACCGTGATCATGAGCGACACGACGAACAACCTGTTCGAAGCCGTCCAGGTCTACAAGCTCCAGGGCCAGAACCGGTACC
>NZ_JBEYTJ010000089.1:0-6928 GCF_040642995.1 Nonomuraea sp. NPDC047529 | reverse complement strand
GTCCCAATGGTCCCATCAGGGCTACATCAACAAGATCGGACCGGCTCTCTACGGGCCCATGCCCACCGTGACTTAAGCCTTCGTCAGCAGGCTCTTACGTTGTTGATTGATGGCAAGTCCACCGGCAAAGCAGAATGAGGGGACCCCCTAAAAAGGCCCCCTCATAGCCCCTTTCCAGCTACCCACCCGAAAGAAGGTCGGATATGCCCAAAGAGGGAATGAATGTCCGCCTTCGCGACTGGCGCCAGCAGGCCGGGTTGACCCGGGCCGAAATGGCGAAAATGGTCAATCTCAGCAAGTCGGGCGTGAAGCACTCGCTGACGTGCGACGAGGAACGCATCCGACGCTGGGAGTCGGGAGAGGTCTCTTGGCCACGCGAGGAATACCGGCTGGCATTGGCGGAGATCACGCAACTGGGCCCGGAAGACCTGGGGTTCGCTCCGGTCAGGCGCAGTCGCGCCAGGGTCACTCCCGCCGACGACACCGCCGATGAAACGACCTCTGCACAATCCACCCATCATTTCCCTATGCGGCAGGTGGGCACCAATGTCTCACCCCTAAGGGATAATCAGGCTCTAGAGCTACAATTGCCATCAACGGCCGACGAGGAGACTCTTGTCGTGCCGGGGCGCGCGCCCGATGGGAGGATCGTCTTCTTGTCTGTATCTCGCCGCACATTCCTTCAGGGGCTGGGCATCGGCCTCGCGGGAATCACACCGCCACAAAGCCGATCACCTCATATTCCGTCCACCCGGCGCCTGGCCTCGACCATTGGCGACGCCAGCCCGGTCGAGCACCTGTATCAGGTCCGCCAGGTCTTGATCGACAACGACAACCTGTTGGGGCCGTTGAACGCAATCCCCGCGGTTCAACAGCAGATCACCGCCATCCAGCAACTCCGCCACGAGGCGCGGGGCGCTGACCGGCACCAGCTCCTCAAACTCCAAGCCGAGTACTGCGAGTTCTGCGGGTGGCTCTACCACGACGCCGGCGACTTCCGCACTGCCCAGTACTGGACAGACCGCGCTCTCGAACTGTCGCACACCATCGCCGACCGGGACATGACCGCCTACATCATGGCGCGCAAGAGCCAACTCTCCGGCGACATCGGAGACTCGGTTGCCGCCATCGACATGGCCGAGGCAGCCAGCAACCTCGCTCGCCCAGGCAGCCGCCTCCAAGCGCTGGCGCCCACCTATGGCGGCTACGGCCACGCCCTCCATCGCGACGACGACGCAGCCAGAAGCGAGCTGGACCGTGCTCACGAACTGCTCCTCGACATCGCCGAGGACCCCGGCTCGCCATGGGCCGTGTGGCTGGACGAGCCGTACCTTCAGGCCCAGCGAGCCCGCAGCAACGCCGCGCTCGGCCGGTTCGGCGAAGCCGTCGAGGGCTTCCAGCAAGCGATCACCGCCGTCCCCTACTCCTTCCGGCGCGACCGCGGCGTCTACCTGTCGCGTCAGGCGCTCGCATACGCCGGCGCCGAAGAGCCCGAACAAGCCGTAGGCGTCGCCATGTCCGCCCTCTACATCGCGGAGGAGACCGGGTCCGCCCGCATCATGAACGAACTCCTCAAGCTGGACAAGCAGCTCCATCAATGGCGCAGCACGCCTCTGGTCGCCGAGTTCAACACGGCCCTGAGGAGTACCGTGGTGAAGCAAGCATGATCACGATGTGATCGCCTCTCCTCCTCCGGAAGGTGCCATGCGCCCCTACGTCCTGCTGAGCTGCGCGATGTCCGTGGACGGCTACATCGACGACACGACACCGGATCGGCTCCTGCTGTCCAACGTCGCGGACTTCGACCGCGTGGACCAGGTCCGGGCCGAGAGCGACGCCATCCTCATCGGCGCAACGACGATGCGCCGTGACAACCCCCGCCTCCTGGTCAACTCCGAAGCCCGGCGAGCCGAGCGAGCCGCCCAGGGTCTTCCCCCGTACCCGCTCAAGGTCACCGTCACCAACAGCGGAGATCTCGACCCCGACCTGAAGTTCTGGCACCACGGCGGCGAGAAGATCATCTACTGCTCCGACTCCGCCGCAGCAAAGCTCCACGAAGCCCTCGGCGACCTGGCCGCCGTGGTCAGCCTCGGCCCCACCGTGGACCTCGCCCGCATGCTTGACGACCTCGGCGAACGCGGCATCCGCCGCCTCATGGTGGAAGGTGGCGGCACCATCCACACCCAGTTCCTCACCCAAGGACTGGCCGACGAGATCCACCTCGCCATAGCCCCCATCTTCGTCGGCGATGGCAACGCACCCCGCTTCGTCAACCCCGGCGCCTTCCCCGGAGGCGCCGGCCACCGCATGTCACTTGCCGAAGCACGGACCGTGGACGACGTCGTACTCCTGCGCTATCTGCCGAAAGAGTCCTCGGGCGGTAAGACCTCATGACCGACGCCAGCACCGAACAAGACCGCCGATGGCTGCGCACTGCGATCAGCCTGTCCCACCAGTGCCCACCATCGCAGACGGCCTTCTCAGTCGGCGCGGTCATCGTCGACGGGCACGGCAACGAGATCAGCCGCGGCTATTCGCGTGAGACGAACGCGCACGTCCATGCGGAGGAGGCGGCTCTGGCCAAGCTACCTGCCGACGATCCTCGCCTCAAGACGGCCACCCTCTACAGTTCCCTGGAGCCCTGCACCCAACGCCGGTCCCGTCCGAAAACCTGCACACAGCTCATCTTGGAAGCCGGCATCCCCCGCGTAGTCATCGCCTGGAAAGAGCCGCCCACCTTCGTCGTCGACGCCAACGGCACCGAGGCCCTGACCGCCGCAGGAGTCACAGTCATCGCATTGCCGGAACTGGCCAACGCCGCACGCGCCGCCAATGCCCACCTGCTCGGCCATCAGGGCTCATAGCGACCGAACCACTTGCCGAATTGTTCTCATAGGGATCAAGCGGCGGCGCGGCGCGCCGCCGTACCCCCGGCCCTCCGCCCGCCCGCCGTCCGGGCGTGCGGCCTGGGGGCCGGTCCCGAACGGCGGCGGGACACCGGGCCGGCGCACCGTGCGCCGACCCCGCCGTACCGATCGAACGCTCCGACCGGGGTTGCCACGCCACCGCACAGATGCAGCCCTACGATCGCCACTGCATGGTTGGTCGTCGTAGATTGCTGGGGGCGATCGACGATCCGTGCTTCGTTCCTCAGCACGGCTCACCGAGTGACGTGGTTGCGGTCCCCTATCGGCGCGGCAGTTCTGCTGCGGATCGTGGTGACAGGCCGTCGTGCAGCATGATGGACGGGTGCTGACTGAGCCGGAAGCGCGACGCCTTGCGGAAGCCGAGCTAGCCCGCCTCTACGAAGAAGAATGCGCGTACTTTGATCCGGACGACAGCTTCGTCCTGACCACCATGGAGGAGTGCTCAATCGGCTGGGTCTACCACTACCAATCCGCCCGGTACCTACGAACCGGGGAGTTCACTGCCGCATTGGGTGGCAACGCACCAATTCTCATCCACCGCCGCAGCGGTGCGATCGTGCCCACGGGCACCGCCTACCCAATAGAGCACTACATCCGCGATCACGAGCTATCGGGCGAGTAGTGGCAAGAGCGGTCCGTTACGGTCGCGACGGGCTACCCATGCAATATGCGTGCAATGATCTTGGCAGCGTGAGCAGCACAGGAAGACTTCGCCCCAGGTCGCAGTCTGTAACGCCTTAAAAACGGTCACGAGCTGTAAAACCTTCGGGTCTGTTCACACAATTCGAGAATCTTCCCGAATACGGGTTCCGGGTCGTGGACAACAACCAAGCTGGGACGAAGGGTCCGATGCTCCACGCCAGAGGGTGGAGCATCCTCCCGCTCATTCACCGCAAGGAGCTGAGCATGATCGCCACGCCGCCCCCATCCGCTTTCTCCCTGCTCACGATGGCCGCGATCGGTGTCATGGTGATGACCGGTTGTGTCGGTCCCGTGATGTGCGGGCCATGCCCCGGAAGCCGGGTGCAGCTCACCGCGGACCAGGCGATCCCGGCGGCAGGGAGCACCTACGAAGTCTGTGACGGACGGGGGCCATGTCAGAAAGGCACCTGGGTGGTGCCCATCGACACCGGCGCGCCGCCCGCCGCCGTGCTTTCAGTCTTAACTGTCTCACTGCCGGGTACTGCCGACGACTATTCACGCGTGACGGTCAAAGCCACCGTCCGGGACCAGGCTGGGCGGGAAATCGGGCAGGGACAGGCTACCTTCCCCGAATATCAGCCGGTCGAGCATAGAGAGCCTTGCCAGTGTCATAACGCTTTCGTCGAGCTTCATCTAACAGCGGTGATCGACCGCTCCTGATCGCGCCAGTTGCAGCATTGGCAGATCTGATTTCGGCCGTTCCGATGGGTTCAATGTGGACCAACCGATATGCCTCGCGTGGTCCGGCGAATGTACAGCCAAGGGGACGAACGACGGCGGACCTCGGCGGATGTTCACGGACACCACATCTCCAGGTCGTCGCCCCGTATCTTGGTCGAGGCAACTTCTTTTAATCCGTAGGTTCCCGGGTTTGAACCCCGGGGCGCCCTACCACTCCACACCTCGAATCCCCCACGGCTGGGACGACAGCTACGAGACGATCAGGCCAGGCGTGGCTTATGTCTGCGATACGACGACAAGTAGTCTCACCGTATGGAGCGTCGATCACTGCGGATCACACATATCTCTTGGGGCCGGACGGTGGTTGAGGGCCTCGGCGAAGGTAAGGACTTCAAGCTCTACCCCGGTGGTGGGCGGGACTGGAACTGGAACGAGACCGGGACGCGGCACACCCCTGGCATCCAGCCTGCAGACATACAAGAACTACTCGACAACGGATGCGAGACGATTGTTCTTTCCCGTGGCATGCGGTCGCTTCTGCAGACGTGTCCCGAGACGCTGAACCTTTTGATGGAGGCGGGTGTCGAGATCTACATGGAGGAGACGATGGCCGCAGTACAGCGTTACAACGCCATGGTGGGAATCATCCCCATAGGTGCGTTGATCCACTCCACCTGCTGATCGCATGCCACGACAAGATCCGGAACATGTGCGGAACGGCTGGTGAGCCTCTTGATCATCACTCCGTGACTTCGCAGGTGGAGCCGCTAGGCAAGAGTAGAACCTCACTCCACTTCTAATCCGACGCCGTTCGAAGCCGCGTGCCCGTTGCGTGCCCGTACGGTCGGCGATCACCGGAGAGTCACGGGGACTCACGGCAACTGGATCGGCATACGCCCAGGTCAGCGTTTTCGCAGCTCAGGCCGCATGAACTTGTAAGACTTCCCAAGCTGACAGCAGGATCGGACGCGCCCCAAGAGCGAATCAAAGCTCCGATGCACCCAGCGAAAACATGCGGCTTAGACGAGGCAATCTTCGATCCACCTCCGTCAAATTCCGGGAACTCCACGAAAGCCCTGTGGGACGGGGAGCGCTTTGGTTCCTTTGGCCACGTCCTGCCATGGGGTCGTAGATGCCTTCCTCTTCGCCGGCGGCCTCTTCGAAGGCTCCGGCGGCCACGTAGCTCAACGCCTCCCACTCTGGCCAC
This sequence comes from Nonomuraea sp. NPDC047529, assembly GCF_040642995.1. Lineage (NCBI taxonomy): Bacteria > Bacillati > Actinomycetota > Actinomycetes > Streptosporangiales > Streptosporangiaceae > Nonomuraea > Nonomuraea sp. NPDC047529. The sequence continues at coordinate 1,411 of NZ_JBEYTJ010000089.1, read as the reverse complement.
TCATCAGCCCACTCCCGCATGGGGCGCTCTGCCAGTCGTCGGACCTCGGGCACGTCGGCAAGGTTGTCGGGATCGGCTACAGCGAGGTCGAAGGTGTCGCGACCAAGACCGATCAGCCATGCCTGGAGGTACCAGAAGCTATCGGTGGAGCAGTGGCCACCGAAGATCAGATTGGCCGCTTCCCACATGTCGTAGGTGTCGGATCGTCGTCGTATTTGGTTGAGAAGGATCTGGAAGTCAACGATCCGGGACAGTGGACTCCGCGCAAGGTGGAGGGCGAGCCACCGTAGACGCTCATCAGGATCACTGGTCACTTCCCGGGACCGCTGAAGGAAGAGCCAGAACTCGTCAGCGTCCATGACGCTGCATGGTGCCAGACTCGGCTGACAACGCCGCAGCACGAAGACCTCGATCGCGTGCCAGATCCGTGCCAGAACAGGCGAGCAACCGCGGTCACTCACGGTCACTCACGAGCAAGCGATCCGTTCTGACCTGCATCCCCGTTTTCCCAGCTCAGAAGGGCAAGATCAGTAGCCGGTTCCCAAGCTGACAGCGCGGGTTCGATTCCCGTCACCCGCTCCACATACCCCAGGTCATGGAGTGAATCCCGACCGGACCTTGATCATTTCTAGAGCTATCAGCCGACCTTGCTCAGTCCTGCGGCTTGCGCCAGATGATGCTGTAGCGCAACAGAAGGTGACGGCGATACTGGGAGCCAGGCAACATTTCGGCGGACAACGCTCGCATCTGCGGGTACATCACCGGCGGCGGCCACACCGTGGGGGACGGATGCCCCCCAGTGGCCCTTCATGACGCGGCGCCAGGTACCGACGGCGACGCCGGCCAGGCCGCGCGGCAGGTCGTTGGGCATGGTGCTACGGGCGAGGTCGACGATGGCCAGGACACCGCCGGGGCGCAGCAGCTCGCGCATGCGGGCCAACCCGGCGGCGGCGTCCATGTGATGCAGGGTGGCCACGGATGCAATGACGTCGAACGAGGCGGGCTCGAAGGAGTGAGTGAGGAAATCACCGAGGATGTAGCCGACGTCATCCGGGTGCTCGCGGGCTTTGTCGATGCTGGGCACGTCGAGGTCGATGGCAGTGACGCTCGGCACGGTCCGTCGCAGTTCACGGGCGAGCATGCCCTCGCCGCAACCTACGCCGAGGGCGTGCTGGGGACCATCAGGGATCGTGCGCAGGATGCGGGGGTGGTAATGGATGTTGTGGGTTCTAACGCCTGCGGTTCTCCACGGTCATGTGCCCTCTAAGAACCCCTAGCCAAGTGAAGCGCGTGGATGGCCAGGAGACCGGCCCCACTGAGGCTTTTTCATCCCCCTGGCGGCAGGGCGCTGGTCACAGCCTGATCGCGAGCTTGGCGATCGCCTGACGACGTAAGAAACCCCTGGTAGATG
>NZ_JBEYTJ010000088.1:0-8661 GCF_040642995.1 Nonomuraea sp. NPDC047529 | reverse complement strand
TTCCTGGCCTACGCCTCTCCGCTGGGGCGGGCGCTGATCGACGCCGAGTTGTATCTGCCGAAGTCCTGGATCGAGGATCACGCGCGGTGCGCGGCCGCGGGCATCGGGCAGGACGTGGCGTTCGCGACCAAGCCGATGCTGGCGCGGCAGATGCTGGCCCGTGCCGTGGAGGCAGGCGTGCCGGTCTGCTGGGTGACGGCCGATGAGGCCTACGGCATGGACTTCAAGTTCCGGCGCTTCCTGGAAGAACACCACATGAGCTATGTGGTGGCGGTACCCAAGAACCAGACCGTGGCCATGGGGTGGAGCGGGGACACCCGCGCCGACACCCTGGCCGCCCAGGCGCCGGCCGAGGCGTGGAAGCGGCGTTCCTGCGGCCAGGGCGCCAAGGGAGAGCGGCTGTATGACTGGGCGCTGGCCGATGTGCACTTCGAGGTCGAGCCCGGCTACCAGCGCTGGCTGCTGGTCCGGCGCAGCCTGACCCCCAACGTCAAGGGCGAGCTCGAGCTGGCCTACTACCTGTGCCATGCCCCGGTCGGTACCACGTTGGAGGACCTCATCATGGTCGCCGGCACCCGCTGGGCGATCGAGGAGTGCTTCCAAAGCGCCAAGAACGAGACCGGCCTGGACCACTACCAGGTCCGGCGCTACGACGCCTGGCACCGCCACGTCACCCTCGCGATGCTCGCCCACGCCTACCTTGCCGTCACCGCCGCGACTGCCCCAAAAGCCCGAGCGGCCTGGTCGGCCTCACACCAGCCGAGATCCGCCGTCTGCTGGCACACCTGACCGCCACGGCTACCCGGCCGCTCACGTACGCGCTGGCCTGGTCCCAACGCCGCCGCCACCACCAGACCCGCGCCCGAGCCAGCCACCATTGGAGACGCTGGCTCATGCATCACGAAATCAGGCTGTAGTACTAGCCGACACCCCTCCAACTCCGGCTCCTGGACCTACTCGACGTCGATCCCCGACAACTCCGCTTACGATCACTGGCCTGCCGTCAGGATGTGATCACGGCGGGGTTTCCCTCACTCCAGACGCTAGTGATCCTGCGGTGGGTGAACCGCCAGCCGTCCGGGGTGCGGCGCATCCGATCGTCGTAGCGACCCCCGCCAAGGAACTTCTCGCCATCGGGCAGACCAAGGCGGACATGCTGGGCTTGGTAGTAGCAAGTGTGCTCGGCCTCGTCACCGTGCACTGTGACGACATGGTTGCCGTTCAGGTGATGGGTGGCGTCGAATAGCCCCAAACTGGTACTGATCCGGGCAATGATCGCGTCAGGCCCGCAGAGCCGTTCGCCCGAACCGCTGTACTCCCAGCAAGCGTCGTCGGTGAACAGCGCGCCCAGGGTCTCCCAGTCCCTGGTATCCAGGGCCGTCGCATACGCGATGACGGCGTCCACGATCGCGGTGCGGTCTGCGAGTTCCTGAAGCATGGGCCACCTTCCAGTTTGGTGCACGATTTGATACGGAGTACATGATTGGTGACTGTCGAGCCCCAGCGGAAGAAGGCACTTTCATGTCCCAGAGTCACATCGATGTGTCAGCCCTGGCCAGCGAGGCGTGCCCCGTCTCGGAGGTCCTCGATCACGTCTCCGGGAAGTGGAGCATCGGCATCCTGGTAGCCGCTGCCCAGGGTCCGGTTCGGTTCACGGAGCTGGAACGTTCGATCAGAGGAATCAGCAGGCGCATGCTCACGCTGAAGCTGCGCAAGCTGGAGCGGGACGGCTTGCTCGTACGCACCGTCCATCCGGTCGTTCCGCCCAAGGTCGAGTACACGCTGACGGAGATGGCCCAGGAACTTCACAAGTCGCTGCTCGAGCTCACCAACTGGGCCAAGCGACACGGCGCCGCCGTCGCCGTCGCCCAGGCCGCCTACGATCACGAACGCAAGGGCTGACGGCGGGACCTGGAGCGGGAGCAGGACCACGCCGCTGGGGATCAGCAAACCGGCAGCGCGGCGGACCTCACGACCTGCGGTACGCGGCCGGCTCGCTGTGGCTGAAGGCGGCGTCCACCCACCGGAAGGGACGGAACGGACGGGACGTCATGCTCCGGGGCCATGCCACGTGCATCGGCGGGCAACCCGACGTGGCCGACCAGCGGAAAGAGGGTGCGCTCGCTCCGTGAACGGTCGATCGCGGGATACTGGTCCGGTAGATCTCCCGACTGGGCTCAGAGAACGTCTGGCCGAGCTCAGAGGTGATCTCCTTCGGGGTCGGCTCTTGGGGAGCGTCGCGGACGCCGGATGGCTGGCCCGTGGGCTCATTAAGGCCGGTCTGGACACGCCTGCGGTTCGGGAGCTCGCGGGCTGTGCGTTGTCCATCGGGCCCATGAAGGAAGTTGAGCCGCTCGGGATGTAGCGCGGGGAATGGCGGAGGGGACGCTGCCCGTTGCCAAGGGTGCCGACTTCCTGATCCTTGAACTCGGGGACAAATGGACCGTCCCCAAGGAGATTTGGAACCTGATGCTCCTCATCGACGACTGGGAGGCCCTGCGTGGGACTCCGCCGACTGACGACGAGCTCCAGCAGGCACGCAAGATTGTCGATGCCGCGCCAGGGCAGCCTGACGCGAAGGCTGACCAGGAACCATAGGCACTCGGCGGCCTATGGCCAAATGTCGAGCGGAGCCGAACCCAAGCAAAAGGCCAGCTCAGACCCGGTTTTGAGCGTTGCAGGATTCGAATCTGCGACCGTGGGATCAGAAGTGGACCGGTGTTTCTTCATCACCAGGCGGCGCGCCAGCCTGCGGCTTTCTCTTAGAGCCTGCTGACAAAGGCTTAAGTGCTGGCAGGCTTGGGCCCGTAGAGAGCTGGTCCGATCTTGTTGATGTAGCCCTGGTGGGACCATTGAGACAGCTGGACGCGGAAGCTGTTGACGTTCTCGATCCCGAGAATGGCGGCCAGCTCGCTTCCTCGCCAGGCTCGCCACGGCTGAGCGGCCAGGAGCTGCAGGACCTTGCCACGCCGGTCGGGGCTGGACAATACCGGTAGTGGTGGCGGGTCTCTCCAGCGGTTTGAGGGTGGCAGGCCCGCCTGGTTTCGTTCGGGTGTAACAGCAACGTTTGTCGACGAGACTCGGCAACACCCCCTGATCGTCGGGTTGTCGTGTTGATGAGTTTCAGCAACACCCAGGGGCTTGCGGTGGGAGTATCGGATGTGTCACCCACCGTGAGGGGCCTCGGATGGTGCGGCAGTCCAAGACCGAGCTCTACGCTGCGATCCGACGCGACGTGCGAGGCGGGATGTCGATCCGGGCCGCGATGCGCAAGCACTCGGTGTCTTATCCCACGGTGACCAAGGCGCTGGCGTCGGCCTGGCCCCAACCGCGTAAGAAGCCGCCGGCGCGGCCGACCCGGCTAGACCACTACAAAGCGTTGATCGACGCCATGCTGCTGGCGGACTTGGACGCTCCTCGAAAGCAGCGCCACACCGCCAAGAGGATTTTCGACCGACTCGTCGACGAGCACGACGCGATGGACGTCTCCTACGGAATCGTACGCAGATACGTCGCCGAGAGGCGCCCGCAGATTCGCATCGAAGCCGGTCGCGGGCCGGTGGAGGCGTTCATCCCGCAGAGTCACCGCCCTGGCGCCGAGGCGGAGGTGGACTTCGGTGACGTGACGGTGCGCCTGGCCGGAGAGCAGGTGACCTGCTACCTGTTCAGCCTGCGTCTGTCCTACTCCGGCAAGGCGGTGCACCGCGTCTTCGTCTCCTGCGGCCAGGAGGCGTTCTTCGAGGGCCACGTCCACGCGCTGAACGTGCTGGGCGGGGTGCCCTTCGGCAAGATTCGCTACGACAACCTCAAGGCCGCGGTCGCCCGGATCCTGGGCTTCGCCCGCCAGCGGGTGGAGACCGAACGCTGGACAGCGTTTCGCTCCCACTACGGCATCGAAGGCTTCTACTGCCGGCCCGGCATCGAGGGCGCGCACGAAAAGGGCGGAGTGGAGGGCCAAATCGGCTGGTTTCGCCGCAACCACTTCGTCCCGGTGCCCGAGGTCGCCTCCCTGGCCGAGCTGAACGCGATGGTCGAGCGTTGGGATGAGGAAGATGAGGCCCGACGGATCCGCTCCCGCCCACGCACCATCGGTGAGTACTTCGCCATTGAACGGGAACTGCTCAAGCCGCTGCCGGACGAACCGTTCGAGACAGGCCGGCACTTCGCGCTGCGAGTGGACCGTCATAGCCAGATCCACGTCCGCACGAACCGTTACTCGGTGCCGGTGCGCCTGATCGGCCGAAACGTGCGCGTAGTTCTGCACGCCTCCGAACTGGTCGTCTTTGACGGGCGCGAGGTTGTCGCCCGCCATGAGCGATTGAAGGCCAAGGGCCAAGCTCGCCTGGTGCTGGACCAGTACCTGGAGGCGTTGGTGCGCAAGCCCGGCGCGTTGCCGGGCGCCACAGCATTGGATCAGGCCCGCGCAGCTGGGCGTTTCACCCCAGTGCATGACGAGTGGTGGGCTGCCGCCTGCAAAGCACACGGCGATTCCGAGGGCACTAAAGCCCTGGTCGAGGTGCTGTTGCTGGGTCGCCATATGGCCCACGAACACCTCGTCGCCGGGATCGCCGCCGCACTTCGCGCCGGCGCATTGACCGCCGATGCGGTGGCGCTGGAAGCTCGTAAGGCGGCCGAAGCCGATCAGGCGGAGTCGGTGACCTCATCGCAGCAGCCGCCGGAGCCCGCCCAGCACGCCACGGTGACGTCGCTGACCGCGCGGAGGCTGGCCCAGCTTCCGCCCGACAACCGGCCGCTGCCTTCGGTTGCGGTCTATGACCAGCTACTGCGCCGCCGATCCAGCGGTCAGGGCTCCTCCAGTGAGGGAGAGACGCAATGATGTTCAACCGCAATCGCGGGCTGACCGAGCAGGCCGCGGAGACTGCCGTGGACACAGCCTGCCGGATGCTGCGGCTGCCAACCATTCGGGCGAAGTTCCCCGAACTCGCCGAGGCCGCCGCCCGCGAGCAAATGTCCTACCGCGGGTTCCTCGCTGAGCTGCTGATGGCCGAGTGCGACGATCGTGCACGGCGCCGCTCTGAACGTCGTATCAAGGCCGCTCAGTTCCCCCGCGACAAGTCGCTGCGCGAGTTCGACTTCGACGCCAACCCCAGCATCGACCCGGCGGTGATCCACACCCTGGCCTCATGTGAATGGGTGAAGAAGGGCCAGCCGCTCTGCCTGATCGGCGATTCGGGCACCGGAAAGTCACATCTGCTCATCGCGTTGGGAACCGAGGCTGCGATGGCGGGATTCCGGGTGAAATACATCCTGGCGACCAAGCTCGTCAACGAGCTGGTCGAGGCTTCCGACGACAAGCAGCTATCCAAGACAATCGCCCGCTACGGTCGCGTCGACCTGCTCTGCATTGACGAACTAGGCTACATGGAGCTGGACCGCCGAGGCGCTGAGCTGCTGTTCCAGGTGCTGACCGAGCGCGAGGAGAAGAACAGCCTGGCCATCGCCTCAAACGAGTCCTTCGGCGGTTGGACCAAGACCTTCACTGACCCTCGGCTCTGCGCGGCCATCGTCGACCGGCTCACCTTCGGCGGAGCAATCATCGAAACCGGAACCGATTCCTACCGGCTGGCGCGAACCCGTGCGAAGGCCGAGCAGGCCAGCGTGGGGTAACGGGGACCGCGCCCGCGACGCGATGTCGACCGCGCGAGCGGCGATGACGTCGGTCAAGGGCATGCACCGCGCCACCACCTTCGGGTCCGCCAACCCGCACTCGATCGGCCGCAAGGAGTTCGAGACGATGGCCCAGGCTGCCGACGAGTGCATCACCAAGTCGCCGGCCTCGACACGGTCGGCGAGCAGGCGGTCCGGCGCGAGAACACCAGCCTGCTCACCCAGATGATCGCCGACCTGGAGGCACGGCTGGTCGATCCGGCGACAAACTAACCGCCCCTGCCGCCCGTCACGCCCAAAGGCCCATCAGCTAACCCCAACCGCCCCGACCAGTGCGATCCCGGCATCGGCGCACTCGTCGTCCTGCTCCGGCATGCCTCCGCTGACCGCGATCGCCCCGACAACGGCATCGCCGCGCCGGATCAGTCGCGAGCCCGCGCCCGCGACGATGGGCGTTCCTGCCACTTCATCCAGCTGCGCGAACAGCGAAGGCCACGCCTGCTGCATACGTATCAACTCGCCGCCGTCACGATGAAACAGCGCAACGCTGGAGGCTTTCGCCGGAGCAATCCGAGCCGACAGCGGAGGCGCGCCGTCCATGCGATCGAGAACCTGGAGGTGCCCGCCGCCATCGACGATCGCGACCGTGACCCGCGCACCGAGTTCGGCGGCGTGTTCGCGCACGCGGACACTGATGGCCTGAGCTTCGCTCAACGTGAGTGACATCGTCATACCTTCCAAATTCCTTGGACGAACCAACCTTGGTACGACCAACGTATCGTAAATTCGTGGGTTCAACCAAGGAATTGGCTAGACTTCGCACATGGAGATGGAAGAGTCGCCAACCCGTCTGCGAGGCAAGCCGAGCTGGCTGATCAGCAAGGCTTCGGCTCGGGCGCATCGGCTCATCGGAGAGGCGATGGCCGGTGTGGAGGGGCGCGCCTACCACTTCGCGATCCTCGCCGCACTGGAGGAGTTCGGCCCTGACAGTCAAGTACGGATCGGTCAACGATGCGGAATCGACCAGAGCGACATGCACAACATGCTCAAGGAGCTGACTGAGCAAGGTCACGTCGCGCGGGCCTCAGACCCCAACGACCGACGCCGCAACCTGATCACCGTGACCCCTGCAGGACGGCGACGACTGGAAGAACTCGACACGGAACTCTCCAGGGTTCAAGACGACCTGTTGAACGCCCTATCCGCCGCCGAGCGCGACCATCTCACGCTGTTGCTCACCCGTGTCCTCGAATAGAGCACCATCATCCTGCTCGTCCTCACCCGCCAGCAACGCCCACCCAACCCGACCTGGCCGAGACTCCCAACCCCGCCCAAGCAAGCCCCGCGAACAGTCCAATTCAGGTTGGGACGACAGCACGCCACGGCCATCTCAGCGGCGGGAGGTGAGTCGCCTCCCAGAGTAGCCGTCTGGCCGTCTCCTCCAGACTGAGTGCGGAAGTGTCGAGCCATCATCGCGACGAATGGGGCCCGCCGCCCTCCTTGCCGGTGAGATCACCGGTCGGTCGGTTCCTACCGCAGCCACACCCTGTACTCAGTCCGAACCTCCTTGCCTAACATGGTGTGAAGATCAGCCAACGTGCCACACGTGAAAGAAGAGATCATCTAGCCCTGACCTGCGAGAAGAGGCCGAGAACCCAAGATAACCATCGGGGTTGCTGCACTGTTGCTGAATCTCATCGACATTTCCGAACCCGTTGAGCCGCTGGCGTTGCTCGAACCCGTGAACAAGCGTTTCTACTTCTGACCGACGCAACCACCCGCCAGCTCGCGCGACAGGCGGCGGGTCATCTGGTGCACCGTGGCCCACCAGATCACGGCCTCGTGATGAGCGGGCTTGCGCTCATAGATCCGCGCCAGGCGGCGGTAGCGGACCAGCCAGGCGAACGTCCTTTCCACCACCCACCTGCGGGGCAGCACCACGAAGCTGAGGCCGAGGGTGACCACCATGCCCATGGCCGCGACCGCGCCCGCCGTCCTGAGCGCGTAGCCGCGCGCGTTGTTGACCGCCAGCCAGACGACGGCGGAGATCCGGGCAGGCAGGTGGTCGGCGAGCGCGCCGGTCGCAGTCCGTACGAGGTGAGGGCCGGCCAGGGCGAGTCCGATCACCGCCAGCAGGGCGGCGTTCGCCGGACCGATCACGGGCGGCGGCGCGCGGTCAGCCGCAGTGTGACCAGGCGGAATACCAGCTCGCGTAGGAGCCGAAGGCGAAGCCGCCCCATATGATGCACGTTCCCGAGGCGGCAAGCTTCACCGGACCGGCGTAATAGCTGTAACTGCCGCGGTCGCTAACGCTCTTCTCGTCGCTCTTCCGCTGCAGGAAGGCGCCCATGTTGGAGGGGGAGCCCACGCTGCTGCCGGTCTTCCAGGTGACGACGCAATTGTAGGTGCCGTTGTAGAGCAGATAGATGATTGCGCCGCCGGACAAGCTGTGCTGGTCGATGACATGGTAGCTGCCACCGCCGCATGCGGCGATCGGTGATGACGCGGCGTTCGCCGGGCCGCTCACGGCCACAGAACCAACGAGCATCGCCGCACTGGCGAGGGCGAGCGTTGCCTTGCGCTTGAGATTGAGCACTGTTTCCCCTGTCGCTTCCTTGGTGATCAAAACGGGAACCTACACCCATAATCGATCGCCTTGGCCCGCCAGGGTTGCCGCGCACCCGGCCGGCCCCAGCTCAGCTGGGCCACCATCAGCACCACCCGGGCGGGGTACGTCCGGGTGCTACTCCGTCGGTGGCTGGGCGTCGGCTGCTGCGCGGGCGAAGGCGCGGATGAGTGGCGTCTCGCTCGCCGTACGCCAGGCGAAGGCCCACCGGCACGGCGGGGCGTCGCGGATCGGGACGAAGGCGAGGCTGGGCCAGGGGTAGAAGGTCGCGGCCTCGGCGGTGACCCCGGCGGTGGCCTGGCCCGAGGCGATGGCGCTGAGGGTCTCCTGCCAGGTGGTGACCTTGTGTCCACGGCGGACGGGGCGGCCGGAAGGGGTGTGGTACGGGTTGAAGATCTCCTCCATGC
>NZ_JBEYTJ010000087.1:0-10367 GCF_040642995.1 Nonomuraea sp. NPDC047529 | reverse complement strand
CTCGTGCGCGGCGTGCGCGGCGAGCGCGGCGAGCGCGGCGAGCGCGGCGAGCGCGGCGAGCGCGGCGAGCGCGGCGAGCGCGGCGAGCGCGGCGGGCGCGGCCGGCAGGGGTTTCACGAGGGCTACGGTGTTCGCGGTGGAGCGGGGGCGGGCCGGGGAGAAGGTGGCCTATCTGCGGCTGCGCGGCGGGGAGTTGCGGGCGCGGCAGCGGGTGACGTTCCTGCGCCGCGAGCCGGGTGGGGGCGTCCACGCCTACGAGGGGCGTCCGAGCGGGGTGGCCGTGGTGGGGTCAGGGGCGCGGGTGGCGGTGGCGGGGGACATCGCCACGGTCCGGGGGGTGCCGGAGATCCGGGTCGGCGACCGGCTGGGCGAGCCCGGCCCGGCAGGGCAGGCCCACTTCGCCCCGCCCAGCCTGGAGACCGTCGTACGCCCCCGGATCCCCGGCCAGGAGCCGCGCCTGCACGCCGCGCTGGTCGCGCTGGCCGAGCAGGACCCCCTGATCGGCACCCGTACGCTGCCCGGCGGCGGGACGGCGGTCCTGCTGTACGGCGAGGTCCAGAAGGAGGTCATCGGCGAGACCCTGGCCAGGGACTTCGGCGTGGAGGCCGAGTTCGAGCCGAGCCGGCCGGTCTACTTCGAGCGCCCGTCGGGCACCGGCGCGGCCCGGGAGGAGATGCGTCAGGCCGGAGGCGCGTTCATGGCGACCGTGGGCCTGCGCGTGGAGCCCGCCGCGCCGGGCTCCGGCGTGCTCTACCGGCTGGAGGTCGACCTCGGCTCGCTGCCGCCGGCCTTCCACCGGGCGATCGAGGAGGGCGTACGGCACACGCTGGGCGCGGGGCCGCGGGGATGGCCGGTGACGGACGTGCTGGTCACGCTCACCGCGACCGGGTACGCCTCTCCGGTCACGGCGGCGGGCGACTTCCGCGGGCAGGCGCGGGCCGTGCTGACCGAGGCCCTGCGCAGGGCCGGGACCAGGGTCTACGAGCCGTGCCACCGCTTCGAGCTGGAGGTGCCCGCCGACGCGTTCGCCACCGTGTCGGCGGCCCTGGCCGGGCTGGGCGCCGCCCTGGACGGCACGAGCAGGCGGGCCGAGACGTGGGTGCTCGAAGGCGAGATCCCGGCGGCGTCCGTGCACGAGGCCGAGCGGCGGCTGCCGGGCCTGTCGCACGGCGAGGGTGTGTGGTGGTCGCGACCCTCCGGAGATCGCCCGATTCGCGCGCGATAGGCAGAATGTCGGATTTCGGGGATAGATGGGTATTTAACCGCCATAGTGTGCCAATCGGGCGCAACCGTCACAGGGGGAAGACGATGGCTGACACGAAGAAGAAACCTGCCACCAAGTCCGGCAAGGCCAAGAAGCAGGCCATCAAGACCAACCGGCAGGCCAAGGAGACCAAGAAGGAAACGAGAAGGACCGACGAGGGATGACCCCGTGAGGTGAATCGCGCAGCCGGGGGCCGGCGGCCCCCGGCTGTCCGGTGGAGGAGGAGCTGCGCACATGTCGGCCTATCTCCGCTTTCCCACTGTCTTTCAGGACGTGGTGGTCTTCGCCGCCGAGGACGACCTGTGGATGGTCTCGGCCCAGGGCGGCCGCGCCTTCCGCCTGACCGCGGGCGCGGCCGAGGCCGGCTATCCGCGCATCTCGCCGCGCGGCGACCAGATCGCGTTCGTCGGCCGTGAGGAGGGCCCGGAGGAAGTGTACGTGATGCCGGTCGTCGGCGGCGCCGCCCGCAGGGTCACCTTCCACGGCGCGCGCTGCACGGTCACCGGCTGGGACCACGAGGGCCGCATCCTCTACGCCAGCGACCAGTCCCAGCCGTTCGCCGGGCGCAAGTGGCTGCACCGGGTGACGCCGGGCGGGGTGCCGCAGCGGCTGCCGTACGGACCGGCGAACTCGATCGCCTACGGCCCCGACGAGATGATCGTGCTCGGCCGCAACACGGCCGACCCCGCGCGGTGGAAGCGCTACCGCGGCGGCACGGTCGGCGACCTGTGGATCGACACCGACGGCGACGGCGAGTTCAGGCGGCTGATCCGGCTGCCGGGCAACCTGGCCTCGCCCTGCTGGAGCGGGCGGCGGGTCTGCTTCCTGTCCGACCACGAGGGCGTCGGGAACGTCTACTCCTGCCTGCCCGACGGCCGGGACCTGCGCAAGCACACCCACCACGACGACTACTACGCGCGCAACCTGTCGAGCGACGGCCACCGGCTGGTCTACCACGCCGGCGCCGACCTGTACCTGCTGGAGCCGGACGAGGAGCCCAGGCGGCTGGAGGTGCGGCTGGCCAGCTCCAGGACGCAGCGCAACCGCCGGTTCGTCGACGCCGAGGACTTCCTCGACAGCGCGACCCTCAGCCCGGACGGCAGCGCGCTGGCGATCACCTCGCGCGGCAAGGCGTACGCGATGGCCGACTGGGAGGGCCCGGTCAGCCAGCACGGCGAGCCGGACGGCGTCCGCTACCGCTTCCTGACCTGGCTCAACGACGGCGTACGGCTGATCGCCGCGGCCAGCGGCGAGGCCGACGAGGAGACGCTGGTCATCCTGGAGGGCAGCGAGGGCGGCTGCGGCGTCGAGGTGGCCAGGCTGGGCCGGATCAACGAGCTGGTCCCCGACCCCGCGCACGACCGCGTGGCCGTCGTCAACCACCGCCACGAGCTGCACCTGCTGGACCTGGCCACGGGCGCGGCCACCCTGGTGGAACGCAACCCGCACGGGCCGCCCGAGGACCCGGCCTGGTCGCACGACGGGCAGTGGCTGGCCTACGCCGGGCCGCTCAACGCCCAGACCACCGCGATCAAGCTGCACCATCCGGAGACCGGCCGGACGGTGGCCGCCTCCGAGCCGGTGCTCAAGGACTCGATGCCGGCCTTCGACCCGCAGGGCCGCTACCTGTACTTCATCGGCCAGCGGGTCTTCTCGCCCGTCTACGACCAGTTGCAGTTCGACCTGGGCTTCCCGCTGGGCACCCGGCCGTACGCGATCGCGTTGCGGGCCGACGCGCCGGACCCGTTCGTGCCCGGACAGCGCCCGCTCAACGGCAAGGACGACGACGAGGACGAGCCGGAGGAGGCCGTCCGGGTGGACCTGGACGGCCTGGCCGCCCGCGTCACCGCCTTCCCGCTGCCGGAGGGCCGCTACGAGGGCGTGGCCGGTCTCAAGGGCAAGGCGCTGCTGCTGACCAGCCCGCTGGAGGGCGAGAACACCCTGCACCTGTACGACTTCGCCAAGGGCAGGAACGAGACGTTCGCCGACGGGGTCACCGCGTTCGAGCTGGGCCGCGACCACAAGACGTTGCTGTACCGGGCCGGGAGCCGACTGCGCGTGGTCAAGGCCGGCGAGGCGCCCGAGCACGACGACGACCCGCCGGGACGCGAGAGCGGCTGGATCGACCTGTCGCGCATCAAGGTGTCGGTGGCGCCGGAGTCGGAGTGGCGGCAGATGTTCCGCGAGGCGTGGCGGCTGCAGCGGGAGAACTTCTGGACCGAGGACATGGCCGGCGTCGACTGGCCGGCCGTCTTCCGGCGGTACGAGCCGCTGGTGGACCGGGTCACCACCCGGGGCGAGTTCTCCGACCTGCTGTGGGAGCTGCACGGCGAGCTGGCCACCAGCCACGCCTACGAGAGCGGCGGCGAGTACCGCCCGGGGCCCGACTACAGCCAGGGCAAGCTGGGCGTCGACTGGGACTTCCGCGACGGCGTCTACCACGTCCACGCGATCGTCACCGGCGACCGGTGGGACCCCGAGGCCACCTCGCCGCTGAACCGGATGGGGCTCGACGTACGGCCGGGGGACGCGGTGCTGGCCATCAACGGCGCGCCCATCGGCCGCGCGGCCACCCCGAACGAACGGCTGGTCAACCAGGCGGGCGAGGAGGTCGAGCTGACCCTGCGGCGCGAGGAGCGGGTCTTCACGGTGACCGTGCGCGCGCTGGCCGACGAGCAGCCGGCCCGCTACCGCGACTGGGTCAACCTCAACCGCGCCGAGTGCCACGAGCGGTCCGGCGGCCGCATCGGCTATCTGCACGTCCCCGACATGGGCACCGAGGGGTTCGGCGAGTTCCACCGCGGCTTCCTGGCCGAGTACGACCGGCACGCCCTCATCGTGGACGTGCGCTTCAACGGCGGCGGGCACGTCTCGGCGCTGCTGCTGGAGAAGCTGGCCAGGCGGCGGCTCGGCTACGACTACCCGCGCTGGGGGGATCCGGAGCCGTACCCGCCGGAGTCGCCGCGCGGGCCGCTGGTGGCCATCACCAACGAGTGGGCGGGCTCGGACGGCGACATCTTCAGCCACACCTTCAAGCTGCTCAAGCTGGGCCCGCTGGTCGGCAAGCGCACCTGGGGCGGGGTGATCGGCATCTGGCCGCGCCACCGGCTCGCCGACGGGACCGTCACCACGCAGCCGGAGTTCTCCTTCGCCTTCGACGACGTCGGCTGGCAGGTGGAGAACTACGGCACGGACCCCGACATCGAGGTGGACATCACCCCGCAGGACTACGCCAGGGGCGTGGACACGCAGCTCGAACGGGCCATCGACGTCGCCCTGAACCTGCTGGCCGAGCATTCGCCGCATACGCCCGATCCGTCGCATCGGCCGGGGATGCAACCTTAGGAACCCATTCGGCGTCTAAAGATCATAGGCGGGGAAAGCGCACAGGGGATGACGTGTGCACTCCGCTCGCGCGCGGCCCGGCGACCGGGACCGCGCGTTCGCGAATGCAACCGAGCACAAGGGGGATCGTCCAGGTGCGCGCACTGGCACGCAGGGGGAAGTCGGCGATGGTCCGGTTGTACCGGGGGTACAACCGCCGCAAGGCACGCAAAGCGCCACCTCCGTCGACCGACCGCATCCGGATCCTGCTCCTGCACGCCAACGGCATGGGCGGCACGATCAGGACGGTGTTCAACCTGGCCGGCTACCTGGCCGACAAGCACGACGTCGAGATCGTCAGCATCCTGAAGGAGGCCGAGGAGCCGTTCTTCCCGCTCGACCCGCGGGTGCGCCTGCGCTTCCTCGACGACCGGCTCAAGCCGAGCGCCGACCCGCTGCGGGCGATGTTGTCGAAGTTCCCGAGCAAGCTGATGCCTCCGGAGGAGACGGCCTACCACCGTTTCACCCTGTGGACCGACTACCGGCTGGCCCGCTACATCCGCTCGCTCGACAGCGGCGTGCTCATGGCCACCCGTCCCGGGCTCAACCTGGCCATGGCGCAGTTAGCGCAGCCGGGCGTGATCACCGTCGGGCAGGAGCACGTGGCCCTGCGCACCCAGGCCGAGCCGATCCAGAAGCTGATCAAGTGGCGTTACCGCCGCATGGACGCGCTGGTCACCCTCACCAAGGCCGACCTGCGCGACTACCGCAGCACGCTGCCGAAGAAGCCGAAGAAGCTGGCCCGCATCCCCAACGCCGTCCCGCCGATGACCGGCGGGGTGTCCCGTCTGGACGCCAAGGTCGTCGTCGCCGTGGGCCGGATGACCAGGCTCAAGGGCTTCCACCGGCTGATCACCGCGTGGGAGACCGTCGCCGCCGCGCATCCGGACTGGACGCTGCGCATCTTCGGCGCCGGGCCGCAGCAGGAGAACCTGGCCGCGCAGATCGTCGAGGCCGGGCTTGAGGGCAAGGTGGAGCTGCCGGGGCCGACCAGCGACGTGGGGGCGGAGCTGGAGAAGGCGTCGATCTTCGTGCTCAGCTCGCGGCACGAGGGCTTCCCGATGACGATCCTGGAGGCCATGGCCAAGGGGCTGGCCATCGTCAGCTTCAACAGCCCGCACGGGCCCAAGGAGATGATCACTGACGAGGTGGACGGGCTGCTGGTCAAACCCCGTACCAACGCCAACCTGGCGTCCTCGATCATCCGGGTCATCGAGGACGAGCCGCTGCGCCGGTCGCTGGCGGCGGGGGCGCTGGAGACGGCGCGGACCTACGACGTGGACGCCGTGGGCCAGAAGTGGGACGCGCTGCTGGCCGAACTGGTGGCCCGCCGCAACGGCACGTACGTGCGCCCGCCCCGGCCCGAACCCGCCGAGGTCGCCACGGCCGACGAAGCCGCCGAACCGGCCGAGCCCCGGATCTAGCGGGGCGAACGCCACAGCTCCGAGCCGGTGACCTCCACCGGCTCGGCCGCGACGTCCGCCGGGACATGGCCCCGGGCGCGGGGGCGATCAGTGAGGGAAGCCTTCCCGTGTCAAATCCGGGAATGCCGGGAATTCTCTAGACAACTTCGCCCACGGGATCCACGGAGGGCTGCTTGGGCACGAAGGACGTCATCGCGTTGCTCGCCGGGGCGGTCATCGTCGTCTCCTTCGTCGGCAGCGCCAAGAGCCCCGCCGCCACCGCCGCGAGCCCCCTCAGCAACGCCAGCGGCACGCTGCCCGGCCTCGCCCCCGTCCTGTCCGACGGCGACAGGGCCAGGGCGCGCGCCCTCATCGGCCGTTTACGCGTCAAGAGCCGGGGCCCCAACACCGGCTACGCCCGCAGCCGGTACGGCGAGAACTGGGCCGACACCGCCACCGGCGTCCCCTACGCCCGCAACGGCTGCCGCACCCGCGACGACCTGCTCGCCCGCGACGGCACCGGCGTCGAGTACCGGGCCGGGTCGAGCTGCGAGGTCGTCGCCATGAAGCTGACCGACCCCTACACCGGCCGGCTCATCTCCTGGCGCAAGGCCCAGGCCGACGAGGTGCAGGTGGACCACGTCGTACCGCTCAACTACGGCTGGCGCATGGGCGCGCCGCGCTGGCCGATGGCCAAACGCCTCGACTTCGCCAACGACCCGCTCAACCTGTTACCCGTGGACGGCCGCGCCAACGAGGAGAAGGACGCCTCGGGCCCGTCGGGCTGGCTGCCTCCCCAGCGCAGCGTCCGCTGCGCGTACGTCACCCGATTCGCCCAGGTCGCGCTCAAGTACGACCTGCCCGTGACCAGGGCCGACAAGAACGCCATGCTCGCCCAGTGCCGCTAGCCCCGGTCCGCTTCAGGGGCCATGGAAGAAGAAAGGGCCTTACGCGGAAGAGGAGAGGAAAGCGATCGTTTTCTCTTCTTGCGAGGATCAATGACGTTAGGCAAGGGACTGCTGGCAGCGGTCCTGGCAGGCACGCTGAGTGTGAGCGCGACGACGGGAACCGGCACGGCCGACACCGGCCGGGAAGGGCCCGGGCAGCCGCGCTCCGGCACGGCGGGCAGTGTGACACTGCTGACCGGCGACCGGGTCGTGGTCACGGGCAGGAGCTTCCGGGTGGAGCCGGGCGCGGACCGGGAGGTGCACTTCTCCTCCGGGTACCGCGACGGGCACCTGTACGTCGTCCCGTCCGACGCCGCGCCCCTGGTCGCCCAGGGGGTGCTGGACGAGCGGCTGTTCGATGTCACCCAGTTGCTCGCCTGGCGCTACGGCGACGCGGACACGCCCGACATCCCGCTGATCACACAGTCGCCGCGGGGAACGGCCCCCGCGCTGCGAGGCGCGGCGGCCACCCGGCAACTGACCAGCCTGAACATGACGGCCCAGCGGGTGGCCAAGAAGAGCGCCGGCGAGGCGTGGCGGAGCCTGCTCGGCGGGGCGTCCACGCTGGCCGCGGGCAAGGACAGGATCTGGCTGGACGGCCGGCGTTCGTACACCCTGGATCGCAGTACGAAGCAGATCGGCGCGACCGAGGCATGGCAGCGGGGTCTCACCGGACAGGGCGTCACGGTCGCGGTGCTCGACAGCGGGTACGACCCCACGCATCCCGACCTGAAGGACGTGGTCACCCAGTCGCGGAACTTCTCCGACGAGCCTGACATCACCGATCGAGTCGGACACGGCACGCACGTCACCTCGATCATCGCCGGCGCCGGCGAGAAGTACCGCGGCGTGGCGCCGGGAGCCCGCATCGCCTTCGGCAAGCTGGGTGAGCGCATCAGCGACTCCGCGATCCTGGCCGGGATGGAGTGGGCCGCCACGGAGGTCAAGGCCAAGATCGTCAACATGAGTTTCGGCGGCCCCGACGAACCCGGCCTCGACCCGATCGAGCAGGCGGTCAACACCCTGTCGCAAGCCACGGGCACCCTGTTCGTGGCGGCTGCAGGCAACGAGGGCGAGCAGAGCGGGGGCAGCGTGAGCAGCCCCGGCAGCGCCGACGCCGCGCTGACCGTCGGCGCGGTGGACCGCTCCGACCAGGTGGCCGACTTCTCCAGCACGGGCCCGCGTATCGGCGACCATGCGGTCAAGCCGGACCTCACCGCCCCCGGCGTGGACATCGTGGCCGCCGCCGCGGCGGGCACCGCCGACGGAACCCACGTGGCGATGAGCGGCACGTCGATGGCCACCCCGCACGTGGCGGGAGCGGCGGCCATCCTCGCCCAGCGCCACCCCGACTGGAGCGGGCAGCAGCTCAAGGCGGCGCTCGTCGGCAGCGCCAGGCCGACCGCCGGCGCCACGCCGTACCAGCAGGGCACCGGGCGGGTGGACGTGCCGCGCTCGCTGGACCAGGAGGTGATCGCCGCTCCCACCGGCGTGTGGGCCGCGTTCTTGTACGGGCAACCGGGCGAGCGGCGGGCCACCGGGAAGATCACCTACAGCAACACCGGGGCCGCGCCCGTCACCCTGGACCTCGCGGACGGCTCCGACGTGCTCACGCTGTCGCCGCAGCGGCTGGAGGTGCCCGCGGGCGGGCAGGCGTCGGTCACGGTGACCATCGACGCCGAGGGCAAGGGCCCCGGCGACTATCCGGGCATCGTCACCGCCACGGCCGGTGACACGGTGGTCCGCACCCCGGCCGGGGCCTACGTGGAGCCGGAGTCCCATGACGTCACGGTGACCGTCAAGGGCAGGGACGGGGGGACCGCCGACGGGGTACAGAGCCTCGTCTACGACCAGGCGACCGGCGCGCAGCGCGGCCTCGTCTTCCACGGCGACACGGCCACGATCAGGCTGCCGAAGGGACGCTGGAACCTCTACACCGAGATCTGGGGGAAGGCGGAACGCAGCTTGACGCTCGCGCACCAGCCGTTCGAGATCGACGACGCCGACGTGTCGCTGACGGTCGATGGGAGCAAGGCGAAGCGGATCTCGTTCACGGTCGACGACCCCACGGCCGTCTCCGATCCCGCGCTCTCCCTCTCCGTGGTCAACGGGCCCTGGACAACCGCGATGATCGCGTTCGGCTACTCCGGCGGCTACTACCTCGTCCCGGTGCGGCAGCCGGGGCTCACCTACCTGGCCCAGACCGTCTGGACCAAGCAGGGCACGACGCCCAGCCCGTACCGCTACGACCTCGTCGACCAGCGTACGGACGGCTTCCCCGACAACCCCGGGTACGCCGCGCGGACCCGGGACATGGTCAAGGCGACCGAGACGTACCGCTCGACCGTCCCGGGTGCCACCGGCCTGCTGAACACGGGGCCGGTGCTGCCCGGCGGCGTCCTCTCGCCGGGATTGAGCACGTGGGAGGACATGCCGCTGCCGAGCCGCCTGACGCGCTACCTCACGCCGGGTTTCGCGTGGAACGACGAGTTCAGCACGGGCGGCCTGATCGAGCAGGGCACCGGCCCGGTGCGCGACAGGAACTTCACCCAGGTCTGGAACGCCGCGGTGACCGGCCCCTCGTTCGCCGTCTCCGGCGGCAGCCGGGCCGGCGACACCCTGGCCTTCCCCGCCGACGGGCTGTACAGCAGCGGAACCGCCGGGCGTACCGGCATGGACGCGACCGCGACCGGCACCCTCACCCTGACCGGGAACGGAAAGGAGATCGCCACGACCGGCATCGCCGGCTGCCTCCCCTACCGCAGCGAGGAGTGCACGCTCACCGCCACGTTGCCGCAGGCCGACACCGCCTACACGCTGACCGCCTCCTCCCGGCGGCCGGAGGCGAAGCTGTCCACGGCGGTCGACGCCGTCTGGACCTTCCGCTCCGCCCGTACGGCGAAGCCCGAGCCCCTGCCGCTGATGGCCGTGCGCTACACGCCGCAGGACCTCGATGACGACAACCGCGCCAAGCCGGGATCACGGACCACCATCCCGATCCGGGTCGAGCGCGCTCCCGGCGCCGGCCGGGCGGCGGTCTCCTCGATCAAGCTGCAGGCGTCCGCCGACGACGGCAGGACGTGGCGACCGGTGCCCGTCCGGGCGACCCCATCGGGCTGGACGGCACGGCTGGACAACCCGGCCACCGCGGGGTACGTCTCGCTGCGCGCGACCGTCACCGACAAGGCGGGCGACGGCGTCACCCAGACCGTGACCCGCGCCTACGCCGTGGGCTGACCCGTACGGCCGGTGAGCTGAGGCTCCCGGCGAATCACGACTCGTCCGCCCCCGGGGCGTGGGGGCCGGGGGGGGGGCGGTGGGGGTGTTGGGGCCCCTCAGCGGTGGCGCTTCCCCGCGGGGGGCGAGGGG
>NZ_JBEYTJ010000086.1:0-10915 GCF_040642995.1 Nonomuraea sp. NPDC047529 | reverse complement strand
CCCCCGGCAAACAGCCTCAATCACCGTCAAAGCACACCGGGGTATGCGTATGCAAACGACAGGCAAGCCCCACCCATTCCCCTCATGACCTGGGCGTTCCCGCCCGAGGTCGGCCCTCGGCGGACCGGCCTCGGGCGGCCTCGACGTCAACGGCCCGACCGCTCCCCGGGCGGCGGGCGTTCCGTCGCCGCCCGCGTCCGGAGGCCACCAGCCACTTGCAAGGGGATGCAAGCCCGTTCCCAGTGCCGTCCGAGATCGTTCTGTCCAGCGTCAGCGCGACAGACACGAGGTGAGGAATGGCGACGGCGATCAGCGCGTCCACGCTCAACGGACGCCACCACAAGGCGGCACTCACGGCCTTCATGGCCATCGTGGTGGCCCACTGGGCCGAGCACCTGGTGCAGGCCGTGCAGGTCTACGTCTGGGGGTGGCCGCTGAGCGAGGCCCGGGGGGTGCTCGGCCTGCCGTTCCCGTGGCTGGTGACCTCGGAGTGGATGCACTACGGGTACGCGCTGCTCATGCTGGTGGGCCTGGTCCTGCTGCGCAAGGGGTTCGCCGGCCGTTCGCGCACGTGGTGGAACATCTCCCTCGGCATCCAGGTCTGGCACCACATGGAGCACCTGCTCCTGCTCGTGCAGAAGCTCACCGGGCTCCACCTGCTGGGACGTCCGGTCCCGACCAGCGTCCTGCAGATCTTCCTGCCCCGGATGGAGCTGCACCTGTTCTACAACGCGGTCGTCTTCGCCCCGATGGTGGTGGCGATGCTGCTCCACCGCCGGGCCTCCGAGCACGCCGGGGCCGTCTGCACCTGCGCGGTGGCGCACTAGGCATGGCGGTCACCAGACGACGTCCGAGCGGGTTCACGGTGGCGCTGGCCGTTCTGGGGCTGTTGCTGCTGTTCGTGTCCGTGCCCGAGTTCGGCCCCGTCGTACGGGCCGCGCGCGCCGACGGGGTGGGCGGCGCGTTCACCGCCCGGGAGCTGCGGTGCGTGTCACATCCCGGGCACGAGTCGTGCGTCTGGGCCGGGGACTTCACCTCCGGCGACGGACGGATCCGGCGGCGCGACGTCGAACTGTACGGCAGCGACCGCGGTACCCTGGCGGCCGGGCAGGCCACCCCGGCCGTGGACACGGGCCGCGAGACCCGCGTCTACGGCCCGGACGGCTCGGACGAGTGGCTGTTCACCGCGCCGATCACGCTGGCCGGGCTGGCCGTGCTGACGGTGGCGGCCAGGCGGCTGCGGCGCCCCCGCGCCTGAACCCGCGCCTGAACCCGCGCCTGAACCCGCCGGCTCCCCGGAGCGGGCGATCGCCCGTACGATTCCTCCAGCGTTTTCAGGATCTTGTGAGGTATGTGGTGTTCGGGATCATCCGTCCGTGCGGTGAGCACGGGTGCGCGGCGGTGCGCACGGCGTGGCGGGCACACCTGTGCGGGCTCTGCCTCACCCTGCGCGACGGGCAGGGGCACGCCGCCCGGCTGACCACCAACTACGACACGCTGATCCTCTCGGTGCTCACCGAGGCCCAGCTTCCGTCCTCCGTGCCGCACCGGACGGCCGGGCCGTGCGCGCTGCGCGGGTTCCGCTCCGCCGACGTGGTGGACGCCCGCGGGCGGGGAGCCAGGCTGGCGGCGGGCGTGTCGCTCGTCCTGGCCGCGGGCAAGCTGCGCGACCAGGTGGCCGACCGCGACGCCGCCCCGGGCACGGCCGCGGCCCGCCGCCTGCTGGCGGCCCGCTGGGAGGCGGGCGGCGCCAGGCTGGCCTCCGGCGTCGGCTTCGACACCGCCGTGCTGTCGGCGACGGTCGACCGGCAGCTCGAACGCGAACGCCGGGCCCGCACCGCCCCCGCGGAGGTGCTCGACCTCACCGCGCCCGCGGAGGAGGCGGTGGCGGCGGCCTTCGCCCACACGGCGGTGCTGGCCGGACGGCCGGGCAACGTCGAGGCGCTGGCCGAGGCGGGCAGGTTCTTCGGCCGGATCGCGCACCTCCTCGACGCCGTCGAGGACCAGGCGGCCGACGACGAGCGCGGCGCGTTCAACCCGCTGACCGCCACCGGGACCGGCCGCGAGCAGGCCCGGCGGCTCTGCGACGACGCCGCGCACGGGCTCGCCCTCGCGCTGGCGGACCTGGAGCTGGAGCAGCGGCACCTGGTGGAACGGCTGCTCGGCGCCGAGGTGCGCCGGGCGGTCGAGCGCGCGTTCGCCGCGGCCTCCTACCAGCGGCCCGGCTGGGTCCGCAAGTCGGCGGCGGGCGTGGCGACGTTCCTGACCTGCGGACTCTGGCGGCCGAGGTGGAGCAAGAAGGCGGGACGTCCCTGCTCCGACCGCTGCTACCTGGACGACTGCGGGGGCTGCGACTGCCCCGACTGCGGCGGTTGCTGCGACTGCGAGTGCGGCTGCTGCGACTGCAGCTGCTGAGGTCAGGGGGCCGAGATGTGGAGCACCTCGCCCGCCTTGTGATAGCCGACGCGCGCGTAGACGCGGCCCGCGGCGTCGTCGGCCGGGGTGAGGAACGGCATGGTGACCCCGGCGTCGAGGCCGGCCCTGGTCAGCAGGGCGGTGACGGCCCCGCCGATCCCGCGCCGCCGGTGAGTCTCGCGCACGGCGATGCCGGCGATCTCGGCGACGCCCTCCTGGGGGCCGCCGAGCTGGCCGGCGCCGACGACCTCACCCGTGGCGGCGTCGGTGGCCGCGGCCACCAGGCCGCCGCGGCCGAGGACGCCGCGCAGCCGCGCGACGTCGTGCTCGTTGGCCTCGGGCGCGTCGAAGGCCGCGTTCATCACCCGCGCGACCTGCCACAACCCCGGCTCGTCGGTCACCAGCGCGAGCCGTACGGCGGCGTCGGCGGGCGCCTCGACCAGCGATCCGGCCGGGCACACGAGCAGCGGGAACCGGCCCTCGGCGACGAACCCGGCGGCCAGCAGCGCCTCCTCCACCTCGGGCGCGACCTGCGGCACGTACTCCAGCCGGGGCGTCCTGCCCCGCTCGCGGAAGGTGGCGGCCAGCGCGGCCACCTCCTCGCCGGTGGGCGCGAGGCCGTCGTCGGGGACGGCGTAGTTGAACGGCGGCGCGTCGTCGTGCTCGTCGAAGCGGATCAGGAACGGCCCGGCCCGGTGCGCCCGGGACCCGGCCGCCGCTCGGAGGTACGCGTGCACATGGGCGCCCAGCAAATGAAGTCCTCTCGGTTGACCTGCGATCGTCACAAGGTAGGGCCGCGCCGACCGCCGGACAAACGATTTTCCCACCCGGGACCGCCTTCCGGACGACGACCCCAAGGTCATTGACATCCCCCTGAATCCGACCCTACGTTGGCGAACGTTTCGACCACCGTCCAGGCCGGGTGCAGATGACCTCGTTACGCGACGTCGCCGCGCGGGCGCGGGTGGAGGAGGGCAAGGCGGGCGTTCGACCACCTGACGGACCGGCAGCCCGAGGTGAGCGCCGTGATGGACGCCGCCGCGGATCCGGAACCGCCCCTCACGAGACCGCGGAGTGACCATGTTCCCCACCGACTTCCTCTGGGGCACCGCCACCGCCGCCTACCAGGTCGAGGGCGCCGCCGCCGAGGACGGCCGCACCCCGTCGATCTGGGACGTCTTCTCCCGCACCCCCGGCAAGGTGACCCGCGGCGAGACCGGCGACGTCGCCTGCGACCACTACCACCGCCTGGAGGAGGACCTGGACATCCTGGCGGGGCTGGGCGTGGGCGCCTACCGGTTCTCGATCTCCTGGCCGCGCGTCCAGCCGGGCGGGAGCGGCCCGGCCAACCCGCGCGGGCTCGCCTTCTACGACCGCCTGGTGGACGGCCTGCTGGCCAGGGACATCGCCCCCGTGGCCACGCTCTACCACTGGGACCTGCCGCAGGAGCTGGAGGAGGTGGGCGGCTGGCCGCACCGCGACACCGCCTTCCGCTTCGCCGAGTACGCCCGGCTCATGGGCGAGGCGCTCGGCGACCGCGTGCACACCTGGATCACCCTGAACGAGCCGTGGTGCACGGCCTACCTGGGCTACGCCTCCGGCGTGCACGCCCCCGGCAGGACCGACGCCGCCGCCGCGCTGGCCGCCGTGCACCACCTGAACCTCGGCCATGGGCTGGCCGTGCGCGCCCTGCGCGAGGCGGCCGACCCGGCGGCGCGGATGTCGGTGACGCTCAACCTGCACCACGTGCGCGGGGTGTCCGAGGCCGACGCCGAGGCGGTGCGCCGCGTGGACACCCTGGCCAACCTGGCCTTCCTCGGCCCGATGCTCGACGGGGCCTACCCGCGTTCCCTGTTCGACGACACCGCCGCGGTGACCGACTGGGCGTTCGTGCAGGACGGCGACGAGGCCGCCGCGTGCGCGCCCCTGGACGTGCTGGGCGTCAACTACTACAACCCCGTCCTGGTGCGGCGGCGGGAGGGCGGCGCGGGACGGGAGACGGCCGACGGGCCCGCCGACGGCGTCGCGTCCCCGTGGATCGCCTGCCAGGACGTGGAGTTCGTCCGGCAGCCGGGGCCGTACACGGAGATGGGGTGGAACATCGACGAGACCGGGCTGACCGAGCTGCTGCTGCGGCTGCGCCGCGACCATCCCGGCCTGCCCACGATGATCACCGAGAACGGCGCGGCGTTCCCCGACCCGGTGGAGGCCGATGGCCGGGTCAGTGACGACGACCGGATCGACTACCTGCGCCGGCACATCCGCGCGGTGGCCGAGGCCATGGCGGGCGGCGCGGACGTGCGCGGCTACTTCCTGTGGTCCCTGATGGACAACTTCGAGTGGGCGCACGGCTATGCCAAGCGGTTCGGCGTCGTCCGGGTGGACCGCGGCACGCTGGAGCGCACCTGGAAGGACAGCGCCCACTGGTACCGCGGGGTGATCGCGGCGAACGGCGTCGAGCAGGGTTAGACGGCCAGGCGCAGGACGATGCGCAGGGAGATGTCGGTGAAGGCGGTCACGCGCGTCGCCGGTTCACCAGCGGTCGAGATGCAGGACCTCGTCCAGCGGCTGCCGCGCGGCCGGCTTGAAGGTCTCCCCCGTGAAGTACGCGGTGGGCAGCAGCACGCCCTGGCGGACCTCGGCCGGGATGCCGAGCAGCTCGGCGATCTCGCTCTCGTACTCCAGGTGCAGGGTGGTCCACGCGCTGCCGAGGCCGCGGGCGCGGGCGGCGAGCATGTAGCTCCACGCGGCGGGCAGCAGCGAGCCCCACAGCCCGGCCTGGTTGCCCTCGGGCAGCCGGCCGCCGGGGAGCTCGATCGCGCCGATCACCAGCACCGGGACGTCGCCCATGTGCTCGGCCAGGTAGGCGGCGCTGTCACTGACGCGTTCCTGGGCCGCCGTCCGCGCCGGGTCGTCCCTGAACATCGACCGGGCCGAGCCGCCGGAGGTGGAGTAGGCGTTCCACGAGCGCCGGTAGTAGTCGCCGATCGCCTTGCGGCGGTCGGGGTCGGTGACCACGATCCAGTGCCACCCCTGCCGGTTGCCGCCGCTGGGCGCCTGGAGCGCGACCTCCAGGCACTCGCGGACCAGCGACGCCGGGACCAGGCGGGACAGGTCGAGGCGCCTGCGCACGCTGCGGGTGGTGGTGAGCAGCGTGTCCGGGGCCAGTGGTTCGATCGTCATGGGCCCATCATGTCAACGCGGGCCCCGGGAATCCCGTAGGCCGTACGGTCGCATCGGGACCTGATTTCCGGCGTTCCGGGACGTATGATCACGCCAGCCGAACTCGCCCGACGCAACCGAAGGAGCCACCGTGGCCGACGACGAGCAGGGAACGCCCATCCCGGGCGTGGACACGACCAAGCCCAGCGTCGCCCGCGTCTACGACTACATGCTCGGCGGCAAGGACAACTTCGAGATCGACCGCGAGGTGGCCCAGATGGCGCTCGGGATCGCCCCGGACGCCCCGCAGGCGGCCCGGTCGAACCGGGACTTCCTGGCGCGCGTCGTCCGCGACCTGGCCGTCGAGGCGGGCATCCGCCAGTTCCTGGACATCGGGTCGGGCCTGCCCACGCAGGGCAACGTGCACGAGATCGCCCAGGGGGCCGCGCCGGGCTGCCGGGTCGTCTACGTCGACCACGACCCGATCGTCCTGGTCCACGGCCGGGCGCTGCTGGCCGTGGACGACGGCACCACCGTCATCGAGGCCGACATCCGCCGGCCGGACGACATCCTCGACCACCCCGAGACCAGGCAGCTCATCGACCTCGACGAGCCGGTGGGCCTGCTGCTGTTCGGCATCCTGCACCACCTGTCGGACGAGGAGGACCCGGCTGGCATCGCCCGCCGCCTGGTCGCCCGGCTGGCGCCGGGCAGCCACGTCGCCGTCTCCAGCTTCCACAACCCGATGGAGGAGCGCCCGGAGGTGTCGCGGCAGGCGTTCGAGGCCGAGCGGCTCTTCAACGACACCATGGGCACCGGGCGGTGGCGCACCCGCGAGGAGATCCTCGCCTTCTTCGACGGCCTGGAGCTGCTGGAGCCCGGCCTGGTGCCGCTGGCCGAGTGGCGCCCCGAGCCGGGGTACCGGCCGGATCTGGGGATCACGTATCACACGTTCCTGGGCGGGGTCGGGCGCAAGCCGTGACCGTCAGCAGACGGCCTCCGGCAGGGCGATCGGCACCTGCTGCCGGTCGTCCGGGGTGAACGGGCGGCCGAACACCTCGCACAGCCGCCGCCGCCAGGTGTCCACGTCCAGCCGGAGCAGGTCGGTGGAGTAGCCCGTGACGCTGTCGCCGCCCTTGAGCCGCAGCAGCAGCGCGCCGTCGGGCGAGATCTCCAGGAAGTCCTGGGCCTGGCGGAAGGTGTAGCCCTCCTCGTAGGACACCTGGGTCTCGCCGAGCCCGAAGACGCGGATCTCCTGTTCGCCGAACAGGAACAGCCTGCCCGCGTTCTCCGGCATCATCGACGTCATGCGCTCGCCGCCGCGGATGTTCTCGCCCGCCGAACGCAGCGGGCCGAGCACCTTCCTGAGCGGGTGAGTGAGCCACACCTCGGGCAGCATGCCGTTGCGGAACAGCAGCAGGTGGGTGCCCGCGCGGTCGAGGACGAACCCGCTGACGACGTCGGAGCCCACGGTCAGCCGCCGGTCCTTGACCTCCTCGCCGGTGCGCAGGTCGATCGTGCGCAGGTAGTCGGCGCCCTGCACGGCGATCATCAGGTGGTCCGCGCTCCACGGGCTGACCTGCACCTCCGTCACGACCGTGCCGGGGCCGGCGACGTCGAAGGCGCTCTTGCGGCGGCCGGTGGCCGGATCCCAGCGCTCCAGGCGGCGGCCGGCGAAGGTGAACAGGTCGCCGTCCTTGAAGAAGTACGTGAGCTGCGCGCCCTGCGGCGGCCGGGCGGTGGCGACCTCGGTGACGGGGGTGAGCGAGGGCAGCGCGCGGACGGCGACCTTCGCGGGGCCGACGGCGTCGGCGAGGAGGCGTCCGGACTCGTCCGCGACGGGGTCGCCGTAGGCGTTCAGGCCCTTCGGGCTCTTCGTGCGCGCGACGTCGGCCAGGGTGCGCTGCGGATCGCCGGTCTCCATGAGGCGCAGGCGGGCGCCGCCGTCGACCTGGGCGACCATCCGCTGGCCGCCCTGGAGCAGCGCCGGGTTGCCGACGCGCTGCTCGCCCTCGCGCAGCGCGGTCAGCACCATGGTCTCGGACGACCTGGTGAGCAGCTCCTGCGCGCCCGGGACGCCCACCAGCGCGACCGGGGCGGCGCCCGTCTCGGCGCCGGTCGGGGCGGTCTGGGCGTCGATCCAGGTGCGTGACAGGGTGACGCCCTCGGCCAGGTCGACCAGCTCCCAGCCGGAGGCGCCCTGCTCGGCCACCCGCCGCCCCTCGCGGTCGACGACGAAGGGGCCGCACGGGCGTCCGGCGCTGAAGCCGCCCAGCCGCGCGCCGTCGCTCACCGCGTACCCCGTGTACGTGGCGGTGCGGCCGTCGTCGCTGTTGCGGCAGGTCACGGCGGTGGCGCCGGCGCCGGAGACAGCCAGGCCGTCGGCCGGGCCCAGGGTGCGGACGGTGAGCTCCTGCCACGCCGGGCTGCCCTTGCTGCTGTACACCTTGGCCACGCCCTTCTCCCTGGCGACCAGGGTGGTGGCGTCGGGGCCGAAGCGGACGAGGTCGGCGGGGAGGTCGTACACCCAGGTGCGGGCCGCGCCGGTGGTGCCGAGCGACTGCAGGACGAGCTTCTTCGGGCCGGCGGTCGCGATCCAGCCGTCGTCGCCGTCGGCCCTGATGTCGGCGGCGGGCTCGTCGGCCAGGGCCTGCCGGTCCTGGCGGTCCAGGACGTGGCCCTGGTCCAGCAGCTCGCCGTCGTCGGGGTCGACGCGGTGCCAGACCATGCTGCCGTCTTCGACGGCGTAGGCGACGAGGCCGCCGTCGGCGGAGACGGCCGGATGGCTGGTGCCGCCCCGGTCGGGCAGGTGGGTGGGCCGGTAGCGGCCGTCGGGGCCGCGGGTGAACAGCGTGGCCCGGCCGGCGGCGGAGGCGGTCGTGGCCAGCAGGACGCGGGCGTCGTCGCTGGCGTCGGCCGCGGTGAGCGAGCCGAGCGCGCCCGTGGCCACCCCCTTGGTGTAGCGGTGCTCGACGTAGCGTTGCAGGAGCTGGGTCC
Organism: Nonomuraea sp. NPDC047529; assembly: GCF_040642995.1. Classification (NCBI taxonomy): domain Bacteria; kingdom Bacillati; phylum Actinomycetota; class Actinomycetes; order Streptosporangiales; family Streptosporangiaceae; genus Nonomuraea; species Nonomuraea sp. NPDC047529. The sequence continues at coordinate 2,341 of NZ_JBEYTJ010000086.1, read as the reverse complement.
TGGCCTCCTGGGTGGGGGCCGCGCGGTAGGCGCCGACCGCGAGCAGCGACGACAGCTCGGGGTCGCGTCCGGCCAGGTCGGCCGAGGCGCCCGCCAGCGCGCGGGAGCGGGCCTCGGCGGCGCGCTGGTCGCCGATGCGGCCCTGGTAGAGCGTCCAGGCGACCAGCGAGACGACGGTCAGCAGCGCCACCCCCGCGCCGGTGATCGCGCCCCGGCGGCGCAGCGTGCGTGCGCGCTGCCGGCGGCGGCCCTGGCGCAGGTAGTCGTGCTCGCCCTCGGTCAGGTCGGCGGGCCGCTCGGCGAGCCAGCGGGCGGCGGCGGCCAGCTCGGGCGGCCCCGGCAGCCGGTCGGGGGCCTGCCCGGCCTGCCGCCAGCGGCGCATGTCCTGGTGGAGCAGGTCGCGCCATTCGAGGAACTTCAGGTCCGCCGCCACGATCCCGGCCAGCCGCGGCCATTCGGCGATCAGCGCCTCGTGGGCCAGCTCGACGGTCTGGCGGCCGTCCTCGCCGGTGTCCATGACGAGCAGCCGCCCGGCCGCCAGGCGGCCGGCCAGCCGCCAGCGCTCCTCCCCCGCCTCCTCGCGGGCGACCCGCCTGCGCAGCGGCGCGTGCGCCCCGGCGGCGACCCGGACGAGCCGGGACAGCAGCTCCTGGCCGGCGGCGGTGTCCTGCTCGGGCACGCACGCCGCCCAGACCTGCTCGGCCTGCGCGGCCAGGGCCCCGCGTACGCCGCGGCACGCCTCGTAGGAGGTGTGGCTGATGCGGCCGCCCTGCTGCTCGTGCCAGAGGCGGTCGAGCAGGAAGCCGATCAGCGGCAGGGCGCCGGGCGCGGTGCCGGCGTCGGCCAGGATGCGGTCGACCAGCCCGGGGTCGTACGTCACGGCGGGGACGGCGTCCAGCGGCGCCTCGACGACCTCCCGGAGCTGGTCGCGGGTCATGGGGGTGAGCCCGTAGGTCTCGCGGCCGAGCGCGCCGCCGAGGGCGGGATGGGACAGGGCGGCGGGCAGGAAGTCGGCCCGCAGCGTGAACAGCACCCGGACGGCCGCGCACGCGCGGGCCGCGGCCAGGACCCGGGCCGCCTCGGCCGCCTGCTCCTCCACGCCGACCAGCAGTTCCTCCGCCTGGTCGACGACGAGCAGCAGCCCGGTGGCGCCGGTGTCGCGCAGCACCTGGGCGACGACGTCGGGCAGCCTGCCGTTCCTCAGCGGCTCGCGCAACGCGTCGGCCCTGGCCAGCGCCTCGGCCCCGGTCAGGCCCGGGTGCGACAGGGCGGCCAGCTCGGCGGCGAGGGCGTCCGGCCAGGAACGCACGGCCGAGGGCCGCAGGACGACGATCTCGCAGCCCTCGCGGCGCATCGCGGGCACGACCCCGGCCAGCGCCAGCGAGGACTTGCCGCAGCCGGACGGGCCGGTGAGCGTGACCTCGGAGTGGGCGCGCAGGAGGCGCTGGATCCGGGCGGTCTCGGCGTCGCGGCCGAAGAAGACCGCGGCGTCGCCCTCGCGGAAGGCCCACAGCCCGCGGAAGGGCGAGGCCGGCCGTACGGTGGCGGCCAGGGCGGGGACGGCGCGGGTGAGCGACCGGGTGGGGATCACGAACGCCTGGCGGGGGCCGCCTGGCTGGGCCGCGACGACCATGCCGACGACGTCGCCGAGCTCGACGTCCCAGACGGGGCTGCCGCTGAAGCCGCTCTCGATCGGCACGCCGCCGGGGTCGTCGGGGGCGCACTGGAGCCAGCCCTGCTGGGTGCCGCCGAGCAGCCGGCCGGTGTGCCAGCCGCCGCCCCGCAGGCCGTGCGGGAACCCGGCCACGGCCACGCGGTGGCCCCACACGCTGCGCGGCTCGGCCATGCGCAGCGGGCGCCCGCCCGGGGGCGCGGCCTCCAGCCGCAGGACGGCGATGTCGCCCGAGCCGTCGTCGGCGGTCTGGACCCAGTGCTCGACGCGGGCCCGCACGGGGGCCGGGTCGTCGGCGAAGGGCAGCTCGACGGTGACCCAGGCGTCGGACGGCGGCGGCCCCTCCGCGCGGCCCAGGGCGCCCGAGACGACGTGCGCGCAGGTCAGCGCCAGGTCAGGCGCGATCAGGAAGCCCGCCCCCGCGACGGCCTCCTCCGGGCCGCGCACGCGCAGGACGGCGAGGTTCAGCGCCTCGTCGGGCCCTCGATCCATCACGTACGGTCACCGCCTCGTCACTCCGGCCGTCCGGGGTGTCAGTATGACGGCTGGGCGGAGGTGGCGTTCGCCGTTCCTTGACATGCGAGAAGGGCGTTCCCCGTGGTCGGGGAACGCCCTTCGTCGTGTACGCGCTGTGCGGGTGTTACTTCTTGACCGACAGGGGGACGGTGC
>NZ_JBEYTJ010000085.1:0-11427 GCF_040642995.1 Nonomuraea sp. NPDC047529 | reverse complement strand
ATCCAGCCCTGACACCCATGATTGAAGATCATCAGCGGTTAACTCATCAGGCATGACCACAGCCTACAGATCACAAAGCCTGGCTGTAGTACTAGAGGGTGTCTGACAATTCGGCTTGCCGGAGCCAGAGCATGAGTGAGGCGATGGTGACGCCGGCCAGGTAGCTGCCGGCCAGCTTGTCGAAGCGGGTGGCGATGGCGCGCCATTGCTTGAGCTTGCCGATGCAGCGTTCGACCAGGTTGCGGTGCTTGTAGGTGAGCGCTTCGTAGACGTGTGGGCGGCCTCCTCGGCTGCCCTTGCGCTTGCGGTTGGCGATCTGGTCACGCCGCTCTGGAATGACCGCCTTGATGCCGCGCCGGCGGAGTTCGAGGCGAATCATGCGGCTGGAGTAACCCTTGTCGCCGATCAGGGTGTCGGGGCGGGCACGTGGACGGCCCCCATGGGGCGGCGGATGCGAAGCTTGGCCACAACGTCGTGGAAGGCGGTGCAGTCGACGACATTGCCGCCGGTCAGGTGCAGGACCAGTGGCAGGCCGCGGGCTTCGACGAGCAGGTGCAGCTTGGTGGTCAGCCCGCCGCGGGACCGTCCGAGCCTGCCGGATCTGGGATTGCCTGGTGTCGATTGGCTCGCCGTCGTCCCCCTTTTACGGGCGCCGGCGGCGTGGTGGTGGGCACGGGCGATGGTGGAGTCGATGCTGACGGTGAACTCGACCTGGCCGAGGGAGTCGTCCTTGACCCGCATCTCCTCCAGCAGCCGCGCCCATGTGCCGTCCTGCTGCCAGCGTGTGAACCGCTCGTGACACGTCTGCCGAGGCCCGTACCGCTCAGGGACGTCCCGCCACGGCGCCCCGGTCCGTAACCGCCGCAAGATCCCGTCGATCACCTGCCGATGACCACGCCAGGGACGTCCCCGCCCAAGGTACCGTCCTCGGCGCGAGCCCACCCGCCGTACTCGCGGCCTTTGAGAGGAAACCGGCGTTCCTGGGCGTTCTGCGAACGTTCATGACCTCATCATGCCGTCGCCGCAGCGAAGGGCGGACGGGCCTCTAGCCTCGCCAAGGTCATTTCACACCTTACAGAGCGGAACATCCCGTGCATTGTCGCCATGCCCTGGCAAGTCTGGCCTTCGTTTCCGTGCTCGCCGCTCCGGCCGCCGCCCATGCCTTGACGACCGGCGGCCCCGGCGTGCTGCCCCAAAAGACCCACTTCGACTTGCAAGCCCACCGCGGCGGCCTCGGCATGACGACCGAGGAGTCACTTGAGGGGTTCACCAAGGCCCTGCGCCTCGGGGTCAGCACCCTTGAGCTGGACACCCATGTGACCAAGGACCTGAAGGTGGTGGTCAACCACGACCGGCAGATCAGCGCCCAGAAGTGCCAGGACACCGCGCCCCTCACCCCTGGGGACCCGATGTTCCCCTACGTCGGCAAGTTCATCAAGGACCTGACCCTGGCCCAGATCAAGACCATGAACTGCGGGTACCGGCAGCTGCCCGGCTTCCCCGAACAGGAGGTGGTCGACGGCTTCCGGATGGTCGAGCTCAAGGACGTGCTGAACCTCGTCAGGGCTCGCCGGGCCAAGCAGGTCAAGCTGAACATCGAGACCAAGGTCGAAGCGGGCGCGCCGCAGCAGACCGCGCCGCGCGAGCTGTTCGTCCGCCGCGTGTTCGAGGAGATCCGCGCCTCGGGCATCGAGGACCAGATCACCATCCAGTCCTTCGACTGGGGCGCGTTGACGGAGATGCACCGGCTCGCGCCGGAATGGCCGCTGGTGGCCCTGACCAACTACGACTTCCTCCAGGTCGGCAAGCCGGGTGCTTCCCCCTGGCTCGGCGGGATCGACGCCGACGACTTCGGCGGCGACTTCGTCAGCGCCGCCGCCAGCATCCCGGGTGTCACCGCCCTGTCCCCGGTGTACGGCTTTCCCCAGAACGGCACGATCAGCGATCCCGCCTTCCGCTTCTACGTCACCGAGAAGATGGTGTCGGACGCGCACGAGCGCGGCCTGAAGGTCATCCCGTGGACGTGCGACGACCCGGCCACCATCGCGGCCCTCATCGACATGGGCATCGACGGCATCATCACCGACTACCCGGACCGGGTCCGGCAGATCATGGCCGAGCGCGGCATGCGCCTGCCCAGGCCTCACGCCAAGTAACCGTCGGCCGCCCTTCAGCGGTCTCTCAAGCACGTGGCTCGCCCGAGGCTTTGTCGGGCCGTCGTGCCGGTCCGCGGCCGGCGTGGAGAACCCCGCCGGCCGCACCCTCACTCTCCGAATTTCCCGCCGCGGCGTCGATTTCGCAGTAGTTTCAGGAGGTAGGAGAGTCGCTGTCGTAGCGGTAAGACCCCTCTTCCCTTGAAGAGCCGGCGTTGATCTGAGAATTCTCCAGTCGGCCGGCGAGGGCGTGGGGCGGGTCGAGGTCGGCCTGTCCCCGAGCTGCGGCCTTGGCGATCATCGCCTGCATCAGCTGCTCGAACACGCCGTCCAGTGCCCAGGAGCGGAACCGGTCGTAGGCGGTGGACCACATCCCCTCAGGGCCCGCGGACGCCTGGGCGTACGAGCACCTCCCCGCGGGCACTGTGCTCGATGGCGAGATCGTCCGATGGGGGCCGTCCGGTCGCCTCGACTTCACCGCGCTGCACCGCCGGACCATCGCCGGGCGCCGCCGTGCCGCCTCCCTCGCAACATCCGAGTCCTGTCATCTCGTCGCCTTCGACATACTTTGCGTGCGTGGCCGGGACGTGACGGGCCTGCCGCTGTGCGAGCGTCGCGCTCTGCTGGAGGAGCTGTTCGCGGCCATCCCGGCCGCCGGCGTGCTCGCCCTGGGCATGCACACGACCGACGAGGCCGAGGCTCGGATCTGGTACGAGACCTTGCACGTGGCCGGGGTCGAGGGGCTGGTCTGCAAGCCGACCGGTTCCACCTACGGTTACGGCGTGCGGGGCTGGGTCAAGGTCAAACGAAGGGCCAGCTCAGAAGCCGTCGTCGGCGGCTACGTCGGCTCGCTGCGGCGGCCGAGCGGGCTGCTGCTGGGCCGATACGACTCCGGCGGGCGGCTCCAGGTCGTCGGCCGCACCTCCCAGCTGTCCAAGAAGGCCGCGGCCGAGGTCGCGCCGCTGCTCACACCTGCCGCCGCCGGTCACCCGTGGCCGCAGACACTGCCGCCCGGGTGGGCGTCCAGCCCGTACGGCCAGCGTGACCCGATCAGCTGTACCCAGGTCCGGCCTGAGGTCGTGGTTTATCTTGGCACTTGATCTTGTCTCACAGGTCCAGCAGATATGCCTGCTCCACACCTGTCTCACGAAAGAGATGAGCAGTGCCTCCCACAGCAACACAAGCAGCGGTCGAACCCTCCGTCGAGCCGCTTGAAGCGGTCGTACACCTCCGTCGTACGTCGCGTACGCGAGCCACGATGCTCCTGGCGTTCCGGACGCCGTCGGCGTTCTGCAGCGGGCCGGCGTCAGCGAGGGCCAGCCGTTCATCCTGGGGCCTGACGGCTCCTACGACCTTCTGCTCAACCGGTTCTTGCGCGAGCTCGACGGTTGGAAGGTGCGCTCGGAGAACGGCCGTCTGGCCTACAGCCGGGACGTCATGCTGTTCTGCCGGTTCCTGCACGAGTCGCGCGGCGGCAAGACGATCTGGGAGTGCGACGGCGCCGACTTGCGCGCCTACAAGGTGGTGCGGCTGCGAACTCCGGGCCCGCACCAGGTGACCGTCGGCACCTGGAACCGGTCGATTGCCGCGCTGGACAAGTGGGTGCAGTGGGCGATCGCCGAAGAGTTGCTGGCCGGCGAGCCGTTCCGTTACGTCGACAAGACGGTGCTGACGCCGCAAGGGCTCAAGCAGGTCCGGGTGAACGCTCAGCATGAGGACGACCCGGAAGATGCGCCACCGGAGTTTGTGTCGGTGGAGGACTACCTGCTCTGGCGCGACGTCGGCCTGCGCGGTGAGCTGCCCGAGGGCCGCCCGGACCCGACCTGGCGCGGGCGGCATGGCGAGCGCAACGCGATGTTCGCCGACACGCTGGTGCACACCAGCATGCGGCTGGGCGAGGGCTCGAGTCTGTTGATCAGCGAGGTACCGCCGTTGCACGGCGCTCGCGTGGTCGGGGATGTGGGACTGTCGGCCGCGGTGACCAAGCGCGGCAAACGCAGGACGGTTTACCTGCCCAAACGCCTGCTGCGCTCGCTGCACCACTACGTCGAGATCGAGCGGGACGAGCTGGTGCAGCGGGTGCTTTCCCAGGGCGGCTACCCGGTGCTCGAGGGTGATCTGCTGGTGGGGCAGGCCGGGCGGCACGCGCTGCGGCTGCTCGACGCGAGCGGGACGTGGTCCTACAACGCGATCGGCGCCGCGGACCGGCGGCGGCTGCTGCGAGTGGACGGCGACGGGGCGGTGGCCGGGCCGTTGTGGTTATGGCTGGGTGACGAGGGGCACCCGCTGCAGCCGTCGACCTGGCAGTCGGCGTTCCGGCGGGCCAACCAGCGGTGCGCCAAATTCGGCATCCCGACGGGGATCCATCCGCACACGCTGCGCCACATCTATGCGGTTCACATGCTCGGGCTGCTGCTGCGGCAGACCCTGCGGCAGCTCGGCCGGGCGGAGAACGCCAGCCTCGCGCGGGCCGAGATCCGGCGGCTGCTGATCGGCGATCCGATGCGCAGGCTACAGCTGCTGCTGGGCCATAGCCAGGAGTCGACCGTCTACACCTACCTGGACGTGCTCGACGACGCCCAGGACATCGTGCTGGCCGCGTTGGACGAATGGGACGCGCAGATTGCGGCGCTGGAAGCAGTCAAGCCCGGCGCCGAGGAGGACGCGTGAGCTCCGGCCGGGGTCGGCGCGTCCGCTTTCCACCGGTCGCGGAGATGCCGGAGCCGCCGCTGCCGGTGCCCAGCATCGGGCCGGTGGCCTTCTCCGCCCGCTTCGAAGGGAAAGAGCACCACTTCGACCTGTCGGACCTGCCCTGCCAACGATTGGTGCGTCACTTGGCTGGCCGGGCCGCGGTCATCGTGGGGGAAGACGCGACGCAGCGGTCACGGACGGCGGCGGAGGCGACCATCCGGCACATCCGGACCTTCGTGGAGTACATCGCCCAGGTCGAGCCCGGAAATGCCGATGACTTCGACCTGGACGACCTCACACCTGAGTTGCTGGAGGCCTTCGAGCTGCACCTTCTGCACAAGTACGGTGACGACAGATACACGCCCGCATGGTCAGCGTCGTGCGCCTGTTACGCGAGATCAGCGAGGAGCAGGAAGAGGTGTTCGACGCCGGGATGCGGGCTCGGCTGGGCTTCACCACCCTGCAGGCCAGGGCAGTGTCCACGCCGCTGGACGCCTATCCCATGCCGGTCTTTGAGGCCATTCAGGCGGCGGCCTTGGCCGATGTCCGCGCGATCCGCGACCGCATCCTCGAAGGCGAGCGGCTGGCCAAGACCGGGCAAGACCCTGACCTTGCCGGATGGAAACAGCCGGAGAACGCGCTGCATCGCATCGTCGCGCAGGGACGGCCGTTCACTACCGCCGACCGCCGCCTACCGCGCATGCAGCGCCGCTTTTTCCATCTGGGCGGGATCCGCCGGTTGAACAGCAGCCTGTTCCTTGCGTCCGCCGACCTGGTGCCGTTCCTAGTTCTGCTCATCTGCCAGACGGGGCTGGAACCCGAATGCGTGAAGAAGCTGGACGCCGACTGCCTGGTCAACCCGGCCCGCGGCTTCATCAGCGTCGCCTACGTCAAGAAGCGAGCCCGCGGCGGGTCGCACAAGACCAAGCGAATCAGCGATGGCGGTGCGCTGCACTACCCCGGCGGCGTGCTACGGCTGGCCCTGCGGCTGACCCAGTCCGCCCGCGACCTCACCGTGTCGGGGCGATGGTCAGGCACGCCGCCGCCGTCCTGACGCTGCTGCTGGGGTACGCCATGATCGCCGAGTCGCTCGTGCAGGCGGTCCCCGGCGTGGGGGCGGGGATCTACCGGTGGTTGCCCTTCAACGTCGCCAAACAGTTCCTCATCGGCGCCCCCGATCCCGGCACAGGCCAGCCGGCCGCGCCCGCCCTCACGCCCTCGACCTCTTCGCTGCCTCCGTGGTGGGCTCTGGCCTATTACCTGGCTTTCGCACTCGTCCTGCTGGCGATCGCCGCCTGTACGGCGAAGCGGCGCGACGCCCGACGATCGAGTACGGCTAGCTGATCGCCACCCGGATGAAGCGTGGCCGGTAGATGCTCGGGTCGCGATAGTGGTCGGCGTCCGGCTGGGCCCTGTTGTCCATGCTGTTGACGTTGTAGGAGATCAGCAGCGAGGCGTCGGTGCTCTGCTCGAAGTGCACGTGCGGGTTGTAGGAGATGACGTCGCCGTCGAGGTAGCTGCCGAACGGGCCGGGCTCGGGCATCCGGTAGACGGGAGTCCTGTTGGTGAAGCCGTCGAACGGGTCGCACGAGGTGAAGGCGTTGATCAGACCGTTGAACGCCTCCGTGCTGTCCTGGCTGACCATGAGGAACTGGCCCCGCCACGGGGTGACGCTGTACTCGTTCGCGATGCCGCTCAGCGTTTCCGCGGCGTGCTCCTCGACCTCGCTCCAGCCCCACGGGGTGTAGAACTGCCACCGGCCGACGCGCAGGTCGTCGCCCCGCACCCGGGCCACCTTCATCTTCTTGTTGATCGGCGCGTCCGACACGCCGTAGACGTAGGTGTAGCCGTCGCCGCTGCGGCTCGCGGGCAGGATCGCCGACCCCCAGGCCACGCCGGCGCGCGAGGGCAGCGGGGTGACGCTCTTCGGCTTGGTCAGATCGCTCAGCGAGAACGTAGCGACCACGTTCTGGTCGAAGGCGAACGGCATCGGGCCGGTGCCCTCGAGGCGGTACTTGTTGAACATCACCTGCAGCCGGTCGCCGGTGACGAAGCCGTCGCCGCTCCAGTACCAGTGCGTGCCGTCCGGCGGCGGCAGGAGCGCCCGGGGATCCGAGGCCGTGCCGCCGTGCACGGTGGTGAGCTTGTCCCCGTCCTGCAGGACGAACGAGTTGTTGATGATCCTGGCGGTCGTTGGTCTGGTGCCGTTGGCGTTGAGCGGCCCGAGGAAGGTGTCGGAGAACAGCCAGAGCGTGCGGCCTCCTGGCAGGGGCATGGAGAAGGTGGAGTCGCCGCCGGTCCAGCCGTCCGGGGTGGAGGCGGCGTAGGCGTTGAACGTGCCGACCGGGTAGGCGTCCAGCTGGGGAGGCCCGAGCACGGGCGGTCGTAGGGCACAGGAGCGGCGCTGGAACGGGACGTAGTTGCCGACGCTCCAGAAGGGGTTGGTCCAGTCGTTGCTCGCGGCCGCGGAGGAGGTGCGAAGGTCGAGGCGGGTCTTGACCAGCGTCGCCACCATCGGATAGCGGAAGTTCTCGATCTCCACCGTCCCGGTGGAATCGGGTGAGCGCACGTACTCCGCCGTCGGGTACGCCGACAACGTGTCGGAACCCTCTCCCGCCTGTGCCCATACCAGGACGCTCCACGCGACGCGCGGCACCGGCTGGCCGGGCGCCACGTTGAAGCCCTTGATCGTGAGCGTGGCCGGCGCCGCCCCCTGCTGGGCCGTGAAGTCGGTGTAGGAGCTGCCGCCCGGCAGCAGCGCGCCGCCAGCCACCTCGTTGTAGCCGACGAACGCGGCGTTCGAGCTCCTCATCGGGCGGGCGCCGCCGAGCGAGTCGCCCTCCGTGGCCTGCTCCTGCTCGAGTTCGCTTCGCCACAGGGCGACGTCGGGGTCGCGATAGCCGTTCTCCGCCGCGCCGTACTGCGGGGCGGCCAGGCGGTAGTTGGCGATGGCGAAGCCGTGCAGAAGCACTCGCAAGTCGCGCCCGCCGAGCGAGGCCTGGATGGCGGTGATGGGGGCGGAGCCCGCGCTGCGGATCTGCTCCCAGGTGCTCCGCACGAAGTCAGGGCCGACCTGTTCCGTCAGGTAGAGGGGCAGCAGGAAGGCGCCGTACTGGCGTGGCCCGCCCAGGCCGTCCCAGCCGTTCAACGCCAGCATGGGTTTGGCCAGGAAGTCATCCACGTGATCGGCGTACATGTCGCGCTGGGAGGGATAGGGGACGTGCGAGGGGGCGCGGAGGTAGGTCTGATGGGCCGCCCATTCCGCGGTCGCCTCCATCCACCAGTTCATCGACCCGAAGGCGTCCGTGTCGATGAACTGCCGGAAGAAGTCCTGAGCCACCTTTCCTGCCTTCCAGTAGGAGTACTGGAACACGTGGAAGAGCTCGTGGCGCGGCAGATAGTCGTAGTACACCGGATTCGACGGCATCAAGATCGTCGGCAGGAAGTTGTAGCCGATCGGCAGGACGAACGGATTCCTCAACTTGGGGGAGCAGAGGTTGTCGAGCACGGGGTCGCAGAACTGGTCGGTGCCGAAGAAGATGGCGTGCGGCACCGCCGGATTGTCGGAGATCTCGAATCCCATCGAGCGATATGTCCTGGCCGCGATGGAGACGGCGTCGACCGCGTTCTGGATCGCGGTCGGGCGTCCGCTCGGCTCGGCAGGCGTGGGAGGCACGCCGCCGCCACCGGTGTCGAGGTTGTAGAAGATGACGAAGTTATCGACGTTGGCCCAGCAGTGGTAGTCCTTTCTCAGGAATCGGTACGGCTCGTCGTGCGCGCAGTCGAAGAAGGAATTCCCGGTACTTCGCAGTCCCGGGGGTGAAAGCACCTGCTTGGCGGCGCCGGAGGCTTTCGCCGACATCGCTGACAGGTAGGTGAGATAGGTCTCGGCATTCGTCGAGAGCGGGCCGGTCGGGCGCAGCCGCGCGGGCACCGTCTCGGGGGCGGTCACCGACGCCACGCCGTACCTGATCATGTCGTCGACCGACAGTTCGCCCGCCTGGTAGGCGCTGACGATCCGTTCGTTCGGCCCGAAGAGGCTTGTTGCCTGAGCCGGGCGGGAGAGAACGACGGCGGGGAGGAGAAGTATCAGCAGACCCGCTAAGACCGCGCGCTTCATGCGCGGAGTATCACATGATCGTCAGGTCGGCGACAGCCGATCGAATGCCGTTGCGCTCCATGGCAATGAAGTGTGCGTTCAGCACTAACTACCCTCAAAAAGCAGCCCCGGTCCACGAAGGAGTCTCAGTAGTAACGGCCGAAAATCGGGCGGATATAGCCGAGTAGGCTTCTGGGCTTGGTATCTGTGGGGCTGGCTGGAGGTCGTTCTTGGCGACGCAGGTGTTCGCGGATGAGGAGCTGGAGCGGCTGCGGGGATTCCCGGAGATCGGCCGAGACGAGCTGTTTCGGTTCTTCACCCTGCCATCAGCTGATGTCGCGTTCGTCGATCCCGGCCCGGGCCGAGGTCCGGCCGATCGGCTGGGGCTGGCCGTAGCCCTGTCCACGTTGCCGTGGCTCGGATTCGTGCCGGACAAAGTGTCGGCGGCGCCGCCGGTGGCGGTGGCCAGGCTGGCCGACCGACTCGCCGTCGACCCAGCCGGACTGCGGTCCTACGGGCGGCGGGCGAAGACGCGAACCGAGCATGGGTGCGGCGGCGGGGTGCCAGGAGCTCGGTGGCCTTGGCGATGGCCTCGGGGCCGGGGTTGACGTAGCGCATGGCGGTGCGGGGGTCCTTGTGCCGGGTCCTGCCCATGATGAGCTGCAGGGGGACTTCGGCCTCGCCGAGGTGGGTGGCGGCGCTGTGGCGCAGCTGGTGCAGATCGAGGCCGGCGTGCTTGTCCAGCAGGACGCGGGCGCGGTCGTAGCCCAGGCGGGCGCGGCCGGTGTGCGGGCAGATGTCGGCGGCCGCCGGGCGGCGGGCGCGGGCGGGGCGGCGTTCGGACAGGAACAGCGGGCCGCGCGTGCGCGTGCTGCCGTCCGGGAGCCGGAGCAGGCGTGGCAGCAGGTGGGCGGTGCCGCTGTCCCAGTACACCCACTCGATCGAGCTGCCCTTGGACCGGACCGGGGCGCGGCGATGCTCCAGGTCGAGGTCCTCGACGTTCAGCGCCAGGATCTCAGCCGCTCTGGCCGCCGTTTCGTGGAGCATCCGCCACAGCGGCTTCTCGCGCGCGCTCTCGCCACGCGAACGCAAGGTGCTCGCGCTGGTTGCCGAGGATCGGTCGAACAGTGCGATCGCCCAGCGCCTGTATGTGTCAGAGGCCGCCGTGGCCAGCACGTCACCGGCGTATACACCAAGCTGAACCTCGGCCCGGACGCCGACGACCACCGCAGAGTGCTCGCCGCACTGACCTTTCTCCGCTCGCGCTGACCTCGAAGCTGCATGGACGATTCGCAGCTCTGGTGTCCTCGGAGACAGCACTGAGGTCGCTTTCATCGTCCCGCCAACCGGGCGGGCGCAGGGCAGCCGCACAGTCACGTCCCGACATCCCGAGCCCGGCCCAGACCCTCGCCATTCAGGCCGGGCACCGCTCAGAGGGGCAGAACCCGAACTGACCGAGCCCGCCGTGATTCGTTGATGTCTAGCCGATCTGGATCAAAGTCCGTGAAGCGGTGACTGTGTCTGACGAACGCAACGCGGCTGACGACCTCCTCGAGGATGTAGCGGAAGGTCAGCGCGTGGTATCCGGTGACGGTGCCCAGGGCCACAGCGGCGCCAGGTCGGCGATCCGGTCGCACATGCTCCCCCGGTCCCGCAGGTCGCCCGGCGTGGTTCCGGCCGGCGCCTGGGCACGCCCGCCGTGTGGACGAGAACGTGAGCCAGCGTGATGCCTTGCTTGCCGTGCGCGGCGAACTCCGGCCAGTACTCGGCGACCGGCCTGTCGTAACTGAGTCTGCCGCGGTCGGCCAGCACGTGCACGACCGCCGCAGTCAGTCCCATGCCGGTGGACCAGGAGTGGAACAGTGTTCGGTCGTCCACCGGCCGCTCCGCGCACGGGTCGGCGAGGCCCGCGCCGGTGTTCACGACCCGCTCGCCGTGCAGGTGGGCGGCCACCTGGACGCCGGTCTCCCGTCTAGAAGCAACCAACTCGTCGAGCAGTCGCTGCACGTGTTTCTGGGCATCCGCCATGTCCGTTCATAGACGAGATGACGACGTCACTGCAGCACCTCTCACAGGAGCCTGCCCGACCTCCGCAGGCGGCGCTCCCTGAGTGCGAGGAGCGGGGGCAGGGCAAGCTGTGTCGCCACGTACGCCGTCACGGCGAGCGCCTCCCAGAACGCGGCCGAACCCATGGTGAACCGCGGCGAAGATGTTGCCTCCGGCCGTCACGGTACGGACCTGGAGTCGCTTGCCCTCGTAGGAGACTTCGGCGACGTCGACCCGGGAGGTCCCCGGAGGCATGGTGAGGGTGATGCGGGCCTCTCCCGAAGACCGGGCGATGATCAGGCCCGCGCCCGTCTCGAGCCGCACCTCAGGCCGGGACCCGAGAACGAGCATCGCGGCGAACATGCTCGCCTCGCCGCAACCATCGAGCGGTCCGTCGGCGGCCACGAAGACCAGCCCGAGGTCCGCCTCGCTCCGGAC
>NZ_JBEYTJ010000084.1:4453-11583 GCF_040642995.1 Nonomuraea sp. NPDC047529 | reverse complement strand
ACCTGGTGGCGACGGCCGTGGGGTACGCCGACGGGCGGGCGTACCGGCCGGGCGGACGCGCCGCGCCGCGGCTGCGGGGCGCCGCGCGGCAGCTCGCCGTGGCGTTGCACCGGGCGCTGACCCGATGAGGGTGCTCGCGTCCCTGCTGCCGGCTCTGATCCTGGCGGCCGGGGTCGCGGGCGTGGCGTCCAGCGCCACCGACGACGTGCGGACGGCGGCCTCGCCGAGCGTCCCCGGCGGCGTGGGCGCCGCCGCGCGGGCCCGGCAGTGGCAGCTCCGGGCGCTGCGCCTGCCCGAGGCGTGGCGGGAGAGCAGGGGCGCGGGCGTGCTGGTGGCCGTGCTGGACACCGGGGTGAACGGCCGCCACCCCGACCTGCGGGGCGTCGTGACCCAGGGCCCCGACCTGACCGGCGCGCCCAAGCGCCTGTGGGGGCACCACGGCACCGCCATGGCCGGCCTGATCGCCGGCCGCGGGCACGGCGAGGGACGCACCGAGGGCGTGGTCGGCGTCGCCCCCGCGGCGCGGGTGCTGTCGATCAGGGTCACGCTGGAGAACACCGACCCGCTGCGCGCCGAACGGCGTGCCGGCCGCCGCGACGCCCTGGCCGCGGGCATCAGGTACGCGGCCGACCACGGCGCGGACGTGATCAGCATGTCCCTCGGCGGCGGCAGCGGCGCGTGGGAGGGCTCGGCGGCCGAGGAGGAGGCCGTGCAGTACGCGATCGCCCGCGGCGTGGTCCTGGTGGCCTCGGCCGGGAACGACGGCGACACGACCAACAGGAAGAACTTCCCGGCCGCCTACCCGGGCGTCATCGCGGTGGGCGCGGTGGACCGGCGGCTGAGGGTGGCCCCCTTCTCCAACCGCCAGGACTACCTGTCGGTGGTCGCGCCGGGCACCGACATCGTCACGGCCGACGGCGCCGAGGGGTACGTGGCGGGCGACGGCACGAGCTCGGCGGCGGCCATGGTCGCGGGCGTGGCGGCCCTGGTGCGGTCGGCCCATCCGGGGCTGTCGCCGTACCACGTGCGCATGGCCATCGAGCGCGGCGCCAGGAGGCGGCCCACGAGCGGCCACAGCCGCGCCTACGGGCACGGGGTGGCCGACGCGCCGCTCGCCCTGCGGGAGGCCCGGCGGCTGGCGCACGGGACGCTCTCACCGGCCGCGCGGCCCGGCCCCGACGTCGGGCGGGGGCCGGCCGCGCCGCCCGCCTCCAGGGCGCCGGTGGTGGCCGGGATGGTGGTGCTGGCGGCGGCCATGTCGGCGCGGGTGGTCACCACCCGGCGGAGGCGCCGGAGGGATTCACCCTAGCAAGCGCTTGTGTGATACTCCTGGCTATGACCTTAGCGATCGACGGCTGGTTCGCCATCGACGGGGACGGCGCCACCCACCTCATCGGCACCACCTGCCTGACCTGCGGGACCGTCGCCTTCCCGCCGCAGCGGGGCCTGTGCCGCAATCCGCGCTGCGAGGGCGAGGAGACGGCCGAGACCCGGCTGCCGCGGCGCGGGCGGGTCTGGTCCTACACCGACGCCTGCTACCCGCCGCCGGAGCCGTACGTGGCGGCACGGCCGTACCGGCCGGTCACGCTGGCCGCCGTCGAGCACGACGGCGCGGGGCTGGTGGTGCTCGGCCAGGTCAAGGACCTCACGGTGAGCGACCTGGAGGTGGGCATGGAGCTGGAGCTCGTCCACGGGCCGCTGGCCGACGGCCCGCTGGTGTGGATGTGGGGGCGGGCCTCGTGAGCGCGGTGGTGGTGCTCGGCGCGGGCATGCACCCGTGGGGCAAGTGGGGACGTCCCTTCGTCGAGTACGGCGTCGCCGCGGCCCGCGCCGCCCTCCGCGACGCCGGGGTGGCCTGGACCGACATCCAGTACGTGGTGGGGGCCGACACGATCAGGAACGGCTATCCGGGCTTCGTCTCCGGCGCGACCTACGCCCAGGCGCTCGGCTGGACGGGCGCCAGGATCGCCTCCTGCTACGCGGCCTGCGCGTCGGGGGCCCAGGCGGTGGACATCGCGCGCACCAGGATCCTGGCCGGGCTGTGCGACGTGGCGCTCGTGGTGGGCGCCGACTCCACCCCCAAGGGCTTCTTCAAGCCCGTCGGCGGCGACCGGCACGACGACCCCGACTGGTTGCGCTTCCGCCTCCTCGGCGCCGCCAACCCCGCCTACTTCGGCCTCTACGCCCGCCGGCGCATGGCCCTGTACGGCTCCACCAGCGACGACTTCGCCGCCGTCAAGGTCAAGAACGCGCTCGCCGGCTCGCTCAACCCCATGGCCCGCTACCGCGCCCGGGTCACGGCGGAGGAGGTGCTCGCCTCGCCCATGGTGGCCGACCCGCTGCGCCTGATGGACATCTGCGCCACCTCCGACGGCGGCGCCGCGGTCGTCCTGGCCTCGGAGGCGTACGCCAGGCGTCTCGGCGCGACGGCCCCGGTGCGCCTGGCGGCCGTCTCCACGGTGACGCCGACCTTCCCCAACGCGGTCCTGGAGCTGCCGAACTTCGCCACCGACTCCTGCGCCGCCGTCCCCGCGCCGGAGAGGCCGTTCAGGGCCGCGATCGCGCACGCCGCCTATGAGGAGGCCGGTCTGGGCCCCGAGGACGTCTCCTTCGCCGAGGTGTACGACCTGTCCACCGCCCTGGAGCTGGACTGGGTCGAGGACGTCGGCCTGTGCCCGCCGGGCGAGGCGGACAAGCTCCTGCGGGCGGGCGAGACCGCGCTCGGCGGCCGGGTGCCGGTCAATCCGTCGGGCGGCCTGGCCTCCTTCGGCGAGGCGATCCCGGCCCAGGCGATCGCGCAACTCTGCGAGCTGACGAACCAGCTGCGCGGGGCGGCGGGCGCGCGCCAGGTGCCCGGCGCGCGCGTCGGCCTCGCGGTCAACCAGGGGTTGTTCGGCCACGGCTCGGCCATCGTGGCCACGACGTGAGAAGACCCTCCGGGAGCTTTCCCGGAGGGTCTTCAGGTCATCCCGCGTGGACCACGTCGTGCGTCTCGGCGAAGTGACAGGCGCTCTCGTGCCCGGTCCCCGTCCGGATCTGCAGCAACGGCTCCTCCTCCGCGCAGATCTCCTGCGCCTTCCAGCAGCGGGTGCGGAAGCGGCACCCCGACGGCGGGTTGGCGGGCGAGGGCGGGTCGCCCTGCAGGATGATCCGCTCACGCTGCTCCCGGCCCTCGGGGTCGGGAACCGGCACCGCCGACAGCAGCGCCTGCGTGTACGGATGAGCGGGCTTGTCGTAGATCTCGACGTCCTTGCCGAGCTCCACGAACTTGCCCAGGTACATCACACCCACCCGGTCGGAGATGTGGCGGACCACCGACAGGTCGTGGGCGATGAAGATGTAGGCCAGGTTGAACTCGTTCTGCAGCCGCTCCAGCAGGTTGATCACCTGGGCCTGGATCGACACGTCCAGCGCCGAGACGGGCTCGTCGCAGACGATGATCTCCGGCTGCAGCGCCAGGCCGCGGGCGATGCCGATGCGCTGCCGCTGGCCGCCCGAGAACTGGTGCGGGTAGCGGTTGATGTGGTCGGGGTTGAGCCCGACGACCTCCAGCAGCTCCTGCACCTTGCGGCGGCGGTCGCCCTTGGGCGCCACCTCCGTGTGGATCTCGTACGGCTCGCCGATGATGTCACCGACGGTCATCCGGGGGTTCAGCGAGGTGTACGGGTCCTGCATCACCATCTGGATGTTGCGGCGCATGCGCTTCAGGTCGCCGCCCCTGGCCTTGGCGATGTCCTTGCCGTTGATCTTCACCGACCCGGAGGTCGGCCGCTCCAACGCCATCAGCACCTTGGCCAGTGTGGACTTGCCGCAGCCCGACTCGCCCACGATGCCCAGGGTCTCGCCCCTGTTCAGATCGAACGACACGCCGTCGACGGCCTTGATCGCGCCGATCTGCTTCTTGAGGACGATGCCCTGGGTCAGGGGGAAGTGCTTGACCAGGTCGCGAACCTCGAGGATGCGCTCACTGCTGCTCGCCATCGAGGACCTCCCTCCAGTAGTGGCAGGCGCTGCCACGCGTGCCGCTGATCTCGTAGAGCTGGGGGGCGCTGGTCACGCAGTTGTCCTGCCGGTACGGGCACCGCGGGTTGAACGCGCATCCGCTCGGCAGGTCGAGCAGGTTGGGCGGCAGACCCTTGATCGCGTACAGCTCCTGGCCCTTGAGGTCCACCCGGGGGATGGACTCCAGCAGACCCTTCGTGTACGGGTGCCCCGGCGCCCGGTAGATGTCGTGCACAGGGGCGTTCTCCACGATCCGGCCGGCGTACATGACCGAGATCTTGTCGGCCACGTCCGCCACGACGCCCAGGTCGTGGGTGATCAGGATCATGCCCATCTGGCTCTCGCGCTGCAGCTCGGCCAGCAGTTCCATGATCTGCGCCTGGACCGTCACGTCCAGCGCGGTGGTCGGCTCGTCCGCGATCAGGACCTCGGGGTCGAGCGCGATCGACATCGCGATCATGATGCGCTGCCGCATGCCGCCCGAGAACTGGTGCGGATAGTCGTTGACGCGCTGCCGGGCGGCCGGGATGCGGACCTTGTCCATCAGCTCGACGGCCTTGTTCAGGCCGTCACGCTTGGACATGCCGCGGTGGACCCGGAACATCTCGCTGATCTGCCAGCCCACGGTGAACACCGGGTTGAGCGCCGAGAGGGCGTCCTGGAAGACCATCGCGATGCGCTGGCCGCGCACCTGGGTGCGGGCGTCGTCCGAGAGCTTGAGCAGGTCGGTGCCCTTGAAGCGGATCTCGCCCTTGGGGATGACGGCCGGCGGCATGTCCAGGATGCCCATGATCGCCTGAGCGGTCACGGACTTGCCCGAACCGGACTCGCCGAGCACCGCCAGCGTCTCACCGGGGTTGACCGTGTAGCTCACGCCGTTCACCGCGCGCACGACGCCCTGACGCGTACGGAACTCCACGTGCAGGTTGTCCACCGCGAGCAGCGGCTCGTTGCCCAGCCCTCCCTCGGCGGGCAACACGTCTGTCGACGTCTTCTTCACTTGATCCCCCCTTCTACCTGAGCTTCGGATCGAGAGCGTCGCGCACGGCGTCGCCCAGCATGATGAACGCCAGCACCGTGACGCTCAGGAACAGGGCCGGGAAGAACAGCGGCAGCGACGCGTCGAGGAACCGCGGCCGGGCGTCGGCGATCATGAGGCCCCACGAGATGTCCGGCGACTGCACGCCGACCCCGAGGAACGACAGCGCCGCCTCCGCCGCGATGTAGCCGCCGAGGTTGATCGTGCTGACCACGATCACCGGCGCCAGCGAGTTCGGCAGCAGGTGCTTGAACATGATCCGCCACTGGCCCGCGCCCACCGCCCGCGCGGCGACCACGAAGTCCTGGCTCTTGGCCGTGATCACCGAGGCCCGCATGATGCGGAACACCATCGGCCATCCGAGCACCGCCAGGGCCGCGATGACCAGCAGGATGCTGTTGATGCCGCTGTCACGGAAGGTGGCGGCGATCAGCAGGGCGCCCAGGATCGGCGGGATGGCGAAGAAGATCTCGGTGACCCGGGAGGAGACCGAGTCGATCACGCCGGCGCGGAAGCCGGCGAAGAGGCCGAGCAGACCGCCCACGATCATGGTGAGGATCGTGGTCGTCACGCCGATCACGATGGAGTTGCGGGCGCCGTAGATCGTCCTGGCGAACACGTCACAGCCCTGGCTGTCCTTGCCGAACGGGTGTCCCACGCTGGGGAGCTGCCGGGCGGTGGACAGGTCGCAGGTCTGGGCGTTGGTCGGGTCGATCGAGGTGAACAACGACGGCCAGAACGCCATGACCAGCAGGATCGCGATCAGTACCGCGGAGATGATGAACATCGGCCGGCGACGCAGGTCGTACCAGGCGTCGGTCCACAGGCTGGCGGGCTTCTCCTGCTTCTGCTTCCCGCGCCTGCCCTGCTTCTCGGGGGACGGCGGCGCCGGGACCTCCGTGACCAGCGACTTCGCTTCCGGCAGCATGGGCCCGACGTTTGCTTCGTTACTCATAGCGGATCCTCGGGTCGAGCACTGCGTACAACATGTCGACGACCAGGTTGGCCAGGATGTAGATCAGCACCAGCACGGTCACGATGCCCACGACGACCGGTTGTTCTCGCAGCAGGATCGATTGGAACAGCTGGTTGCCGATGCCCGGCAGGTTGAAGATCGTCTCCGTGATGACCGCGCCGCCCATCAGGTTCCCGAGGTCGGCGCCGAGGTAGGTGACCAGCGGGATCAG
Source organism: Nonomuraea sp. NPDC047529 (assembly GCF_040642995.1). NCBI lineage: Bacteria > Bacillati > Actinomycetota > Actinomycetes > Streptosporangiales > Streptosporangiaceae > Nonomuraea > Nonomuraea sp. NPDC047529. Next base: position 5,355 of record NZ_JBEYTJ010000084.1, on the reverse strand, counting down.
CGCGTTGCGGAGTCCGTGCCTGCCGATGACGCGGCGTTTGGACAGGCCCTTGGCGGTCGCCGTGCGGATGTAGTCGGCGCGCAGTGTCTCCACCAGGCTCGTCCGCGTCAACCTGGTGAGATAGGCGATCGACGTGCCGGCGAGCACGAAACCGGGCAGCAGATAGCTGCGGAACCCGGCCGAGATGCCCGCCACGGGGAAGATGTCGCTCCCCGTCCACAGCTTGAGCTTGACTCCGAGCACGAGCTGGAGCACGAAGCCCGTCACCAGAGTGGGGACGGAGATCAGCAGCAGCGTCGAGGCGAGGATGGCGGTGTCGGAGGCCTTGCCGCGGCGCAGAGCCGCCCACAGGCCGAGGCCGACGCCGACGATGGCCTCCATGACGAGAGCCGTCAGCGCGAGGTTCAGCGTGACCTGGAACTTGCCGGCCATGAGCTGCGAGACCGGGATCCTGGAGAAGGTGGTTCCGAAGTCTCCGTGCAGGAGCACGCCGCTGAGGTAGTACCAGTACTGCAGCAGCAGCGGGTCATTCAGGTGGTATTGGTCGCGCAGGACCTCGGCCACCGCCGGGTCCAGGCGCTTCTCGCCCGCCAGTGCCTGGATGGGGTCGCCGGGCAGGGCGAAGACGATCGCGAAGATGAGTAGCGTGGCGCCGAGCAGGACGGGTATCGCCTGCAGCAGTCGCCTGATGACATAACGGCCCATTCAAGCCCTCCGGTACATGCGTGGAGGCAGTCACCTTCGTAGCCGCGGTTTGCCCGGCCCCAAGTGACTGCCTCCAAGCTCAGTCCTCCGAGGGGCGGACGGCAAGAGCCGTCCGCCCGGCGAATGACCACAGGCCGACTCCAAGTCGGCCCACAGAACCTGGTTGAGCAGCTTCAACTTGTCGCCCTTGACGTTGG
>NZ_JBEYTJ010000084.1:0-4443 GCF_040642995.1 Nonomuraea sp. NPDC047529 | reverse complement strand
CCGTCCTTGACCGGGGGGCCGCCCCACCCGTTCGCCGCGGGGGGTGGCGCCCCCCAAAGCGACGCCACCCACTCCCCGCCCCCGGGGGGGGGCCCCCCCCCCCCCCCCCCCCCGGCGAATGACGTCAGGCCTTCTCGATGTCGGCCCACTGAACCTGGTTGAGCAGGTTCAGCTTGACGCCCTTGACCTTGGGGGAGTGTCCGAAGTTGCTCCGGTAGAAGTACACCGGGATGTACGGCATGTCCTTGATCAGGATGTCGTCGGCCTGCTGGTAGAGCTTGAGGCCCTCGGCAGCGTCGGCGGCCTGGTCACCCTTGGCGACGATGTCGTCGAACTCCTTGTTCTCGTAGCCGCCGTAGTTGGAGCCGGTCGAGATGGCCTGGGTGCCGAAGATCGGCGTCAGGTAGTTCTCGGCCGACGGGTAGTCGATCGACCAGCCCATACGGAACAGGCCCTTGTACTTCTTGGCGTCCAGGTCGTCCAGGATGGCCTTGAAGTTCTCGAACGGCTTCGGCGTGACCTCGATGCCCAGGTTGGCGCGGAGGTTGTTGGCGACGGCCTCGATCCACTCCTTGTGGCCGCCGTCGCCGTTGTAGCCGAGTTCGAGCTTGGCCGGGCCCTTGGCGTCGGCGTAGAGCTTCTTCGCCTCGGCCGGGTTGTACGTGCAGGCCGTGCAGGCGCCCTGACGGTAACCGGGGATGGCCGGGTTGATGAAGTCGTCGGCCGGGGCGCGGGTGCCCGCGAAGACCGTCTCGGTGATGGTCTTGCGGTCGATGGCCATGGAGATGGCCTTGCGCACGTCCGGGTTCTTGAACTCGGGGTTGTACTTCAGCGGGACGCCGATGTAACCCACAGAGGCGTCGGGCTCGTCGAAGTAACGGTCGCCGAGGACGGACTTGGCGGTCGCGATCGCCGAGGCGGGCAGCGAGTCGTCCACGTCCAGGTTCTCGGCCTGGAGGTCCTGGAAGGCGGTCTCGGCCGAGCTGTAGATCTTGAACTGCAGCTTGGTCCAGTTCTTCGGCTTGGTGCCGGGGAACTTGTCGTAGACCGTCATGTCGATGGTCTGCGCGCCGCCCTTCTTGTAGGGCTTGTCGACCTTGAAGAGGCCCTGGCCGATCGGCTGCTCGCCGTAGGCCTGGGTCACCTTGCCGTCGGCGCCGAGCGCGGAGGCCGGCAGCGGGTAGAAGGCGGTGTACCCGAGCATCGTCTTGAACTGCGAGAACGGTGCGGACAGCGTCACCTCAAGGGTGCTGTCGTCGACAGCCTTGAGGCCCTTCATCTCCTTGGCCGTCGGCGTCTTGCCCTCGCCCGGGTGGACGTCGGCGAAGCCGTCGATGCGGGAGAAGAAGGCGGAGGAGCTCATGGCGTTGTCCTGGTTGGCGCCATAGTTCCAGGACCGCGCGTAGTCAGCCGCGGTGACCGGCTTGCCGTCGTGCCAGGTGTAGCCCGACTTGAGCTTGATCGTCCAGACCTTGCTGTCCTGGGTGGTGATCGACTCAGCGGCCTCTTCAACCGGCTGCTTGTTCTCGTCGTACTTGACGAGCGGCGAGAACACCGCGGCGAGGACTTCGGAGCCCTCGGTCTCGGTGGTGTTCAGCGGGTTGAGGAGCTCCTGAGGCTCACCGATCTCCATGCGGACCGGCGTTTCGCCGCCGCCCGCGGCAGTGCCGCCGTCCGAGGCACCGCCGCCACACGCGGCAACCGCGAGGGCGAGCAGCGCGGTACCGGCGACGATCTGTGCGCCCTTAGTAACACGCATGGTGATAAAAATCCTCCCTCTACAGGTGGGCGACAGCGCTGAGCTGCGGTGATGGTAAGCAGCCTGACGGGGGGTTCCTGGTATCCCCCGGATTTGGCTGACATGGTCAAACCAGCCGACGCCCTGCCAGTCGATCGCGACTATCTCTTACTACTTGCCACCAGCGAGTCTCTGGCGCGTTGCAGTTCGGTCACACGTGCGCCAATCCAGCGTCACAGACATTCCACCTGTAAGGATACAAACCGCCCAGGGATGCTCAAACAGGTCAAGCTTCGACGTGAACAGCGGATGAAAATTACCCCCTACAGGACCGTGGTCGCGCCCTTCCCGCCATGGCGTGCCTCGCTGGGCTACGGTTGAGCGAGTCTTGACGGCACCTTGGAACCTGGCGCCCCAAGACTCCGTCCAAGCATCTGCCGCGTCCCTCGCGGCAGGCACCCCACCGACCGGGATCCAATAGAGTCCTTGCCATGAGCCAGCCGGAATCCGCTGTCGCGGACGCCCAGGCGGGCGGCCGAAGCGGGCAGGAGCCGCTGGCCAAGCTCGCCGAGAGATACGGACTTCGTCGTGCCATCGCGCGGCCGAGGTTCCCTGTCTATCTGCGCCAGCTCTGGGAGCGGCGACACTTCATCCTGACGTACGCGACGTCCCGCAACGTCTCGAAGTACTCCAGCTCGGCCCTGGGCCAGCTGTGGCAGGTGCTGACCCCCCTCCTCAACGCCGGCATCTACTACGTGATGTTCGGCGTCATCCTGGGCGGCCGGGGCGGCATCGAGAACTACCCGGCCTTCCTGCTGACCGGGATGTTCGTCTTCACCTACACCCAGCGCGTGGTGACCGCGGGCGCCAAGTCGATCTCCGGCAACCTGTCGATGATCCGCGCCCTGCACTTCCCGCGCGCCTCGCTGCCGCTGGCGTACACGATCCAGGAGCTGCAGCAGCTCGCCATCTCCATGGGCGTGCTCCTCGTCATCGTGACGGCCACCGGCGAGTGGCCCACCTGGTTCTGGCTCATGATCCCGGTGGTGCTGGCGCTCCAGACGATGTTCAACATCGGGGCCAGCCTGGTGATCGCGCGGCTGGGCGCCCAGATGCGCGACCTCAACCAGTTGCTGCCGTTCATCACCCGCACCTGGCTCTACGCCTCGGGCGTCTTCTTCTCGATCCAGGACAAGGTGGTCGGCTCCGCCAAGCTTCCGCAGTGGGTCGCCGACGTGATGTACCTGAATCCGACGGCCTCCTACATCGAGTGGATGCGCGACATCCTCATCAAGACCCACCACACTCAAAACGGACACAACCCCCCGACTATGGTGTTGGTGTCTTGCGTATTCTGGGCAGTGTTCTCACTCGGCTTCGGCTTCTGGTACTTCTGGCGGTCCGAGGAGAGGTACGGGCGTGGCTGAACTGACCGAGGAGCTGTCACAGGTGAAGGGCGAGGAGCCCGCCGTCCCCGGCAAGGACGTGAGGGTGCACCCCAACCCGGAGCCCCAGGGCAAGCGTCCGCTCGACGTTCCCACGGGCACCCCGACCGTCATCGTCGACGACCTGCACATCGTCTACCGCGTCTACGGCACGGCCACCGACAACGAGAAGGGCAATGCGGTCAACGCCCTCACGCGCCTGCTGAAGCGCCAGGGCCGTCCGCAGATGAAGGAGGTCCACGCCGTCAAGGGCGTGACCTTCGTGGCCTACCACGGCGACGCCATCGGCATCGTGGGCCGCAACGGGTCGGGCAAGTCCACCTTGCTGCGCGCCATCGCCGGCCTCCTGCCGCCGCACGAGGGCGCGGTCTACACCGACGGCCAGCCCTCGCTGCTCGGCGTCAACGCCGCGCTCATGCGCGAGCTGACCGGTGAGCGCAACATCGTCCTCGGCTGCTACGCCATGGGCATGACGCCGGCCGAGGTCAAGGAGAAGTACCAGGAGATCGTCGACTTCTCCGGCATCGACGAGTTCGTCCAGCTGCCCATGTCCACGTACTCGTCGGGCATGGGCGCGCGGTTGCGCTTCGCCATCTCCTCGGCCAAGACCCACGACGTCCTGCTCATCGACGAGGCCCTGGCCACGGGTGACCGCGAGTTCCGCAAGAAGAGCGAGGCCCGCATCCGGCAGATCCGCGAGTCGGCCGGCACGGTCTTCCTGGTCGCCCACGACCTCAAGGTCATCGAGGAGACCTGCAACCGGGTCATCTGGCTGCACAAGGGCAAGATCCGGATGGACGGCGACCCCAAGGAAGTCATCTCCGCCTACAACAAGGGCTGAGCCCGTTTCGATCACCCGTGCGAAACGCGGGTGACTCGCGCGCCGAAACGCTGACAGCGTGACGGGCGTTCCGATAGAATTCGAACGCGGATTCGAACCAAGGAACGCTGATGGAGTGGGGGCGCGCGATGGGAGAGCTTTCGGCCGCGATCGACCACCTGGCCATCGAGGACGTGGCCGAGATGCCCAGAATGCAGCTCGCCGAGCAGCTGCTCGACCTTCACTGGCAGATGGCCCGGCTGCAGGCCCAGATAGCCCGCCGCACCGGCGTCCGGCTTCCCTAGCCGGCCCGGTCGGGCGCGGAGCCGTACGAGGGTGGGGAAAAGAGAAGGCCGCCGACCCCGGATCGGGGGCGGCGGGGGGGGCGGCGCGGGGGCGGGGGCCGGGGGGGCGCCGGGGGGGGGGGGGGGGGAACGCCG
>NZ_JBEYTJ010000083.1:0-12169 GCF_040642995.1 Nonomuraea sp. NPDC047529 | reverse complement strand
GTCGACGTCGACCACCTGGCCGTGCTCGCGCAGGCGGGCGGCCAGGATCTCGACCAGGCCGGCCGCACGGTGTTTGCCGCCGGCACATCCAATGGCGATGCTGCGGGGGCCCGCGGGCAGCATCGCGTAGGCCACCAGGTTGTCGACCAGCTCGGCGGCGCCTGGCGTGCCGAGCACGATCTGCTGGACGCGTTCGTCGCGGCCGTCGAGGTCGAGGATGCCACCGTTGCGGGCGGCGGCCGGGTCGCGCAGGCGCCGGCGGACGTCCTCGACGCGGTCGGCTTTGGGCGGCGGGCCGTGCAGGTAGCCGAACGAGATGAGCGTGAGTGCCATGATGCTGTGTCCTTCCTCGGGTTGGGGCGGGTTGGTCAGCGTGGTCAGCGGCGCCGGGGCCGCCAGCGTTCGGTCTCCGACAGGACGGCGTCGAGCTCATACAGCCGCTGCCGGTCGGCGTCCGGGAGCTCCCGGAACTCGGGGCTGGCCAGGAACTCGGCCTGGACCTCGGGCTTGAGCTTGCGCAGCAGCGCCACGGCGACACGATCCATGGCGTCTCCGTCCACCTGGTGGCCTCCTCTCCTTCCCAGGCCGGGGAAGGAGCCCGGCCTGGCGTCTTTTGGGCGTCGCGGACGCCGACCGTGCAGCGAACGCGGAGTCATGGTTCTCGGACGCCTGGGCGGTCCTTTCCGGATCGGGCCTGACGCGGGATTGGAGGAATCAGGAGTTCATGCCGAACAGGCTCCGGGCCCGTGCCCGGCCTTCCTGCCGCCGGTCGGTGTCGATGACGCGCGGGTCGCCCGCCCGGCGCACCAGGGGATAGCGCTCCCAGTAGGCGGTGATCTCGGCCCGCTCGGCGACGTCGAGGCCCCGGTCGGATCCTCCCAAGATCTCGGCATCGGACAGCAGCGGCTGGATCCGGACATCGTCGAGCGTGCGGGCGGTGCCGATCAGGATCGCGCGGGCCCCGTAGGGGATTTCCAGCATCTCGCCACAGAGCGGGCAGCCGGTGGTCCGGCACCAGGACTCGACGTAGCCGGTCTGTGAGCACGCCCCGTCTTGGCTGCAGTCGCGGCCGTGCTCGCAGTGTGGGCCGACGTCCTCCAGGGTCAGCGCGGCGCGGGGCCGGCCGGGCCGGGCGTCGGGGATGACGCCCGGCCAGCGGGTGCGGGCGCTCTGCCGGGTGATGCCCGCCGCGGTGCCCAGGTCGGCGTAGGTGATCGCGCCGGTTGCTCCTGCGGCGCTGGCGGCGCCGTGGATGGCGTCCTCCACGTGGGCCTGGATGGCGGTCAGCGCGGTGAGCATGGACAGGTGGCGGTCAGCGCGCTGGCGGGGCGGGGCGTCGGAGACGTCGGGGGCTGGCGTGCCGTGCTGGTCGGCCAGGGCGCTGGCAGCGCTGTGCAGGGCGTCGTAGATCGATTCGCTGTCCTCTTCGGACAACTCCCAAGGACTCATAATGACAAGAGTAACTGTCTTTCTTGAAAACGTAAGGCTATCTTGTCATTTTATGATGGCCGGGTGCGGGAGCTGGCGTTCAGCGGCGGCCGTCGTAGATGAAGCGGGCGAGCGGATCGCCGAGCGCCCACATGGCGTTGAGCCGGTCGACAGTGCGCCGGTAGGCGTCCTCTTCGGCACCGGTGAGGACGACGTCGTCGGCGGGGGTGGCAGCGGCCAGGCGCTCACGGAGCATCGTGGTGTCGTCGGTGTCGGCCAGGTCCAGCAGCCCGGCCAGCTGGGCGGCGCGCTTGACCAGTTCGCCAGCAGGCAGGCTGGCGCGGCCGTCCTCCAGGCCGTCGCGTACGGCCTGGCCGGCGTGCGGATCGCCGAGCACTCGGGCGGCTGCGGCGAGGGTGTCGACGTCGGTCTGGTCGACCTCGACCAGACGCAGCGGCACGAGCTCGTAGCTGCCGTTGCCGGCCAGCAGACGGCCGGCGGTGCCAGCCTTGACGGCACGCTCGCCCTGGGTGGGCGCGATCGCCTCTCCCAGCCGCTGCAGGGCCTCCAGCGCGACGCGGCCGGCGAGCGGGGCGGGCAGCTCGCCGGGCTCGACTTCGCCGGTGTACTCGTAGCTGCTGTAGGTCAGCAGCAGCTCCTCCAGCTCGTTCAACGCATGGATGAGTTCGAGGTCGAGATCCGGCAGCAGCACGCTGCGGACAGCAGACGTCATGTCGGGCTCCTTCGGTTCGATCGTCATGAGCGTGCGCCATCACGTGCGTGGTCCCGGTCGACGGCGGCCGCCGTCATGGAGTTCCCGTCAAGGACGAGGTCATCGCCTTCGAGCGCCCGATACAGCGTCGAGCGGCCGACCCCGAGCTCGCGGGCGATCTGGGCGACCGGCTGGCCGCGCCCGCGCCGGGCCCGCGCGGCGGCGAGCACGTCGTCGGTGACCTTGGCGGGCCGGCCGCCGAAGCGGCCGGCGGCGCGGGCGGCGTCCAGGCCCTCCTGGGTGCGCTCGGAGATGAGATCGCGCTCCATCTCGGCGGCCATGGCCGCGACCAGGAACAGCATCTTGTCGCCGATGGACTGCCCGTCCGGGCGGTGGGTGCCGGCGCAGATGCCGGTCAGGATGTGCAGGTTGACGCCGCGCGGCGCGAGCTCGTCCTCCAGGAACACCAGCAGCTCCTTGACGCTGCGCGCGACCCGGTCGGGCTTGGTGATGACCAGCGTGTCGCCCGGCTTCAACGCGCTCACGGTGGCCTGCAGCTTGGGCCGGTCCTTGCGGCGGGTGGAGATGGTCTCCTCCACGATGTCGCGGCAGTCGGCGGCCTTCAGCAGCTCCAGCTGCGCGGCGTGGTCCTGGCCCCGGGTGGAGACGCGGGCGTAGCCGACGCGGATCGCGTTCGACGGCGCGGCGGGCTCACTCACTGGCTCGTCCTCTCTCGGCTCGCTCCTGGCGGGCCTGCTGACGCCGGCGCCGGTCTTGCTCGTCCATGTCGGCGTCGGCATCGATGATCAAGGCTTGCTCGGCGGGGCTGAGGTCCGTCCAGGCGCCGCTGCGGAAGAACGGCTCGGCGACGTCGGGCGGCACCATCCGGAGCAGTGCGGCGCTCAGGCGCGCGTGCACGTGGTCCATGTCCGGCTCGGCCATCTGATCCCTTTCGTATGGGGGCGACCCTCCTACTGTCCCGAAAACGTTCCCGAAACTCAACCTCCTTGCCCTGACTTCCGGGACGAGTTTCGGGACGTTTGATCTTGCGGGCACCTGCGGAAACGTGATCACGACCCGGGGCCCGGCCGACCGTCCCGCAAACGACCGATTCGCAGAAGCTGGGAGGGCCGGTAACGCCTTCGCCACTTCTGGTCCACTACCGCCAGTTCGGGGCACCCTGGAAACATGTCGAAGACGTCGCCCGAGGCGGGACGTGCGCCGGGTTCGCGGTTATGGCGGGTCGTGGCGATCGCCGCAGTCGTCGTGCTGGCAGTCTGCCTAGCGGCCGGGATGCTGTGGTTCTTCGCCGATCCGCTGCACTTACCCGACCAGGTGCTGCAGGTGCTGGATCAGCGGGCCGGCGTGGTCGGCATGTTCACCGGCATGGCGCTGGGCGCGGCCGCCCTGGTGGTCGCCGTGGTGGCGTTGCGGGCGCAGTTGCGCGGCGAGAACGCCCTGGCACAGGCGCAGGCCACGCCACCCACGGTGTCATCTTCGGGCGAAGGTGCGGTCGCCCTTGGCGGCGACAACTCCGGCCTCATTTCGGCTGGTGACGGCGCGCGGAACGTGCAGATGCGGGCCGAGGCCTCCGGGCAGGGCCGGGTGTATCAGGCGGGCGGCGACCAGATCATCAACGAACGATGACCACGCTGCCAGACGCCCCTTATGAGCTGCCGGACGTCCAAATGGACGGCGCCGCTGATGAGCAGGGCCAGGTCTACCAGGCTGCTCGTGACCAGACCATCACCCAGATCACCCACCAGGGCACACAGCGACCGCTGCCCCGGGCCAGCGCCGTGCAGGTCCCTCCTGGACTGTCGGGCCTGCCGCGCCGCCCTGCAGCGGCCTTCGTCGGCCGGGATGCCGCCCTGACCGCTCTGCGCCAGACGCTGCATGACACGACGAGGACCGGCGTGATCAGCCAGGCCGTGCTCGGGCTGGGCGGCGTCGGCAAGAGCGAACTGGCCCTGCAGTATGCCCACCACCACCGCCATGACTACGACCTGGTGTGGTGGATCGACGCCGACAGCATCGACCAGATCCGCGCCGGATTGGCCGCCCTGGCACGCGCGCTGACGTGCGGCATCGACTCGGTGGCCGCCGAGCAGACCACCGTGGAGGAAGCCGCCGCCTGGGCGCTGAGCTGGCTGGCCGCGCACTCGGCATGGTTGGTCATCTTCGACAACGTCGAGGAGGTGGCCCATGTCGAGCCGTACCTGGCCCGCCTGGCCCATGGCCATGTACTGATCACCACCCGCCGCAACATCGGCTGGCAGCATCTGGACATCACCCCCCTCCGCCTTGAGCTGTTGTCCCGCCAGGCCGCGATCGCCCTGTTGGCCGGCCTGGTCGGCCCTCCAGACTCGGCTGACACGGGCGGGCTGACAGAGCTGGCCGAACAACTGGGGGATCTGCCCCTGGCCCTGACGCAGGCTGGCGCCTACATCGCCCGCACCCCTCGCATGACCCTGACTTCATATCTGGAGCTGTTGAAGAGCACCCCCGCCCGCATGTACGCCACCACCGCAACCACCAGGGGCGACGCCGAGCGCGTGGTGGCCAAGGTACTGACCCTCAGCCACCTCCGCATCCAGGCCATCAACCCGCTGGCCATCGACGTGCTGAACCTGCTGGCCTGTTTCGCCCCCGACAACCTGCCTAGCTCCGTCTTGGACGGCCTGCCAGAGACCGACCAGCTCGAGGTCGGGGAGGCACTGGCCCTGCTGGAGTCCTACAGCCTGATCACCCTTACCCGCAGTCCCATCGAACTCGTACCCGGTCAGCCCGAGGACTTGGTCAGCGTGCACCGGCTCGTCCAGGCCGTCACCTTGCATCAGCTCACCCCAGCCCAGCGCGACCAAGCGCACAGCATCGCTTCGGATCTGATCCTGTCCTCGCTCCCCGACGATCCGGATGCGATCCGTACCTGGCCCGCTTATCAGGCACTTCTTCCGCACGCCCGCGGGATGCTGCCGCTGGACTCCGCCGGCATGCATCGGCTTGCCATCTATCTCGCCTCTAGCGGTGACTACACCGCTGCCGTCCAACTCGAGCAAGACCGCTACGCCCACGCGATGGCGACGCTGGGCGCCGAACATCCCCAGACCCTAACAATCCGGCACAGCCTCGCCGTCTGCATGGGGAATGCGGGGGATGCAGCCGCCGCCCGCGACCAGTACGCCACCCTGCTCCCCATCCGCGAACGCGTCCTCGGCGTCGAAGACCCCGCCACGCTGATCACCCGGAATCAGCTTGCCCGCTGGATGGGGGAGGCGGGAGACGCGGCCGCCGCCCGCGACCAGTGCGCTGCCCTGCTCCCCATTGAAGAACGCGTCCTCGGCGCCGAACACCCCATCACCCTGGCCACCCAGCACGAACTCGCCTACTGGACGGGGATGGCGGGGGACGCAGCCGCCGCCCGCGACCAGTACGCCACCCTGCTCCCCATCCGCGAACGCGTCCAAGGCCCCGAACACTCCACCACCCTGACTACCCAGCACGAACTCGCCCGCTGGACGGGACAGGCAGGGGACGCAGCCGCCGCCCGCGACCAGTACGCCACCCTGCTCCCCATCCGCGAACGCGTCCAAGGCCCCGAACACTCCACCACCCTGGCCACCCAGCACGGGCTCGCCCGCTGGACGGGGGAGGCGGGGGACGCAGCCGCCGCCCGCGACCAACTCGCCACCCTGCTCGCCGTTCAAGAACGCGTCCTGGGTGCCGAACACCTTGGGACTCTTGCCACCCAGCAGGAACTCGCCTACTGGACAGGGATGGCGGGGGACGCAGCCGCCGCCCGCGACCAACTCGCCGCCCTGCTCCTGACCCGCGAACGCGTCCTGGGTGCCGAACACCCCACCACCCTGACCACCCAGCACCACCTCGCCTACTGGACAGGGACCGCGGGGGACGCAGCCGCCGCCCGCGACCAGTACGCCACCCTGCTCCCCATCCGCGAACGCGTTCAGGGCGCAGACCATCCCGACACCCTGACCACCCAGCACGGACTCGCCCGCTGGGCAGCGCAGGCGGCGAAGACGAAATCGAGGAGGCGATGGTTCTTCAGATAACGATCGTTTTTTGAAGATCGGCTAGATCGGGCGTCGGAGGCCCCAGAAAGCCTTCAAAAACTCGTTCAACAACCCCGGAGGTTCAACAACCCTCAAGCACCGTTTGTTGAGAGGATGGCGGGCGTGACCGACGCCCTGCAACTGCCCGCCGACCCGCTGGCCGCCTTCCCCGCCCACCGCAGCGAAATCCGCATCGGCTACGCCCGCGTCTCCACCGCCGGCCAGAACCTCGAACGACAGCTCGACGCACTCAAGGCCGCCGGGTGCCGGCGGGTGTTCGCCGACAAGAAGTCCGGCAAGAGCGCCGAGCGTCCTGAGCTGGCGGCCTGCCACGCGTTCCTGACCGAGGGCGACACCCTGGTCGTGCCGTCCCTGGACCGCTATGGCCGCTCGCTGGCCGACCTGATCACCATGGTCAGCGAACTGCGCCGCCGCGAGATCGGCTTCACCTCGCTGCACGAGAACCTCGACACCACCACCCCCGGCGGTCGGCTCGTCTTCCACGTCTTCGCCGCCCTGGCCGAGTTCATCCGCGAGCTCATCGTCGCCGGCACCCGCGACGGCCTGGCCGCCGCCAAAGCCCGCGGCCGCACCGGCGGCCGCCCCACCGTCATCACCCCCGAACTCCTGCGCGCCGCCCGTGACATGCTGCCCAACCCGGCCAACTCGATCACCTCGATCGCCAAGCTGCTCGGCGTCAGCCCAGGGACGCTGTACAACCACATCCCCGACCTACGACAGCTTCGCCAAAGCAGCACCTCTCAAGAAGCACCAGCACATAGCGATCACCAGCACGGGGACACGGCTTGCATACGACGGGCTTAATCGAGCGCCGACAGGTTGTCCCGTACCGTCTTCGTCAAAGAATGATCTGCGCCTAAAATCCGCTCACAGCTGGCAAGGGTGGTCTCCAACAGGGGAATGGACCGGCCCAGATCCCCCGCCGCCCCATAGGCGGCAGCCAGGTTGCTACGGGAAGTCAGCGTGTCGGCGTGATCAGCACCCAGCACCCGCTCCCGGCCGGCTAGGGCGCTCTCGAACAGCGGGATAGCCCGGCTCAGGTGCCCCGTCGCGTAGTAGGCGGTGGCGAGGTTGTTGCGGGACTTCAGGGTGGCGGGATGGTCACCGCCCAAGACTCGCTCCCGGTTGGCGAGCGTAGCCTCGTACAAGGGGATGGCCCGGCCCAGATCCCCCGCCGCCTGATAGGCGAGGGCCAGGTTACTGCGGAAGGTCAGAGTATTTGGGTGGTCGGCGCCCAGGACCTGTCTGCAATCGGCGAGGGCGGCCTCGTGCAACGGGATGGCCCGATCCACATCCCCCACCGACAGGTAGGCCTCGGCCAGGTTGTTGCGGAAGGTCAGGGTGTCGGGGTGGTCGGCGCCTAGAACCCGCTCGCAGTCGGCCAGGGTGGCCTCGTACAGCGGGATGGCCCAGCCCAGATCCCCTGCCGACCGATAGGCGGCCGCCAGGTCGTTGCGCGAGGCCAGGGTGAGGGGGTGGTCGGCGCCCAGTATCAGCTGGTATGTAGTGCTCGCACGTAGGAAATAGTCGATCGCGTGAGCAACGGCACCCTGGCTGTCGAGGAAAAGACCGGTGTCATTGAACAGGCGAGCGGTGCTCACGATGTCGGTGGCGGGGGGTGCATGATCGGCTAAGGCAGTTATGTGAGACAGCAGCGCCTGCCAGGCCAGCCAGGCAATGGGATGCCCTGGCTGGTTGGGCAGAGCAGTGGTGAGCAGGGCGGTGGCCTGCTGGCGAGCGGTATTGATATCGGTGGCTCGGCGGTGCGGGTCGTCGGGGTCAGGTGTTCGGGCGACGGCTTGGACCAGCCGGTGCACGGTGACCGTGTCACCGTCGATGGTGATCATGTTGTAGGCGGCCAGCTCGCCCAAGGCGTGCTGCACCTCCGCTGTGTCGGACTCCAGGCCGTCCAGCAGGGTGCGGGGGATCGGCTCGGCGCCGTACCAGGCCAGGGTGCGCAGCAGGTCTGCTGCCAGCGGGGTGTCCGAGAGCCGGTCCAGGGTGAGCCGCCAGATGCGGGCAATGGTGCGCTCAGCGTCGGCGCCGCGGGCGGCCCGGTCGTACATCACCGCCGGCTGGTCGTGGAGCTGGGTCAGGTAGACGCGCGGGGTGAGCCGGGTCTGGTGCAGGTAGGCGCCCGCCTGCTCGATCGCCAGCGGCAGGCAGCCCAGCTCACGCACCAGCTCGACCGCCCCGTCCAGGTCGGGCAGGTCTCCGTCGAGGCTAGCCTGGGCGACGTCCTGAGAAAGGTCACGGGCAAGGTCCTGGGTGACGATCCGGGCCAGCAGGTCGACCGCCTCACGCTCGCCCAGCACATCCAGGCGCAGCACCCGGGCATCCAGCCGGTGCCAGCCCTCGCCCAGCCGGCTGGTCACCAGCACCTGCCCGGCCAAGGTCCGCTCCAGCAACGGCCGCACATCAGCCACCTCGACGACATTGTCCAGCACCAGCAGCCAGCCTTCATGCACGGCCAGCCAGCCGGTGGCCCGCTCGGCCAGGGCCTCCAGCGGCAAGGCCGTGGCCAGTTCCGGCTGCAACGCCACCGCCAGAGCGGCCAGGCCAGCCTGCACCGCTGGGCCGGAATCGGCCGTGATCCACCACACCGGATTCAGCCGCCGCGCGGCATCACGCCCAGCCGTGCGAGCAGCTGTGGCCTGCGCCAGCGCGTAGTGCGCGGCCAGTGTGGACTTGCCGACCCCGCCCAGGCCGTGCACCGCGGCCACCACCACCTCACCCCCACCCCGCAGCGCCGCCTCCAGCGCGGCCAGCTCATCACCGCGCCCGACGAACGTACGCGTGTGCCGGGGCAGATTCACCAGCCGCGGCGGCGCGGCCACCTCGGTGACCGGCCGCAACGCCTCGACCGGCAGCACCGTCTCGTTGATGATCTGGTCCCGCGCGGCCTGATACACCCGGCCTCGTTCGGAGGCAGTGCCCTGCATCCGGGCCTCGGCCGGCTCATCACCGGACTCGTCCGGCGGGGCCGAGGACATGGTCACCGCTCGTTGATGGTCTGGTCGCGGCCGGCCTGATAGACGCGGCCGTGCCCGCTGGCCTTCGCCTTCATCACCAATGAACCGATCCGCTCCTGATCGGCTGGCTCCAGCGCCGGGGTGAGCACCTCGTCCAGGACCCGTTTGATCTCTTGCGCCAGGGACGGGTCGGCGCGCAGTAGCTGCTGCAGCCTCACCTGCCAGGACCCGGCCAGCGCCTGTTCGGTGTCGGCATCGCCGTCTCGGCGGGCCTCGAGCACCTGCTCGCGGACCTCGACCAGCTCCGCCTCGACGGCATCGGCCTGCTCGGGACGGACCTTATGCCACAACGCGACCGCGCCGTCGCGAGCCGATTGCCAGGCGTCGGTGGCCATGGCCGTCACCAGCGCGGTGCCCGCGGCCAAAACGATCGGATCCACATCGTCCCCTCACAGTTGGGTGTGCCCCTCGTAGAACCGGCGACGGCCTGCGACCAGACCGGCCGCAACCGCAGGTAAGCACCAATAGTCACTCAGCCGACGATGCGATCACGGCACATACCGAGCACGTCCAAGCAGGGGTCACCGAGGCATCGCGGACGAGCAGGACCCCGTTACCGCACATAATGGCTCACTATCTGCGATAAGACTGACTCGTCGCCGCTCTCCTCAGTCCGCACGACCAAGTCGGGCCGATGCCGTTTGTAGCGCGCGCGACGAAGCAGGGCTGTCGCAGATGAGGGCTCGCTATTGCGAAGCGCACCGCCGGGGTGCTCGGATCAGTAGGCATCGGTGCGTGATGGGGCTACGGTCAAGCCATGCAGGCCGAAGCGCTCGGGGCGTTAGAGGCCGCCCTGTGGGGCCTGGCCGGTGGGGGGTCTGCCGCGTTAGTGTCGCTGTCCGCGGCGGTCAAGGCGGCGGGTTACCGCTGGCCTTGGCGCCGCAGGATCACTACCGACGATGAGGCGCGAGAGCGATTCTGGGCGCGCCTGTTCGTACTGGGCGGGACCTGCGTGCTCGGCTCACTTGTGGCGGCCGCCGCGCACGGGCAGATGAGCGGCCCTTGGCCGGCTTTCCTCCTTGGTCTGAGCGCCGAGGCCAGCGTGCGCGGCATCCTGGGAGGAGTAGAGGTCAGCGTGCGCAAGTCGACCGGAACGTCCTCCAGCGTGCCCGAGGTGGCGACCGGTCCTGCGGCCGCCTCGGTCGAGATGAGCGGAGGTGGCGACCGTGCCGGCGCCTCCTGATACCCTGCTCGGCCGCCTGGCGCGTGCCGTGCGGCCGCGCCGACCGTGGCTGCGGGTAACCGTCTCGCCTTGGTGGGCCCGCGTGCTCATCGCCGGGGGGGCCCGTCCGGCACCCGCCAACAGCATGGCCGTCACCTTCCCCTCCCGGACAATCGCGCCGGACGCAGAGCCAGGCCAGGATCTGAATGACACGGAGCTAGGTGAGGAGGTCCTGAGTAGCGAGGACCTGTTGGAGGAGCGGCTCCACGCGTTCGAGGTTGCCTCAGAGCGCGGTGCGGAATTGCTCTTCGCGGCCCTGCGTGAGAAGGGTCTGACTAACGAGGACCTAGGCAGCGTGGACCTACGCGGCGCGAGTCTGAGCGGCGCGGACCTGCGCAGCGCGGATCTGACTGACGAGGACCTGACTGGTGCGGACCTGCGCGGTGCCAATCTGCGCGGTGCGGACCTGATCGACGCGACCCTGATCGACGTGGACTTCAGCGGCGCAGACCTGATCGGCGCAGACCTGCGAGGCGCGACTCTGAGCGGCGCGATCCTGGTGGGCGCGGACCTGCGCGGCGCGGACTTGAGCCGCGCGGATCTGACTGGTGCGAACCTGAGCAGTGCCCACCTCACCAGTACCGATATGACCGAAAGGCCGCTTCCCCGTCGCTCGACCCGCCCGCGCCTGGCGGACACGCGCCTGGCCGGCGCGGTGTGGGATGGGGCGACCACATGGCCCACGGCCGCCTTCTCCGACCGTATGCGCATGGCCTCGGTCCAACTGCCGAACGGCCGGTGGCGGGTCCGGCCAAGAGGCCGGAAGGGCACCCCACTACCCAGTTGACCCGCCCAGCCGCGAGGCGGTGCTTGTCGACGGCCACGGCGGTTTCATCCTGAAGGGGCCGACATCATGGACGGGCACTTCCCCGCCGATCGTTAGCTCAACGTGGAGATCTCCCGCGTAGACCCCGCTGCAAGTGCACCAGCAGGTGCACGCCCGCCACCACTGAGCCCCCATGTGTGCCGTCCCGCAAACGACCGTTTACGGGACGGCATCACAAGCACTCTCTGTATCTGAAATGTCACTGCCCGCGCGTAGGGTGCCGGGACATGAGTTCCCACGAGTGCGCGACCGAGGTCGCGCTGACCGAAGACGAGTACGTCCACTTCGCACAGGTGCCAGATGGGGCACACGAACTGGTGGACACTCTGCAGTGCGAGTTGCAGGCCGACCATCCTGGCCCTCACCTTGCCCTGGGCCAGGCCGGAGGGGCAGGAGGTGTGGACTGGTGGCTGCGCTGGTCGGCCACCGAGCGTTCCCTGATCGCGCTGGAGGAAGAGACCGGCTACTGCGAGACGAGCGGTCCGCCAATCGACCCTCAAGGCGATTCGGACGACACCGTGCTCTGCCAACTGCCCTCAGGACATTTCGGCGCCCACAGCTGGCAGATGCCGAGCACTATCGCGGGCCGTGTCCCCTCGGCGGCCAACCAGCAAAAGCTGATCGACTTGGCAGACAACCTTCCCCTGCCTGACTGACCTGCGCGCGGCGGCACCTGGTCGTTCAGTAGTCCCGTGTCGCCTCGGCTGCCGCCCGGTAAACGCCAGGGCTGGCCAGGTCATCGCGGGCGCGCGTAGGTCTGTCCGCGAGGTCCGCGAACTTGCTGGAGGGATTGGCGACTGTCGGGGGGATCGTAGGCGCTGCCTGGCGGGCGGCGGCCGGGACCGGCCGAAGAGC
>NZ_JBEYTJ010000082.1:3532-13021 GCF_040642995.1 Nonomuraea sp. NPDC047529 | reverse complement strand
TCCATCGAGATGCGCGACACCGACGAGGACGTCTTCCGCGCGGCGGAGGAACTCGGTATCGATCTGTCCCGGCGTGAGCCGAGCAGCGTGGAAGAGGTCTGACGGTCACGTGCTCCACTGCGGCGGGCCGGGCCGGAGCAGGGTCCGGCCCGCCGCGGTGGAGCAGAACCCGGCGGGTTCCCGGACCTCAGCCCGCGGCCTGCTGCACGAGGGCGGCGATGCGCGCCTCGGTCTCGGGGGTCAGCTCCTTCAGCGCGAAGGCGCTCGGCCACATGGCGCCGTCCTCAAGGGGCGCCCCGTCGTTGAAGTCGAGGGTGGCGTACCGGGACTTGAACTTCGCCGCGGGCTTGAAGAAGCACACGACGCTGCCGTCCTTGGCGTAGGCCGGCATCCCGTACCAGGTCTTCGGGGTGAGGTCCGGCGCGGCGGACCTGATGATGGCGTGCACCGCCTCGGCCAGGACGCGGTCGTCCTCGGCCATCTCGGCGATCTTCTCCAGGATGTCGCGGTCGCCGTCGGCCGCCGTCGCCTTCCCGCCGCGCCGCGCGGCCTTCTTCAGCTCGCTGGAGTGCGCCTTCATCGCCGCGCGCTCGTCCTCGCTGAAACCCTCGAAACCCTTGTTGTCCGCGCCGGTCTTCTTCGTGGTGCTCATGGTGAAATCTCCTTCTTTGTGGGTTGGATGTTAGTACTGACCGTTTTATGGGTGGTGCGGTTCAGCCCCAGGCGCCGGCGATCTGCCGGGTGGTGGCGTTGAGCCGGTTGAACAGGTTGGTCACGCCGACCATCAGCACGATCGCGGCGAGCTGCTTCTCGTCGTAGTAGGTGGCGGCCCTGTCCCAGACCTCGTCGCTGACCGCGTCGGACCGGTCGGCCAACCGCGTGGCGGCCTCGGCCAGCTCCAGCGCCGCCCGCTCCTCCTCGCTGAAGTACGGGGCCTCCCGCCAGGCGACGACCGTGGCCAGCCGCTCCTCGCTCACCCCGGACTTGCGCCCGGTCTTGACGCCCGCGTCGACGCAGGCGCTGCACCCGTTGATCTGGCTGACCCGAAGGTGCACCAGCTCCAGCGTCTGGGCGTCCACCCCGCCGGAGTGCACCGCCTTGAACAAGTCCTGGATGGGCTGCATCGCGCCGGACAGAACGACGGCCGGGTTCTGCATACGAGACTGCATGATGGTTCTCCCTTTTCGGGGTGCTTGTCCTGGTCGGCGCCCCGTCCCCCGGGGCGTGACTCCATCTCAGCCGAGCCGGCGCGCCACGACGATGCCCGTGGGACACCGTGGGACAGCCGGGATGCCGTTGGCCTGCGGTGATTCGTCCAGGTAAGTTTCTTTCGCGACGGGACAGAAAGGCAGAAACAGGTGACACGACAGCAGACGGCGGACCCCCAGGACGAGCTGGCCAACCGGCTACGCCTGCTCCAGGAGCTCTCCGGGCACGGCGTGCGGGCGCTCGCCCGCGAGACGGGCCTCAGCTCGTCCTCGCTGTCGCGCTATCTCAGCGGCCAGTCGGTGCCGCCATGGGCCGCGGTGATCGAGCTGTGCCGCCTGGTCAAGCGCGACCCCCGCCCGTTGCGTCCCCTGTGGGAGCGGGCGACCAACCCCCTGCCGGCGCCCCCGAAGGCGAGCCGCCAGGTGCAGCCGCCCTCGCCGCCCGCCGGCGCCCCCCGTCCGCCGCGCAACGACCTGCCGCGCGACGTGCCGGACTTCACCGGGCGCGAGGCCCAGCTCGACGCCGTGCTCGCCGCGGTCGCCGAGAACCGGGTGGTGGCCGTGGACGGCATGGCGGGCGTCGGCAAGACCTGCCTGGCCGTGCACGCCGCTCACCGGCTCGCCGCCGACTACCCCGACGCCCAGCTCTACCTGGACCTGCACGGGTTCACCGAAGGGCGCGAACCGCTCGACCCCGACCCCGCGCTGCGGACCCTGCTCGCCGCGCTCGACGTCCCCTCGGAGAAGATCCCGCAGGAGGGCGGCATCGAGCCGCTGGCCGCGTGCTGGCGGGCGGAGCTGGCCGGACGGCGGGCCGTCGTGGTGCTCGACAACGCCGCCGGGGCCGACCAGGTCCGCATGCTGCTGCCCGGCGCGGGCGAGACCGTCACGCTGATCACCAGCCGCAACCGGCTGGTCGGCCTGGAGGAGGTGCCGCCCGTCTCGCTGGACGTGCTCACCCCGGAGGAGAGCGCGCGCCTGCTGGCCCGCGCCAGCGGCGAACCCGGCGGCCCCGACGGGCGGCTGGCCCGCGACCCCGAGGCGGCGGCCGAGGTGCTGCGGCTGTGCGGCCACCTGCCGCTGGCCCTGCGGCTGGCCGGGGCCCGGCTGCGGCACCGGCCCGGCTGGACCGCCGGCATCCTGGTCGAGCGCATGGCCGAGGGCCCGAGCGAGTTCGACACCGCCTTCGCCATGTCCGTACGGCAGCTCGACCGGGCCCAGCGCCGCCTGTTCCGGCTGCTGGGCCTGCTGTCCGGGTCCTCCTTCGACGACTACGTGGCCGCCGCGCTGGCCGGCGTGCCGCTGCGCAGCGCGCGGGCGATGCTGGAGGACCTGCTCGACGCCCACCTCGTCCAGCAGCCCTCGCCCGGCCGGTACACGCTGCATGACCTCGTCCACCAGCACGCGCGCCGGGCCGCCGAGGAGCAGGACTCGCCGGCCGAGCGGGAGCAGGCGCTGGGCCGGGTGCTCGACTACTACGTGCACGCGGCGGCCGCCGCCGACGCCGCGATGCCGTACGAGTCGGGCAGCCGTGCCGCGTCGGCGGGCAGCCCTCCGGCCGATCTGCCGGCGTTCGGCAGCAAGCACGCGGCTCTGGGCTGGTTCGTCGCCGAGTACGGCAACCTGATGGGCGCCTTCGAGCTGGCGGTCGCCATCGGGGCCGACGCGCACGCGTGCGAGCTGCCCCGCTTCATGCGCGCGTTCTTCGCCCGGCGCTGCGGCACGACCCACCTCAACATGCTCTTCGAACGGTCGCTGGCGGCCGCGGAACGCCTGGGCGACCCGTGGCAGCTCGCCGAGGCGCACAGCGACCTGGGCTTCGCCCGCTACAACGCGGGCCGCATGGCCGAGGCCGGAGCCGCGTACGAGGCGGCGGCGCCCCTGGTGTCCCAGGCCGGCGACGCCCGCTCCGCGGCGGACCTGATGATGCGCCGCGGCTACCTGAGCTGGGACGAGGGCCACGTCGAGGAGCCGCTCGACCTCTTCCGGCAGGCGGCCCGGCTGTACGACGACGCCGGCTGCCCGATGGGCGCGGCCCACGCCGCGGCCGACGAGGCGTGGGCGATGTTGCAACTGGGACGCCGGGAGGAGGCGGCCCGGCTGGCCCGCGAGGTGCTGGCCCTGACGCACGGCGAGCCCGGCTGGCCGGCCACGCTGACCGCCCGGATCACCCTCGGCCTGGCCATCGTGCACGAGCAGCCCGACGAGGCCGCCGGGCACCTGCGCCAGGCCCTGGAGCTGGCCCGCGAGGACGGCCACAAGCACAACGAGGCGTGGTGCCTCAACTGCCTGGGCGTCGCCCTGCGCCAGACGGGCCGTCACGAGGAGGCGCTGGACAGCCACCGGCAGGCGTTCGCCCTGCTGGACGAGCTGTTCGAGGAGCACTGGAAGGTGCACTTCCTCTACGGCTACGGCGAGACGTGCCGATTGGCCGGCCTGCCCGAGGAGGCGCTGCGCCTGCACCGCCAGGCTCTCGAACTGGCTCCCAAGGTGGGCGCGCGGCACAAGGAGGTCCTGGCCCACGAGGGCATCGCGGCCGTGCTCGACGAGACCGACCCGGCCGCGGCGGCCGAGCACCGCGCGGCGAGCCAGGCCATCCGCCGCGACCTCGTTCCCGCCCCCTGACGTCACCGGCGTCCGGACGGGCGCTCACCCCGTACGCGTCGCGTCCTCCCCGTCGCGGGCGGACGTCGCGCGGGCGAGTTCGGTGCGGTTGGCGACCTGGAGCTTGGCGTAGACGTGCGCCAGGTGGGTCTTGACCGTGCCCCGGCTGACGAACAGCCGGGCGGCGATCTCCGGGTTGGACAGCCCTTCGGCGGCGAGCCCGGCCACCGACCGCTCGGCCGGGGTCAGGCTCTCCCACCCGGATCCGGGCCGGCGGCGCGGCCCCCGGGCGCGGGTGGCGTAGGCGACGGCCGCGTCCAGGTCCATCGCGCGTCCCCGTTCGGCGGCCGTACGCAGGGTCTCGCCGTCCTCGCCGTCGGCGGACGGGAGGGGGCGGGGCGCGGCCCCGAGGTCGGCGCGGGCGCGCCCGGCGGCCCCGGCCAGCACCCCGGCCGCCTCGACGGCGCCGCGACGCAGGTTGAGCAGCGCCAGGGCCTCCAGGCTGGCCACGCGGTCGAAGACCAGGTCGTGCTCGACGCGGATGCGCAGGGCCTCGTGGTGCAGCCGCAGCGCGCGTTCGGGGTCGCTCTCGTGGGCGAGCAGCGCCTGCTCGTCCAGCACGCCGGCGCGCACGCGCGGCATCCGTCCGGTCACCGGCGACCGCGCCAGCACGTCCAGCACCCGCGCCGCCGACGCCTCCTCGCCGGACCGCCGCAGCGCCGCGGCCAGCACGATCTGGGTGTCGGGCGCGAGCCACGCCGCGTCGGGCTCGTCCTGCCAGCGCACCTCCTGCCAGCACCACTCCACCGCCTCGCGCGGGCGGTCGTGGCCGAGCGCGAGCATCGCCTGGGTGCGTTCCCACCCGGTGATGAACGGCAGCCGTCCCGCCGCGTCGAACAGGCGCTCCATGGGCTCCAGCGCGGCGGCGGCCTCCTGCAGGCGGCCCTGAAGGATGCGGATCTCCGCCAGGACGACCCGGGCCGAGCCGGTCCAATGCAGGTCGCGCAGCGGTTCCGCCGTCGCGACGGCCCGTCCGGCCAGCTCCGCGGCCCGCTCCAGCGTGCCCGACCGGGCGGCGGCCAGCGCCCACCAGCCCAGCGCGAAGGAGGCCACGCCGCGGTCGCCGCGCCGGAGCAGCCGTTCCACGACCGGCTCGAAGCACGCGATCGCCTGCCGGTGGTCGTCGCCGAGCACGTGCACCAGGGCGACGAACGCCTCCGCGCAGTCGGCGACGAACCCGTCCCCGGCCTGGACGGCCTCGTCCCGCACCGCGCGGGCCTCCGCCAGCGCCTCGGGGAGGCCCGTCGCCAGCAGGCCGATCGCGATCAGCGGCCCGGCCGGGCGGGCCGTCTCAGGAGCGCCGGCCGCCCGCGCCAGCTCCCGCGCCGCCCGCGCCACCTCGAACGCCTCCATGCCCGGCTCGGTGGTGTTGAGCACGAACGCCAGCGCCGCCAGGACCCGGGCCTGGAGCGGGCCGCGCTCGCCGGCGCCGAGCGCCGCGGCCCGGCGCAGCAGCGCGACGCCCTCGGCGCCGCGTCCCTCCAGGTGCCACAGCCACGCGCAGTCCGCGGCCAGGCGCCGCGCCCGCGCCGTGTCCGGACGCGACAGCCCCCACTCGATCGCGGCGCGCACGTTGGGGTAGGCGGCGCCGACCTGCGCCCGCCAGGCGTCCTTGCCGGTCTCCAGCAGCGGCGCCAGGCCCTCCAGCAACGACACGTGCAGGTCCAGGTGCAGGTCGCGCGCGGCCGTGTCCTCCTGCGCCTCCGCCAGGCGGTCCAGCGCGTACGCCCGCACCACTCCCAGCATCCGGTACCGGGCCACCGCGCCCGTCGTGTCGGCCACGACCAGCGACTTGTCGATCAGCCCCCGCAACGCCTTGAGCAGGCGCCCGCGGCCGGGCCCGCCGAGCTCGGCCAGGCGGGCCACGGCGTCGGCGGTGAAGCCCGGCTCGAACACCCCCGCGCGCCGGAACAGCACCCGCTCGTCGTCGTCCAGCAGGTCGTGGCTCCAGGTCATCGACGCCTGAAGTGTGCGCTGGCGGAAGGGGGTGGTGCGCGTGCCGCCGTCCAGGAGGTCGAAGGGGGCGCTCAGGGAGTCCGCGATCTGCGTCAGCGACAGGGCGCCCGCCCAGCCGGCCGCCAGCTCCAGCGCGAGGGGCAGCCGGTCGAGCCGGTCGCAGATCCGCCTGGCCTGCGACCCGGCCGCGCGGGCCGCCGTATCGTCCGCGGGGGACGCCGCGGGCGGCGAGTCGACGCGTTCGAGGAACAGCTCCAGGGCGTCGGCCAGGCTCATCGGCGGCACCGGCCACACCCGCTCGCCGGGCACGCCGAGCCTGGACCGGCTGGTGGCGACCACCGCCACGCGCGGGCACGCCGCCAGCACCGCCGCGACGACCCCGGCCGCGTCGTCCAGCACGTGCTCGCAGTTGTCGAGGACGACCAGGAGCTCGCGCTCCCGCAGCGCGGCGGCCAGCACCGCCACCGGGTCGAGCCCGGTGGGCAGCAGGACGTCCAGCGCGGCGGCCATCCGGTGGCCGATCTGGCCGCCGTCGGTCTCCTGCTCCAGGCCGACCCAGAAGACGCCGTCCGGCCACTCCCCGGCCGCCGCCTGGCACAGGCGCATCGCCAGCCGGGTCTTCCCGCACCCGCCCGGACCGGTCAAGGTCAGCACCCGCCCGGACGCCACCGCCGCGCCGACCGCCGCCAGCTCCTCGACCCGGCCCACGAACGACGACAACTCCGCCGGAGCATGACGAAAACCAGACATCGCCCGAAGTATGCCAGCAAATAGGCCAGGGGTTGGGCGGCATCTCTGCCAGGTGGCCGATGTTCCCGGCCTGCCCGAACGGCAGGATCGTGCACATCGGAAAGCACTTCCAAGGAGAGTCGGAAATGACGCAGCACGGCAACGTCCAGGGCCGCAGGGTCGTCGGCAACATCTCGCTGTCCCTCGACGGCCGGGTCAGCGGCCAGGGCGGCGAGTACGACATGAGCTGGATCGTCCCGCACGCCGTCAGCGACGGCGCCCGCGACCACATGATCCGGGTGACGGGCGCCGCCACCACCGCCCTGCTCGGCCGGAAGAACTACGAGGGCTTCGGCTCCTTCTGGCCGGCGGTCGCCAAGGACGAGGACGCCGATCCCCGCGACCGGGCCTTCGCCCAGTGGCTCGACGAGACCGAGAAGATCGTCTTCTCCTCGACCCTGACGGACGCGCCGTGGCAGAACTCCCGCCTGGCCGAGGCCGGTCCCGCCGAGGTGGTCGAGCGGCTGCGGGGGCAGTCCGGGGGCGACATCATCGTCCTGGCCAGCGGCAGCGTCATCAAGGCCCTGCTGGCGGCGGACGCGCTGGACCGGCTCAGCATCACGCTCTGCCCGGAGGTGGCCGGCGGCGGCGCCCGGCTGCTGGAGGACGGTCTGCCCGCCTCGCACTGGTCGCTCACCGACCTGTCGACCACTGACTCGGGCGCGATCTGCCTGCTCTACGACCGCCTCCGCCAGGGGTGAGCGCCGGGGCGGGGCAGCGCCCCCGGCGCCGGAAGACAGGCGGGGGAGCGGACCGGGCCCGGTGGTCAGGCGGGGTCAGGCGGGGAGCGGGGCGGTGGCGCGGCGCCTGGCGAAGGTGAGGGCGACGACGGTCCCGAGCAGCATGCCCGCGGCCGCGACGAGCACCGCCGTACGCATCCCGGCGGCGAGCGCGGGCCCGGTGGCCTCGCCCACCCCGCCGGCCGCGACCAGCACCGCGAGCCCGAGCGCCGCGCCGACCTGGAGCGCGGTCGAGGCCATGCCGGACGCGATCCCCTGCTCGCCGGCCACCACGCCGGTGGCCGAGGCGATCCACATCCCGGTCCAGGTGAGGCCCTGGCTGACGCCCGAGACGACGATGCCGGGCAGCACCCCCCAGTACGACCCGTCGGCGCTGATCCCCAGCGCCAGCAGCGCGGTGCCGGCCGCCCCGCCGACGGTGCCGATGAGCAGGGTGACCCGCATCCCGATCCGCCCGGCCAGCCGCCCGCCGAGCTGGGTGCCGAGCGCGATCAGCAGGGACGGCACCAGGAACGCCAGCCCGGTCGCCACGGCGCCGTACCCGAGCACGGTCTGGAAGTAGAGGGTCAGGAAGTACGGCAGCGCGTTGAAGGTGGCGCCGAAGACCAGGATGAGCGCGATGGCCGAGCCGAGGCTGCGGTTGCCGAACAGCCGCAGCGGCATGAGCGGGTCGGCGCCCGCCCTCTCGACCGCGACGAACGCACCCAGCAGCACGGCGGCCAGCACGAACCCGCCGGTGATGAGCGGTGAGCTCCACCCGGACTCGGGGCCCTGGATGAGGGCGTAGGCGAGCAGGCTGACGCCGCCGGTGGCCAGCACCGCGCCCGGGACGTCGAACCGGCGGCCCCGCGCGCGGGCTCCGTCGGCGGGCAGCAGCAGCCAGGCGCCCGCGATCGCGACGACGGCGAGCGGCACGTTGACGTAGAAGACCGCCTCCCAGCCCCACGCGCCGGTCAGCAGGCCGCCGAGCAACGAGCCGAGCGCCAGGCCGCCGGCGCCCGCGCCGCTCCAGACCGCCAGCGCCCTGTTGCGCGCGCTCCCCTCGGCGAACCCGGTGTTGACCAGCGCCAGCGTCGCCGGGAACAGCAGCGCGCCGCCCAGCCCCTGCACGGCCCGCGCGGCCACGAGGGTCCCGGGGCTCTGCGCCAGCCCGCCGGCCAGGGAGGCGATCGCGAACAGCGCCAGCGCGCCCACGAACATCCTGCGGTGCCCGAGCAGGTCGGCCGCCCGGCCGCCGAGCAGCAGGAACCCGCCGTACGCGACGGCGTAGGCGCTGGCCACCCATTGCAGGGTCTGCGGGGAGAAGTCCAGCTCGGCGCCGATCCGGGGGAGGGCGACGAAGACGATGTTGAAGTCGAGCGAGGTGATGAGCTGGGAAAGGGCCAGCAGGGCGAGGATCAGGCCGGGGCGGCGTCTCACGGGTGCACCTTCATACGATAGTTCGGGAAAAACGTACAGTTCGGGATACTCGTACAATTGGTGGGAGCTCGTCAAGTCGTCGTGCGGGGCCGGTGGGGCAACCGGTCAGGAATCGAGAAGCGCCCGGAGAGGGGCCTTCCATAGCGTGGCTCTCATCGTCAGAACGTCTGAAGCGTCAAGGAGACAAGGCATGAAAGCGCACGTCAGCTCGATCCTGCTCGCCGTCCAGGACATGGACCGGGCCAAGCGGTTCTACACCGAGGGGCTCGGCTGGAAGATCCAGAACGACTACGGCATCTCGGTGTTCTTCGAGTCGGACGGCGCCTCGCCCGTCGGCTTCTACGGCCGCGAAGGTCTGGCCGGCCTGGTCGGGCTGAGCCCGGAAGGCAGCGGTTTCAGCGGGGTCGTCCTCACCTATGTCGTCCGCAGCGAGGCCCGGGTCGACGAGATCATGGAAGAGGCGGAGAAGGCCGGCGCCACGATCCTCAAGCCCGCCGGCGCCCTGCCGTGGGGCGGCTACGGCGGTACCTTCGCCGACCCCGACGGCTACGTCTGGAGCCTGGGTTACAGCGACCAGGGCGAGGACCAGCCGTACGCCGAGTAGCCGCGTCGGACGCCTCCCGTGGAGTCGGGGGGGGTTGGGGGGCTCGCCGCCCCCCCCCGCCCCGGGCCCGGGCGCAGATAGCACGTGAGGGGGAATGTTTATGAGATAG
>NZ_JBEYTJ010000082.1:0-3522 GCF_040642995.1 Nonomuraea sp. NPDC047529 | reverse complement strand
GGCACCGGGGGTTGGACCCCGCGTCGGCCGTGTCGCGGGGGCGGACGCCTCCGGTGGTGGGGGGGGGGTCGGGCGCCGACGCGGGACCCCGCCGCGCCGGCCGCGTCATACGGCCGCTTTGCGAAGATTGTTGTGATGAAGTAGCGTCGCCCCCGTGACTGCCGGGTCGGCCTTGGGCCACGAACCAGAGAGCAGCCCGGCCCTGGCGTGACCGCCCGGCGGGCGCGCGGCCCGCCGCTTCCTCTTCTCCCTCTCAGCACGTCAGAGCAGAGACCATCACCCATGGAGAAGAGTGGATTTCAACAAGCAGGTCATCGACGAGTTCCGCGCCAACAACGGCCAGGTCGGGGGCTATTTCGAAGGAGCGAGACTGCTCCTGCTCACCACGACCGGCGCGCGTTCGGGAAAGCCGCACACGACCCCGCTCGGCTACCTGCCGGACGGCGGCGAGCGCATGCTGGTCATCGCCTCCGCCGGGGGAGCGCCGAAGAACCCCGCCTGGTACCACAACCTGCGGGCCGAGCCCCGCGCGACCGTCGAGAGCGGCGTCTTCGTCTTCGACGTCCAGGCGGAGATCCTGGAGGGGGCCGAGCGGGACGCCGCCTTCGCCCGTGCCGTGGACGGCGATCCGGGCTGGGCGGACTACCAGGCCAAGACGGCCCGCGTCATCCCGGTCGTCGCGCTGAACATCGTGCCGGGCCCGCCCCGGTCGAGCGCGCCCTCCGGCGGGGCGTACCTCAAGCTGGTGCACGACGGCTTCCGGCGCGAGCTGGCGCTGATCCGCAAGGAGCTGACCGCCGGCGGCCGCCCCGGCCTGGGCGTGCAGCTGCGGATCAACTGCCTGACCATGTGCCAGGGGCTGCACAACCATCACACCGGCGAGGACACGATGATGTTCCCGGCGCTGGCCGAGCGGCATCCCGAGCTCGCCCCGGTCATCGAGCGGCTGGCCGGGGAGCACGAGCGCATCGCCGTGCTCGTGGCGGAGCTGAAGGAGGCCCTGTCGGGTGAGGACCCGGTGAAGGTGCGCGCGGAGATCGAGCGGCTGACCGACGAGCTCGAAGCGCACCTGACGTACGAGGAGGAGCAGCTCGTGCCGATCCTCGACCTCGCCTGAGCCCGTTCAGGCCGGGACGGACGTGCTCGCCCGCGGGACGGTGAGACGCCGGGTCGAGACGGCGACGACGAGCCCGAGCAGGGCGTAGACCGCGCCGAGCAGGCAGGCGCCCCACCAGCCCGCGACGCTGTAGGCCCAGGTGGTGGTGATCGCGCCGAGCGCGGAGCCGAGGGAGTAGCAGGCCATGTACGCGCCGATGACTCCGCTGCTCCGGTCGGGCCGCGCGGTGGTGAGCAGATGCTGGCTGCTGACGTGCACGGCCTGCACGGCGAAGTCCAGCACGACGACGCCGACGATCAGCAGCCACAACGACGACCCCACCTGGGCGATCAGCAGCCACGAGGCCGCGAGCAGCAGCAGCGACCAGACGGTGACCGAGAACGCCAGGCCCCGGTCGGCCCATCGGCCGGCCCGGGCCGCGCCCAGCGCCCCGGTGAGACCGGCGAGCCCGAACAGTCCGATCTCGGTGGTGCCGAGGTGCCACGGCGCGGCGCCGAGGGGCAGCGCCAGCCCGCTCCACAACGTGCCGAAGGAGGCGAACAGGAAGAACGCGACCAGCCCCCGGCTGAGCAGCAGCCGGTCGCTCGTGACCAGCCGGCCCAGCGACGCCAGCAGCCGGCCGTAGGAGTCCCGGGAACGCGGGACGTCGGCGTCGAGGGTGACGCGGACGGCCGGCGCGAGCAGCACGCACAGCACGGCGATGACGAGGTAGACCGCGCGCCAGTCGGCCAGCTCGCCCAGCAGGCCCGCCACCACCCGGACCAGGAGGATCCCGGCGACCACCCCCGAGGTGACCGTGCCGATGTTGCGGCCGCGTTCGCCGGGCGGTGAGACGGCGGCGACGTAGGCCACCGCGATCTGGACGACCACGGCGAACAGCCCCGCCAGGGCCAGGCCCGCGATCGCGAACCCGGCGCCGGGCGCGACGGCGGCCACCCCGGCGCCCGCGGCCGTCAGCAGCAGGTGCACCGTGATGAGCTTGCGCCGGTCGAACAGGTCGCCGAGCGGGACCAGCAGCACCAGCCCGGCCAGGTAGCCGATCTGGCCGGCGGCGACCAGCCAGCCCAGCGATCCGTCCGCCAGCCCGAGGTCCCGGCCCGCGGCCTGGAGGACCGGCTGGATGCCGTACACGGGCGACACGGCCACCGCGCACACCAGCGCGAGCACGATCCGTTGTCTTCCGGTCATTCCTGAGGACATGTCACTCTCCGATAAGTTTCAATATGCAACTGATCGGAGGTTAGGGCATAATGGTTTCAGATTGCAACTGACCCGGGAGGGGCCCGGTGGACGTCACACTCGCTGCGGGAAGCGCCTGGACCGACCCGGCGTGCCCGGTCGCACGGGCCGTCGACCTGGTGGGCGACCGGTGGAGCCTGCTGATCGTCCGCGACGCGATGGACGGCGCGACCACCTTCACCGAGTTCCACCAGCGGCTGGGCATCGCCCGCAACATCCTCACCGACCGGCTCCGCAGGCTGGTCGAGCACGGCATCCTCGACCGGCGCGCCGCCGCCGACGGCCGGCGGCACACCTACCGGCTCACCGAAGCCGGGCAGGACCTCTTCACGGCCGTCGTCGCCCTGCGGCAATGGGGGGAGCGCCACGCCTTCGCCCCGGACGAGCCGCACTCCGTCCTGCTCGACGGCCAGGGGCGGGAGCTGCCCCGGCTGCACCCGCTCGGCCAGGACGGCGCGCCACTCTCCGCCGAGACGTCCCGCGTCCGGAAGACCGCGCCGTCCGATCCGGGCGCGGCGGGGTGACGCGCCCGGCCTCCGGTCGTGTGGGTGCGGCGGTTCAGGACGTGCGGATCGCCGCGTCCAGGAGTGCGTCGAGAAGCGGCATCCGGCGGTCCGTGCCGTCGCGGACGGCGATGAACGCCACGCTCACGTCCAGGCCGGGGATCCGGGCCTGCATGGGGCATGACCCGATCCTCCCAGTTCCGTCGAGTCGCAGGAGTTTAGGAACGGTCGTTCTTGACTGATCGTTCCTCAATGCTCTATGGTCGAGCCATGGGACGACCAAGAGGCTTCGACGAGGCCACCGTGGTGCGGGCGGCGGCAGAGCTGTTCTCGACCCGGTCCTACGACGGCATCTCCATGGACGAGCTGGTGACCCACCTCGGCGTCCACCGCAACAGCCTGTACAAGACGTTCGGCAGCAAACGCGGTCTCTACCAGGCCGCGCTGCGCTGGTCCCTGGAGCACGACGTCATCCCCCTGATCGACCGCGTCGCCGGCGCCGGCGACCTGGCGGAGGCGCTGCGCGTCGCCACCGGCGAGCCCGCCGCCGAGGTCGGCCTCAACCTGCTGCTGCTGGCCGCGGTCGAACGCGCGCCGGTGGACCGCGAGGTCGCCGACCAGCTCGCCGCCGTGCTGGCCGCGTTCGACCAGGCGGCCAGGACG
>NZ_JBEYTJ010000081.1:0-13351 GCF_040642995.1 Nonomuraea sp. NPDC047529 | reverse complement strand
CCTCGCCGGCCGGGTCGGGCGCGGCGCCGTAGGAGGGTGGGGAAAAGAGACGGCCGCCGACCCCGGATGGGGCCCGGGGGCGGGCTCGGCGCGGCGCCGCTGCCCTGCAGTCAGCGGCGGGACGCGTGTGCGAACCCCGGGCTGAGGCACGTCCGCCCAGACCCGTGGCGGGCCCGTCCGCCCGTGGCGGCGGACCCGCGACCGACGCGCGGCAGTGCCGTCGGGGCGCTCGGCACCTTGTGAGCGCACACCATCGGCCTGTCGCATCGGGCGACGGCGCCCCCTCGTCCCGCGGGCGTCCACTGACGCCGGGGAGAGCGGGAACGCGCCGTCGTGAACAACCTGGCGCATGAACGCGGGCTGCCGCACGGCCGTCACGGCCGGTTCGCGAGCATCGGCACCTTATGACGCCGGCGAACCGTCGCACCGGCCCTCGGCGGGCCGCGTCCGCGCATCGTCACGGCATGTCCGGGACGCACCCGCGCGGGTCACATCCTGAACACGTCCGGTACGCGCCGCGCTCGCGTCAGTTGCGCACCCCGGAGCCGTGCACCGAGCTCGTCAGCGCCTCGGTGCTCCAACCCAGGGCGGACATCATGTCGCTGTAGGAGCCGGCGGCCTTGGAGCCGTTGGACGAGACGAAGCCCGCGGTGTCCTGCATGAGCGGGGTGATCTCGTCGACGGAGGCGGTCTGGGTGGTGCCCGGCAGCGCCTCGACGACCGGCGCGGCCTCGACCGGGGCGACGTGCCCGACCATCGGGGCCAGCTCGGCGCTCGAAGCGTGCGGCAGGGCCATCCTGGCGGCACGGGTCAGCCCGCCCATGCCGGACTCGCTGGACAGGTCGCGCAGCCCCTTGGTGGTGCCCGCCATCGTCGTGCCGGTGGCACCGGCGGTGCCGGCGCCCGTGCCGGGCAGCAGCGCGCCGCCGCCCACCTTGCCCATCGCGCCGCCGACCGAGGCTCCGGCCAGGGCGGTCATCGTGTCCATGGCGCCGCGCAGCGGGGCGCTCGCGCCGGTGAGCTGTCCGTTGCTCTGCGGTGCGCCCTTGACCAGCGGCTGCGCCATGCGGGCGCCGCCGAGCAGCGGCAGCGACTTGGCCAGGCCCTTGCCGCCGCCGCCGACCGACGCGCCGCCGAGGATGGGCGACAGCTCGGGCAGCGGGCCGCTGAAGCGGGTGACGTCCTCGGCCGCGTTCGGCGTCATCGCCAGGCTGGCGCGCCGGTTCTCGTCGGCGATGTCGCGTGCGTGCGCTTCGGCGGCGGCGTCCGACTTGGGCTTGTTGCCGCCGGTCAGACCGCCGAGGCCGCCGCCCAGGCTGCTGAGCAGCCCGCCGCCGAGCAGGCCGCCGATCAGGTCGAGCGGGCCTCCGCTGGTGCCCCCGCCCAGGCCGTCCAGCGGGACGATCTTGGCGGTGTGAGTGAATTGAACTTCTGCTTGAGCTGGCACGGCCAAAGCCGCCGCCAAGCCGAATGCTGTGACGGCAACGGCCGCCTTGACTACTCGATTCATGATTGCCTTCCCGGCTCGTGATCGATCGCTCTCGAATGCGGTGGAAATGCGAATCGATAACCCCCGAATGCCGTGGCGTACACGCTATGGGCACCACACGAAGCGTGCCGTCACGGCTGAGCTACGGAAGCAGTTGTATCACTCACCGTGATGGCCCGCAGGCGACCGGAAAGCCCATGTAGCAGGGTTTGCAGCCCGGTTACCGAGTAAAGGGGGAGCGTTGAGCGGAGAGACAAAACGGGAAATACCCCGGTTTTGATTTGGATTCTGCGCGGACCCGATCATGATCAGATCCGCGACGACGGCGTGCGCCCGCACGGCCCGCGAACAAGTGGTCGCATTAACAAATGTCACGGGCCGGGGGCGCACAATTCAGCGGTGGTGGTACGAGAACGCGACCACTCAGATGGGCAGCAGCGCTTCGGCCGGCTCGAACGGAAAACGCTCGGCGAACGCCGGCCGCAGATCCGACAGCCAGACCGCCGACGGGTCGTACCGGGCGAAGAACGGCCGCCCGACCAGCTCGGGGTCGCGGGCCTGGATGAGGTGGAGCACGAAGACGCGCTCACCGGCGATCTCGGTGACGCCGTCCACGCACACCTTGCCCGGCGTGGCCGACATGGACGGCCCCCGGACCGTACGGCAGAGCCCGGAGACGGTCGAGTACGCGTCCCTGAAGATCTCGTACGCGCGGGCCAGCGGGACCGCGAAGTAGTCCTGCGGCCCGGTGTCGCGCTCGACGAACATGTAGTAGGGAATCAGCCCCATCCGCAGCTGCCGCCGCCACATCGACGACCACACGGCGGGATCGTCGTTGATGGACCTGATCAGCGGCGCCTGGGTCCTGATCGTGGCCCCGCTGCCGAGGATGCGTTCGACCGCCGACTCCACCAGCGGCGACTCCAGCTCCCGCGGATGCGAGAAGTGGGCCATGAACGCCAGGTTCTTGCCGGCCTTCACCACCTCTTGGAACAGGCCGAGCGTGGCGTCGGCGTCGGGATCGGTGGTGAAGCGCTGCGGCCAGTAGGCCAGCGCTTTGGTGCCGATCCTGATCGATTCGAGCTGGTCGAGGCCGAGCAGCGGCTCGATGTAGCGCCGGATGACCGGCTCGCCCATGATCATGGCGTCGCCGCCGGTGATCAGGACGCTGGTGACCTCGGGATGCCGGCGGATGTAGGACACCATCCGGTCGATGTCGTCGGAGGCGAACTTCAGGTCCGCGTCCCCGATGAACTGCGCCCATCGGAAGCAGTAGGTGCAGTAGGCGTGACAGGTCTGCCCCTGTTTAGGGAAGAAGAGCACTGTCTCTGGATATTTGTGCTGCATGCCCGGCACCGGCTCGTCGCCGATCCTCGGGACGTTGAGCTCCTTCTGCCCGGCGGGATGCGGGTTGAGCTGGGCGCGTACGCGGTTGGCCTCGGCCTGGATCTCGCTGTTGGGCGCCTCGGCCTTGAGCAGATCGGCCAGCCTGGCCACGTCCGCGGCGGGCAGCATGTCCTCCTGAGGGAAGACGAGGCGGTAGATGGGGTCGTCGGGCGCCGCCGACCAATCTATGAGTTCATCCACGACGTAGGCGTTCGTCCGGAAGGGCAGCACCGTGGCCACGGCCCGGACCTTCAGCCGCGCCTCGTCGTCCAGCCCCGCACGTCGCAGGAGCTCGTCGAGGTGCTTGGACGTGTACGCCTTGAAGCGTCGGGTGCCTGCCTGGTTCAAGATCACTAGGCCTTTCCCATCTTTTTTGTTCGATCGCCGGTAAACCTCACGACCCTGTCGCGCGTCTACGGTCCTTAATATCCGGACGCGACGCGCCGCGTCCCCGGTTCCGCTGGGCTCCAAGTTTCCTTGCAGGTTCGCGACACTCGCGACATATCGCGATCCCGCATACACTGATTTATCGTGACCGAGGATCTCGACCTGCGCGCCTCCGACGCCGACCGCGACCGCGTGGCGGCCCTGCTGGGCGACGCGCTCGCCACCGGAAGACTGACCAGCGTCGAGCATGCCGACCGTCTGGAGATCGCCTACACGGCGAAGACGATCGGCGAGCTCGTCCCCCTCACCCGGGACCTGCCCCAGGTGTCCACCCCGTCCGCCCTGCCCGAGGCCATCGAGCACCAGGTGATCAGCTCGAAGTTCAGCAAGATCGTGCGTAAGGGGCGCTGGGTCGCGTCCCGCCGCACCAAGCTGTCGGCCCGCTTCGGCGCCCTCGTCATCGACCTGTCCGACGCCGTGCTCCCCGGGCGGGAGATCACGATCGAGACCGACGCCAAGTTCAGCAAGATGATCGTCCGGGTGCCGGAGAACGCCCACGTGATCGACGAGGGCAGCTCCGTCTTCGGCAAACGGAACGTGAGCGGCGGCTCGGCCGGCGACGGCCCGCTGATCCGGGTCACCGGCTCGTCGAAGTTCTCCAAGGTCATCGTGACCCGCGGCCTGGACGACTGGAACCTCCACTGACGGGCGCCCCCGTGAATGGAAGCGCCACGCCGGGGAAGCAGGGAGGTCCACCCGCCGGTTGACGTGACCTCCGGCCTGCCTACGATGCGGACATACACGAGCCCGCGCACCGGCCCGGCCGGCGACGGCGGGCTCGCCTGCCCCACGAGGTGACCATTGTCCGACAGCAGGCCCATCGCGCTCGACGCCATGGGAGGCGACCACGCCCCCCACGAGATCGTGGCCGGCGCGGTCCACGCCGTACGGGAGCGCGGGCTCCCCGTCGTGCTCGTCGGCTCACCCCGCATCCTGTACGAGGCCCTGGCCGACCACGACGCCACCAAAGAGGTCCCCATCGTCCGGGCGGAGGAGGCCCTGGCCATGGACGAAGGCGCCCTGGCCAGCCTGCGCCGCCCGAGGTCCAGCATCGCCATCGCCTGCCACCTCGTCCGCCGCGGCGACGCCTCGGCCGTGGTGTCGGCCGGCTCGACCGCGGGCATCGTCGCCACCGGCCGGCTGCGGCTCAAGGCCCAGCAGGGCGTCCTGCGCCCGGCCATCGCCGTGGCGCTCCCGACGCTCCCCACCCCCACCCTGCTCGTGGACGCCGGCGCCAACGCCGAGGTCAAACCGGAGATGCTGGTGCAGTTCGCCCACCTCGGCGCGGCCTACGCCGAGCTGGCCTACGACATCCCCGAGCCCAGGATCGGCCTGCTCACCATCGGCAGCGAGCCGGAGAAGGGCAACAAGCTCGTCAAACGCGCCCACGAGCTGCTCCAGGCCTCCCCCGGCATCCGCTTCACCGGCAACGTCG
The DNA here is from genome assembly GCF_040642995.1 of Nonomuraea sp. NPDC047529. Taxonomy (NCBI): domain Bacteria; kingdom Bacillati; phylum Actinomycetota; class Actinomycetes; order Streptosporangiales; family Streptosporangiaceae; genus Nonomuraea; species Nonomuraea sp. NPDC047529. The sequence continues at coordinate 8,594 of NZ_JBEYTJ010000081.1, read as the reverse complement.
AAGGCACCGACCTCCTCACCGGCAAGGTGGACGTCATCACCACGGACGGCTTCACCGGCAACGTGGCACTCAAGACCATGGAAGGCGCGGTCCGGTACGCGTTCGGCGAGCTGGCCGAGACCATCGGCGAGAGCCGGATCGCCAAGTTCGGCGCGCTCATGCAACGCGGCCGCCTGCGCGAGCTGCGCAGACGCCTCGACGCCGAGGCCCACGGCGGCGCCGTCCTGCTCGGGCTGAACGGGACGGTGGTGATCGCCCACGGCTCCTCCAGGGCGCCCGCGATCAGCGCCGCCTGCCAGGTCGCCGCCGACCTCTCCGCGGGCGGCATCGTCTCCAGGATCGGCGACAGGATCGCCGCCACACATCGCTCACACAGGCTCTGGTGACGCCGTAGTGTGTGAGACCGATCCACAGGAACGGGGGAAATGTGGACGGCCTCACCTCAGCACAGGTCGCGGGGGCGAAGACCAACGAGGTGCCGCGGCGGTCGAGCAGATCGCTCAGCGCGATCATCAGGGCGAACGTGTTCACCCTGTTCAACCTGGTCATCGGCGTGCTCTGGGCGCTGATCCTGATCTTCGGCGAGTGGCAGGACGGCCTGTTCGGGCTGGTGATCGTGGCCAACGCGCTGATCGGCATCGTCCAGGAGCTGCGCGCCAAACGCACCCTCGACAAGCTGGCCGTGATCAACGAGGCGCCGGTCCGCGTCCGCCGCGACGGCCGGGAGCAGCAGGTCGAGCCGCGCCGGATCGTCCTCGGCGACCTGATCCTGCTCGGCTCGGGCGACCGCCTCCTGGTCGACGGCGAGGTCGTCGCCTCCGACGGCCTGGAGGTCGACGAGTCGCTGCTGACCGGCGAGGCCGACCCGGTGCACAAGAAGCCCGGCGACGAGGTGCTGTCGGGCAGCTTCGCGGTGGCCGGCTCCGGCGCGTACGTCGCCACCCGGGTCGGCACCGACGCCTACGCCGTGCGGCTGGCGGAGGAGGCCAGCAAGTTCCACCTGGCCCACTCCGAGCTGCGCGAGGGCGTGGCCAACTTCATCAAGTACATCACCTGGCTGGTCATCCCGATCGGCGCCCTGCTGATCTACAGCCAGCTGCACAACTCCGCCGACTTCCGCACCGCCATCACCGGCGCGGTCGCCGGCATCGTCACCATGATCCCCGAGGGCCTGGTGCTGATGACCTCGATCGCGTTCGCCGTCGGCGTCATCCGTCTCGGCCGGCGCAAGTGCCTGGTCCAGGAGCTGCCCGCGATCGAGGGGCTGGCCAGGGTCGACGTGCTCTGCCTGGACAAGACCGGCACCCTCACCGCCGGCGGCATGGACCTCGACCAGGTGCTCCCGCTGCGCGACGGCCACCCCGTCGAGCCCGCGCTGGCCGCCCTGGCCCACCTCGACGCCCACCCCAACGCCACCGCCCAGGCCATCCGGGCCCGCTACCCCGCACCCTCCGACGGCTGGACGGCGGCCTCGGCCGTGCCCTTCTCCTCGGCCCGCAAGTGGAGCGGCGCCGACTTCGGCCGGCACGGCGCCTGGCTGCTGGGCGCGCCCGACGTCCTGCTGCACGACGGCGACGGCTACGACAAGGCCGCCGAGCTGGCCGCCACCGGCACCCGCGTCCTCGTCCTGTGCCGTACGCACAACCTGCGGGCCGCCGAGAACGGCGAGGCCGTCGAGCCCGTCGCGCTGGTCACCCTCGCGCAGAAGATCAGGCCCGACGCCCTCAAGACCCTCGGCTACTTCGCCAAGCAGGGCGTCACCGTCAAGGTGATCTCCGGCGACAACCCCGAGGCGGTCTCCGCCATCGCCATGAGCCTGAAGATCCCGGACGGCGACCGTTCCGTCGACGCCAGGACGCTCCCCCAGGACGACCCCGCCAAGCTCGGCGAGCTGCTCGACTCCCACACCGTGTTCGGCCGGGTCAGCCCGCAGCAGAAACGGCAGTTCGTCGGCGCGCTGCAGGCCCGCGGGCACACCGTGGCCATGACCGGCGACGGCGTCAACGACGTCCTCGCGCTCAAGGACGCCGACCTCGGCATCGCCATGGGCGCGGGCAGCCCGGCCACCAAGGCGGTGGCCCAGGTGGTGCTGCTGGACAACAGGTTCGCCACGCTCCCGCACGTCGTCGGCGAGGGCCGCCGGGTGCTGGCCAACATCGAACGCGTCTCCAACCTCTTCCTCACCAAGACCTTCTACGCGATCGTGCTGTCGCTGGCCGTCGGCGTGGCCGGGGTGATGTTCCCGTTCGCGCCCCGCCACTCGACCCTCACCAACGCGCTGACCATCGGCATCCCGGCGTTCTTCCTGGCGCTCGCGCCCACGCTCGAACGGGCGCGGCCGGGGTTCGTCCGGCGGGTGCTGCGCTTCGCCGTACCGGCGGGGGTGTTGTGCGCGGTCGCGGTGCTGCTGTCGTTCTGGGCCGCGCACAGCGGCACCTCCACCCTGACCGAGGACCAGACGTCCGCGGTGATCACGCTCTTCCTCACCACGTGGTGGGTGCTCGTGCTGATCACCAGGCCGCTCAACTGGTGGCGGATCGCGCTGCTGGCGTCCATGGCGGGGCTCTTCGCACTCGCCCTCGCGCTGCCTCCCGTCAGGGAGTTCTTCGCCCTCGCGCCCGGCGACATAAGCAACGACCTGACGGCCGTCGGCATCGCCCTGGTGGCTGCCGCGGCGATCAGCATCGCGGTCAAGGTCGCCGGTACCCTTAGAACATGACCGACCCGCAGATAGTGCTCACCGAGCGCGTCCAGCAGGCGCTGGCCAACGCGTTCGGCGCCGAGCACGCCGACGCAGACCCGCTGATCCGGCCCTCACAGTTCGCCGACTTCCAGGCGAACGTCGCGTTGAGCCTGGCCAAGCGCCTGCGACGGGCCCCGCGGGAGGTCGCCGAGGCGATCAGAGCAGAGTTGTCCGACTTCCCCGGCACGGTCGAGGTCAGCGGCCCCGGCTTCCTCAACATCACGCTCGCCGACTCCTGGATCGAGTCCCAGACCGCGGGCATGCGCGACGACAGTCGCCTCGGCGTCGGCACGATCACGCCCGCGCAGACCGTGGTGATCGACTACTCCGCGCCCAACGCGGCCAAGGAGATGCACGTCGGCCACCTGCGCACCACCATCGTCGGCGACTCGCTGGCCCGCCTGCACGAACACCTCGGCAACAAGGTGATCAGGCAGAACCACCTCGGCGACTGGGGCACCCCGTTCGGCATGCTCATCGAGCACCTGCTCGACATCGGCGAGCCGGCCGCGGTCGCCCAGCTCGAAGCGGGCATGGGCACCGAGTTCTACCAGGCGGCGCGGGCCAAGTTCGACGCCGACGAGGGCTTCAAGCAGCGTGCCCGGGTCCGGGTCACCACCCTCCAGTCGGGCGACCCCGCCACCATGCGCCTGTGGCACGTCTTCATGGACGCCACCGTCCGCTACTTCAACAAGGTCTACTCCCTGCTCGGCGTCACGCTGACCGACGCCGACCTGGCGGGCGAGAGCATGTACAACCCCATGCTGGAGAGGACCTGCGACGATCTTGAGTCGTCGGGCGTGGCCGTCCACAGCGAGGGCGCGCTCTGCCTGTTCCCGCCCGGCTTCACCGGCTCCGACGACAAGCCCCTGCCGCTCATCATCAGGAAGAGCGACGGCGGCTACGGCTACGCCTCCACCGACATGGCGGCGATCCGCTACCGCGTCCACGACCTGAAGGCCGACCGCATCCTCTACGTCGTGGGCGCCGACCAGGCCCTGCACTTCCGCATGGTCTTCGCCTCCGCGCAGATGGCCGGCTGGCTGCCCGACACGGTCTCGGCCGAACACGTCCAGATCGGCATGATGCTGGGCAAGGACGGCCGCCGCTTCAAGACCAGGTCGGGCGAGTCCATCAAGCTGATGGACCTCCTCCAGGAGGGCGTCGAGCGGGCCACGGCGGCCATCGCCGAACGCGGCTACGACGAGGCCACCCGGAACGAGATCGCCCTCTCCGTCGGCATGGGCGCGGTGAAGTACGCCGACCTGTCGGTCAGCCACGACAGCGAATACGTCTTCGACTACGACCGCATGCTGGGCTTCACCGGCAACACCGGCCCCTACATGCAGTACGCCACGGCCCGTATCCGCTCCATCTTCCGCAAGGCGGACATGGCCCCGGCGGACGCCACGTCCCCGATCCTCCTGGGCGACCCCGCCGAGCGCGCCCTGGCCCTCCACCTGCTGGGCTTCGGCACGCTCATCGAAGAGGTCACCGTCCGGTCCGAGCCCCACCGGCTGTGCAACTTCCTCTTCGAGGCGGCGAGCCTGTACAGCACGTTCTACGAGCAGTGCCCGGTGCTGCGGTCCGACGTCGAGCCCGAGGTCCGCGCCTCGCGGCTGGCCCTGTGCGCGCTGACCCTGCGCGTGCTCGAAACCGGCCTCGACCTTCTGGGCGTCCCCGTCCCCGACCGCATGTAACAGGCAGTTGACTCAAAGTCTCCCGTTCCGTCGTGGGCGCGCCTCCACCTGGTTGGCGCGCCCTAACGGCTAGGCTTTACGCGGTCATGAACTGAGGCCGAAATGGGGGAGTTCTCTGCCTTGAGCACGGACCTGACTGCGAGCCCCCAAGCAGCGACGGAGTTGCAACGCTACGCCGAGGCGCTGCTGGCGCACCTCGCCGCCAACGGCACCGCCCCTCCCGCCGCTCCGGGCTTTCGCGACATACCTGGCCACTGGCTGCCTCCGGCCGTCGAAGCACTGGTCGCCATCCTCGCCGGCGACGACCCGCTCGAACCGCTGAGCAGGGCCGCCGGCCGTGACCAGCAGCAGACCGCGCTCTTCCTGTGCCTGGCGCTGGCGGTCTCCGGGCAGGGCAGCCGCATCCACGCCTCCTGGCTCGGCACGGCCTTCGGCGAGCTGTCGCTCGACCGTCCCGTCACCCACGGGCAGCGCTCGCTCTGGCTGGCCGCCGCCCGCGGCGCCTACGGCCCGGCCGGCAAGATCTTCGTGCTGCGCAAGCTCGACGCGCTGGCCGTGCAGGAGCACGCCGACGTCGAGGAATGGGTGCAGGCGCTGGTGCCCGGCGAGCCCGCCGTCGTCGTGCCGCCGTCGCTGGCCGACTTCCCGGAGATGGCCGAAATCCCCGACCTGGCCCGTCCGGCGGTGGCGGCCGCCCGCCTGTCCAGGCTGCGCGGCCGGTGCGCCGAGATCACCTCGGCGCGGCAGGCCGACCACGACTCCGCCGTCCCGCTCAGCAACAGCTCGGCCAGCCCGGCCGCGTCGTGGGCCGAGGACGAACCGCTGGCGGTCCTACGCACCCAGATCGGGCAGGGCGGCCCGGCGGGCCCGATGGCCTCGCTGATCTCCCACCTGCTCGACGACCTGCGCCCCGGCGCCGACCCGCACCTGGCCGCCATCGCCCTGCACGTCGCGGCGCCCATCCTGCGCGGCCTGGCCGAGGAGCTCGAAGCCGACAGCCGGTTGACGCCGCCCGCCACGCTGACCGTCCCGCTGCTCGGCCACCGCATCCACCTGCGCCCCGAAGGCCCCGACGAGACCTCGATCGCCACGGCCGAGAACGCCATCCTCACCGAAGGCGTCGTGCCGCGCGGCCGGCCGTGGGCCGCCTTCCTGCTGATCGTGGCGGGTGTCGCATGCCTGGCCGGAGCGGCGTTCACGGCCTCGCTCCTGCTGGCCGCCGCCGGGGTGGCCATGCTCGGGCTGGGCGGCTGGCAGCTCTGGCAGCGCCACAAGACCGTCGTCGCCGACGCCCGTTACGTGGCCGCCCAGGTCAACGAGCTGAAGGAGCTGGCCGAGGGCGCCGTCTGGGCCCTGCACGCCTACGCCAGAGAAGCGGACGCACGCGCGAAACAGGCCGCTGACGATGCAGCCGAGCTCACCCGGCTGATTCGTCGCGGCCCGCGCGCTGCGTAGACCTGATCAGGTCGTCTCGATCTCCACGTGCGCCGGCGCGAGCAGGAACACGCGGTCGGCGATGCGCTCGATCCGCCCCTCGCAACCGAACGCGAGCCCGGCGGCGAAGTCGACCATCCTCGTCGCCTCGGGCATCGCCATGCCCGTGACGTCCATGATCACCGTCTGCCCGTCACGGAAGTGCTGACCGATCAACGGTGCGTCGTTGTACTTGAGCGGCTGGACCATCACGATGCGCGACGCGTCGACGTTCGCGCGCCACCGCCGGGCGGCACGCTCCGTCGCCGGAACGTACTCGTCCTCGTAGTGCTCGTCGTCGTCATAGCCGTCGTCGTAGTGATCGACCCCGCTCAGGCCAAGGTAGTTCACCACCTTGCGCACTGCCCCCATCGGCTTGTCCTTTCCTCAGGAACTCACCGTAATCGGCACGTCCCTACACATTGGACGGTAACCGACGATTCCGCATTCGCCACGCGACACGCCCAGCCCTAATTCCATTTTGTACGGCTTGCAACCTGCTTGCATCTGGATATCCGTCCCCCCCGTATAGCATCGGCCACATGCGCCTGTTCACTGTAGACGCCTTCACCGACACAGCTTTCAAGGGTAATCCCGCAGGTGTCTGCCTGCTGGACTCTCCGGTTACTGATGGCTGGATGCAGAGCGTAGCCGCCGAGATGAACCTCTCCGAGACCGCCTTCCTGCTCGGCGATTCCCTACGGTGGTTCACCCCTGTGGTCGAGGTCACTCTCTGCGGTCATGCCACGCTGGCGACCGCTCACGTTCTGTATTCGACCGGGGCCGCCACCGGACCGGTCGAATTCCGCACGGCCGGCGGAACGCTAACCGTGAATCGCGCCACAGGAGACCTCATCACGATGGATTTCCCGGCCAAGCAGGTGACGCCCGTCACGGTTCCCGACGGCCTGGAGAATGCGCTCGGAGCCGCAGCGGTGGAGGTCCGGAAAAGCGACCTGGACCTGCTGGTCGAGGTCGATTCAGAGGAGACGGTACGCTCCCTGCGCCCCGACATCCCGGCCCTGTCGGCAGTGGACGCCCGCGGTGTCATCGTCACCGCCCGCGGCACCGGCACGGATTTCGTCTCACGATTCTTCGCTCCCAAAGTCGGCATTCCGGAGGATCCGGTGACGGGCTCGGCCCACTGCGCCCTGTCCCCGTACTGGTCCGCGCGCCTCGGCCGCACCGCGCTGACCGGCGCGCAACTCTCCGCCAGAGGGGGCCTGGTGCACACCCGCCTTGACGGCGACCGTGTCCACCTCGCCGGCCATGCCGTGACGATCCTCACCGGCACACTCCTCATGCCCAGGTAAAAACTTCCTTACCTTCCTTGCTTCCCTCCCCTCAGCTCTCTAACCTGCAAACCGTGTTGGAGGTTAGCTCCCACGGCAGAGGCAGGAGGCTCGGAACCATGCCGCCGACGGACGGCCCACGCTTCGACGTCCCTGCCGTCCGAAGCGTCAGCACCCACCGCGAGGATGCGCACGTTGGCCAGACGTGTCCCCATCGAAACACCTCGACTCCAGCCGTCCTCGAACGCGTCAGGCCCGCAAGGTGACGAACCGGCGCGACGACACAAAGGCCATCCGGGCCTGACCCGGCACCGGGGCACCAGTGATCCCGGCCCCGCCCCGAACCCGAGGAGGCCACGATGCCCGAGCTGCCCTTCGACGACGAACACGCCCCGCTCTACTCCCTGGGCCAGGTGGCCGAGATGCTCCAGGTCCGCCAGGCCTACCTCCGCCGCCTGGACGAACACGGCGTCATCAGCCCCAGCCGCTCATCCGGCGGCCAACGCCGCTACTCCCGCGCCGACATCATGACCGTCCGGCACGTGACCGACCTCGCCGACCAGGGCATGACGCTGATCGCCATCCGCCGCATCCTGGAACTCGAACGCGAACTCGCCCACGCCCGCCGGCAACTGCAAGAAGCCCGGGGCCACCTCACCAACACACCCCCCCAGGAGGACACCGAACGCCCTGCCAGCCACCACACACTGCCCCAGGCCGCGCCAACACCAAGCCCTGACCCGCTGAGTCGGCGGTAGAGCTAGGGGCCGAGGCATGCACATCGCAGAATGTGCCACTGAAGGAAGCCTCATTGAGCCCGCGCTCTGACGGCCCGGAGCAGCCCCCAGCCACATCGTTCGTAGAGCGACTGACCCCTCGCCCACCCCGCGCTCCCGAGGAACCTCGCCATCTCCCAGGGAGCCGCCGACGCGCCGCCCGAAACGCCCACCAGCGGCGAGCCATCCGCGACGACCGAATCCCAGAGCTGACACCAAGACCGAGCCGCCATCGACAGTTGCCTGCCATTCCAGTTACACCGACCGAAGCCGGTCCCGACCCCAGGACCCCAGACCTCAGCCTTGCCACCCACAGAAGCCAGATAGCGTCCCACACACGCCACACAGTCCACCGACGCCCAGCATGCGCCGGCCTCTCAGGCCGCCCAGCTGGCTGCGCCGGCTCCAAGTACCTACACCCCACCCGCGGCCGCCCCACGCTGACGAGCCCACACGCCCGCTGAACAGAACCAGACGACGCCCGCCAACACCCCCACAACGCAAAGAAGGCCCCGCACAACCGTGTGGGGCCTTCTTCGAAAGATTGTCCGGCGGTGACCTACTCTCCCACACCCTCCCGAGTGCAGTACCATCGGCGCAGAGAAGCTTA
>NZ_JBEYTJ010000080.1:0-14876 GCF_040642995.1 Nonomuraea sp. NPDC047529 | reverse complement strand
GGGGGGTGGTGGGGGTTGTGGCGTGGGTTGCGGGCGCGCTCCTCCCGGTTTCGGGGCGCCCCGGCGCGCGGGGGCGGGCCCGCGGCGGCCCCCTTTCCCCCGGCGCCCCCCGCCCCCCGCCCCCCCCGGCGGACCCCCGGCCGCGTGCGGCCGGGCTTCCGGCATGTCCGGCCCCGGACGTCTCAGTAACCGACGGCGACCTGGACCCGGTGGTGCCGCGGCTGCTCGATCTCGTCCACCACCGCCGCGGCCAGATCGGCGTAGGAGAACGCGGGACCGCCCTCCTCGGCGGCCATGACCTGCTCCCCGCCGAACCGGTGACGCCCGCTGCGCTCCGCCAGGTCGTCGAGCACCACGGGCGGCGGCGCGATCACCACCCAGTCCAGCGCCCCGCCCTCCTCGCGCAGCACGTCCAGCTCGGCGGCGTGCCCGAGCGAGAACGTCCGGGCGTCCTCGGGGAAGCCCGGCGTGTCCACCAGCCGCGTCCCCGGCGCGACCTCCAGCAGGGTGCCGATGCCCAGCGCCACCAGCCGGGGCACGCCCGCCTTCGCCAGCCCGGCGGTCAGCGCCCGTGCCGCCGCCGTGTAGAACTCCGCCGACGGCACGTCCATCCGGGCGCCCGCCTGCACCGCCACGTCGTGCCCCGCCGAGACCGCCGCCACGCTCCCCAGGTCGGTCACGTCACCCGTGACCACACGGACGCCGTCGCCGGACGGCCCCGCGTACCGGGCGGGGTCGCGCACCACGGCCGTCACCTCGTGCCCCCGCTCCAGGGCCCGGGCGACCACCCGCGCGCCGGCCCGCCCGCCACCGCCGAAAACCACGATCCTGCTCATCGTCCAGCACTCCGTTCAGCGGCCGGCACACCCGGTCGCGCCCGGCAGACGGTAGACGCCCGGTGGTCACTTCCCGCAACGATAGTGACCCTCCGCCGCCTACCATGGACGCCATGGCCGAACCCCTTGACCCCGACATGTTCGCCGAATGCGTCCACGTCCCCCCCTTCCGGGTCGGCGACAAGTGGACCGCCAAGATCATCCACTGCCTGGAGCAGGGCCCGAGGCGCTTCACCGAGCTCCAGGTGCCGCTGCGCGGCATCACCCCGAAGGTCCTCACCGAGTCCCTGCGCGCGATGGAACGCGACGGCCTGCTCACCCGCACGCCCTACGCCGAGATCCCGCCCCGCGTCGAGTACGCGCTCACCCCCCTCGGCCGCAGCCTGCTGGCCCCCATGGCGGCCTGCTGCGAGTGGTCGAGGACACACCTGTCGGAGCTCATCGACGCCCGCGAGTCCTGGTACGCCGACCACGCCCTGCCCACCTCCTGACGAACCGCCGCGACCCGGCGGAATCGATCACGAGCGCGGCGCGTTGCCGCGAGGGCGAGGCGGTTTTGAGGGTCGCGCGACACCCGTCGTACTCTGGCTCTCTGGCTCTCTGGCGAAAACGGACAGGAGGTGACGCCCCATGTTGCGAGACTCGTTCGGACGGGTGGCCACGGATCTGCGGGTGTCCCTCACGGACAAGTGCAACCTGCGCTGCACGTACTGCATGCCGCCCGAAGGGCTCGACTGGCTGCCCACGGCGCAGCTGCTGACGGCCGACGAGATCGTCCGGCTGGTGCGCGTCGGCGTCGAGCGCCTGGGCATCACCGAGGTGCGCTACACCGGCGGCGAGCCGCTGCTGCGGCGCGAGCTGGTCGACATTGTCACCCGCACCACCGCCCTCGAACCGCGCCCCCAGGTGCTGCTGACCACCAACGGCATCGGCCTGGCCCGGGTGGCCGAGCCGCTGGCACGGGCCGGCCTCGACCGGGTCAACGTCTCGCTCGACACCCTCGACCCGGCCACGTTCAAGCGGCTGGCCCACCGCGACCGGCACGCCGACGTCATCGAGGGGCTGGCCGCCGCCGACGCGGCGGGCCTGCGCCCGGTGAAGGTCAACGCGGTCCTCATGCGCGGGGTCAACGACCACGAGGCCGTGCCGCTGCTGCGCTTCTGCCTGGCCCAGGGCTACGAGCTGCGCTTCATCGAGCAGATGCCGCTCGACGCCCAGCACGGCTGGACCCGCGAGGGCATGATCACCGCCGACGAGATCCTCGAACGCCTCTCGTCCGCCTTCGACCTGGCGCCCGACGACCTGGAGCAGCGCGGCAGCGCCCCGGCCGAGCGGTTCCTGGTCGACGGCGGCCCGGCCAGGGTCGGGGTGATCGGCTCGGTGACGCGCCCGTTCTGCGGGGCCTGTGACCGGGTCCGGCTCACCGCCGACGGCCAGGTGCGCAACTGCCTGTTCGCCACCGAGGAGTCCGACCTCAAGAGCGCCATGCGCGCGGGCGCCTCCGACGACGACCTGGCCGCCCGCTGGATCGCCGCGGTCTCGCGCAAGCGCGCCGGGCACGGCATCGACGACCCGTCCTTCCTCCAGCCGTCCAGGCCGATGTCGGCCATCGGCGGCTAGCGTGCCCGTCGACCCCTTCGACGCGGTGATCCTGGCCGGGGGAGCGGCCCGCCGCCTGGACGGCGCGGACAAACCCGGCCTGGCCGTCGGCGGCCGTCCGCTGGTCGAGCGGGTGGTCGCGGCGGCGTCCGGGGCGCGCCGCACGGTCGTCGTGGGCCCCCGCCGTGACCTGCCCGGGGTGCTCTTCACCCGGGAGGACCCGCCGGGCGGCGGGCCCGTCCCCGCGCTGGCCGCCGGGCTGCGCGAGGTCGACGCGCCGTGGCTGGTCCTGCTCGCCGGCGACCTGCCGTTCCTGACGGCGGCGCACGTGCGGGAGCTGCTGGCGGCGGCCCGTCCGGGCGCCGGGGCGGTCATGGTCGACGACGAGGGCCGCGAGCAGTGGCTCGTCGGCGCCTGGCCGGTGCCGGAGCTGCGGGCGTCCCTCGACGCCTACGCCGGGCGCTCGCTCAAGGGCCTGCTGGGCCCCCTGACCGGAACGCGGCTGGCCTCGCCCGGCCGGCCGTGGTTCGACTGCGACACGATGGACGACCTGAAGGAGGCTCGCATGAACGTACTCACCGAGTGGACCGCGCTGGTGTGCGGGGAACTGGGCGTCGACCCGGCCCGGGTTGACCGCGACCTGGTCCTCGACCTGACCAAGGAGGTCGCCCACGGGGTGGCCAGGCCCGCCGCGCCGCTCACCGCCTACCTGCTCGGGCTGGCCCAGGGGGCGGGCACCGCCCCTGAGGACGCCGCGGCCAAACTGATCACATTGGCGAAGAACTGGGAGCGGGCCACCACCGAGACGCTGACTGACGGCTGACACTCGAACGAACTCTTGAAGTCAAGCCGTCCCCTTCCTCAAGATTTCCTGTGAAATACGAGGAGGAGGGCGGTGTAAACGATTTCGGGAAAGCGGTCCTATCGGACTCCGGCCGACGCGAGGACTGATCGTCCAATGCAAAGGGCTGGCCAGGAAAAGGGCGACGCCGGGTGGTTACGGGGGCAAACCACCCGGCGTCGCTTCATCGGCGTTCCGACGGGGGCCCGGAACGCCGGCACCAGCACTCCGACGGGGGACCGGAGCGCTTGCCTAAAGCGTACACCTACAACCCATGGGATGCGTCAAGACTTAGTCACGACCCGATCTCGCGTCGATGCAGCGGTATCTCGGTTTGGTTAGCCTCGGGAGACTGAAAGGCAGGTGGCGGGGCGCCCTCGCCTCGCTCATTGGCCCCGATTACCGCAATGTATGGCAAAAACACGGCCCCGGCGATGAACACCAGCCGGAACGGCCACGGCAACGGCAGCACGACCGCCAGGATCAGGCAGATCGTCCGGATGCCCATCTTGATCAGGTAGGCGACCTCGCGCTTGCGGATGTCGGCCGTCAGTGAAGGTCTGGCGTCCGTGACCTGGTGAACGTCCTGCTTCTTGCGCCACCCCTTCATACCTTCCACGGTAGACCTCGTACGGGCAGGGCGCGACGGCGCGGCCGGGCGGCGGAGAGGGACATGCGATCATGGCCTTCGAGTAAGGAGGATGGGGAGATGACGGATCGAACGTATCGGGTCACTGAGATAGTCGGCACGTCGGGGGAGAGCCTTGACCAGGCCATTCGCAATGGCCTCCAGCGGGCCTCGCAGACCCTGCGCCACCTGGACTGGTTCGAGGTCACCGAGATCCGCGGCCATCTCGACGGCGGCGACATCGCGCACTACCAGGTGGGCATGAAGGTGGGCTTCCGCCTGGAGGACTCCTGACCGTCCCTGGAGCCTCCGCGGGCACGCGCGGAGGCCACTGACACCCGCCCCCGCCCGGGGGCCGTCCAGCGGCGCGCTGGGGGCCTCCCGGACGGCGGACCGCACGACGACGCCCGCCGTCCCGTCCGATCGCGGGGCGACGGGCGGGACGGCGGGCGCGGCGGGTTCGGGCGGCAGGTTCGGGCGGGTGGGCGTCAGCTCGCCTGGCTGACCGTCGACATGTTGAAGTCCGGCACCCGCACCGGCGGCATCACCGTGCGCTGGAAGTAGTCGTTCCACTCGCGGGGCAGCGTGCGCTCCGGCGCGCCCACCTCGGTGACGCGCCCCAGCAGGTCGACCGGGCTCTCGTTGAACCGGAAGTTGTTCACCTCGCCGACGACCTCGCCGTGCTCGACCAGGTAGACGCCGTCGCGGGTGAGGCCGGTGACCAGCAGCGTCTGCGGGTCGACCGCGCGGATGTACCACAGGCACGTGACGAGCAGCCCGCGCCGCGTGGAGGCGATCATCTCCTCCAGCGAGCGCGCGCCCTCCGCCGGGCCGGTCATGACGAGGTTGTCGATGCCGGGCGTCACCGGCAGCCCGCTCAGCCCGGCCGAGTGGCGCGTCTGGAGCAGCGCCTCCAGCCGGCCGTCCCTGATCCAGTCGGTCCGGCCCAGCGGCAGCCCGTTGTCGAACACCGAGCCGTCGCGGCTGGAGGTGTGCGCGGTGACGAACGGCGCGCACGAGATGCCCGCGGCCAGGGGATCGCTGGACAGCGTGATCGGCAGCGTGGCGAGCTGCTCGCCCACCCGCGTGCCGCCGCCCGGCCCGGAGAACACCGAGCGGCCGTCGAGCGCGTCCCTGGCCCCCGAGGACCAGTACAGGTAGATCATCAGGTCGGCCACCGCGCTGGGCGGCAGCAGCGTCTCGTAGCGGCCCGCGGGCAGGTCGACCCGGGTCTTGGCCCACTCCAGGCGCTGGGCCAGCGAGGCGCCGAGCGCGGCGACGTCGACGTCGGCGAAGTCCTCGGTGAACACGCCGGTCCAGGCCGACCGCTTCAGGTCGCCGGACTTGGCGTTGAGCTCCAGGCGGCCCGTCGGCTGGTCGTGGCGCAGCCGCACGCCGGTGGAGGTGCCGAGGAAGGTCGAGGTGAGGGAGTGCTCGGCGAAGCCGTAGAGCTTCCTGTCGCCGGCCTCGGCGGCCGAGAACGCCTCGCCGAGCGCGGGCGCGAACCTCTCGAACACCCCGATGTCGGTCGGCCGCACCTCGTCGTCCCAGCCGGCCGCGGCGGCGCCGCCCTCGACCAGCGGGCGGGCGTCCTCGGCCGGACGCGCCTCGCGCGCCGCCCGGTCGGCCGCCGCGACCACGTCGGCGAGCTGGTCGTCGCGCACCGACGAGCGCGAGACCACGCCCACGCCCTCGCCCGCGACCGAGATCACGGTCAGCCGGGACGAGCGGGCCACGCCGTTGGTGGTCAGCGTGTTGCCCGCGAAGCGCAGGTTGGCGGTGGACCCCTCGTCCACCAGCACCACGCAGCCGTCGTTCGCGGAGAGCTCCAGGGCCCTTTCCACCATCTCCTGCGGAGTAGTCACTTCCCGCCCTCCTGCACGGTGTTGAGCACGCGCACGCCCCTGAACAGCGCCGACGGGCATCCGTGGCTGACCGGCGCGACCTGCCCCGGCTGGCCCTTGCCGCAGTTGAAGGCGCCGCCCAGCACGTACGTGCCCGGCCCGCCGACCCCTTCCATCGACTGCCAGAAATCGGTCGTGGTGGCCTGGTAGGCGAAGTCTCTGACCTGCCCGGCCAGCTTCCCGTGCGAGATCTTGTACGCCCGCTGCCCGGTGAACTGGAAGTTGTAGCGCTGCATGTCGATCGACCAGCTCTTGTCGCCCACGATGTACAGGCCGCGCTCGACGCCCGCGATCAGCTCCTCGGTGGAGGGCCCGCCGGGCGCGGCGGCCAGCGACACGTTCGCCATGCGCTGGATCGGCATGTGGCCGGGGGAGTCGGCGAACGCGCACCCGTTGGAGCGGCCGAACCCCTTCATCAGCGCCATGCGCCGGTCGAGCTGGTAGCCCACCAGGACGCCGTCCTTGACGATGTCGAAGCTCTGGCCCCGCACGCCCTCGTCGTCGTAGCCGACCGTGGCCAGGCCGTGGGTGACCGTGCGGTCGCCGGTGACGTTCATCAGCGGCGAGCCGTAGACCAGCTCGCCGAGCTGGTCGAAGGTGGCGAAGCTGGTGCCGGCGTAGGCGGCCTCGTAGCCGAGGGCGCGGTCGAGCTCGGTGGCGTGGCCGATCGACTCGTGGATCGTCAGCCACAGGTTGGACGGGTCGATCACCAGGTCGTAGTCGCCCGCCTCCACCGACGGCGCGGCCAGCTTCTCGGCCAGCAGCTCCGGCAGGCGGGCCAGCTCGGCCGGCCAGTCCCAGCCCGTGCCGGTCAGGTACTCGTAGCCGCGGCCGACCGGCGGCGCGATCGTGGACATGTCGTCGAAGCCGCCCTCGTGCGCCTTCATCGCGTTGAGCGACGGATGCACGCGCACGCGCTGCTGCGTGGTCACGGTGCCCGAGCTGTCGGCGTAGAACTTCTGCTCCTTGACCTGCAGCAGCCGCGCCGAGACGTGGTCGGCGCCCTTGAGCAGCCCCGCCGACCACTCGGCCAGCAGCCCCACCTTGTCGGACGTGGGCACCTCGAACGGGTCGACGTCGTAGTCGGAGACCCACACCGCGTCGGCGTGCACCGGCTCCGGCGCCAGCTCGATGGGCTCCCGGTTGACGGGCGCGCTCACCTCGGCCACCCGCACCGCCTGCTCGGCCACGGCGGCGGCGGCCTGCGGGGTGAGGTGGATGCCGGCCGCGAACCCCCATGTGCCACCCTTGACGACACGGACCGCGTAGCCGAGGTCGTCGGCGTCGAGCGAGCCTTCGAGGCGGGCGTCGTACAGGCGCAGCGTCTCGGCCCTGACGCGTTCGAGCCGGAAGTCGGCGTGCTCGGCGCCGAGGTCGCGGGCGCGCTGCAAGGCGGCGTCCGCGAGCTGCCGCAGCGGCAGTTCCAGGAAATCGGGATCGATCTGGCGCATGTCCACGATCCTAACCCTGTGATCTTGTACCACCCGGACAAGCGGATACTCGCAAGTAAGAGATAGCGTCAGATGCCATGGCACGCTCTGTACTCGTCACCGGAGGCAATCGCGGCATAGGCCTCGCGATCGCCCGTGAACTCGCCGCGGCCGGCGACGCCGTCGCGGTCACCTACCGATCGGGGGAGCCGCCGGAGGGCCTGTTCGGCGTCCGCTGCGACGTCACCAGCACGGCCGAGGTGGAGGCCGCCTTCGACAAGGTGGAGGCCGAGCAGGGGCCGGTCGAGGTCCTCGTCTCCAACGCGGGCATCACCAAGGACACCCTGCTGGCGATGATGAAGGAGGAGACCTTCACCGACGTCATCGACGCCAACCTGACCGGGGCCTACCGCGTGGCCAAGCGCGCCATCAGGCCCATGATGAAGCTCAAGCGCGGCCGCATCATCCTCATCTCCTCGGTGGTCGGCCTGTCCGGCCAGGCGGGCCAGGCCAACTACGCCGCCTCCAAGGCCGGCCTGGTCGGCTTCGCCCGCTCCCTGGCCCGCGAGTACGGCTCGCGCAACATCACCGTCAACGTGGTCGCGCCCGGCTTCGTGGCCACCGACATGACGTCCGGCCTCGACCAGGAGGCCATCGTCAAGAACATCCCGCTCGGGCGGCAGGCCGCCCCCGCGGAGATCGCGCGCGTCGTCCGCTTCCTGGCCGGCGACGACGCCTCTTACATCACCGGGGCCGTGATCCCGGTCGACGGCGGACTCGGAATGGGGCACTGACGTGGGAATTCTCGAAGGCAAGCGGATCCTGGTGACCGGCGTGCTCACCGACGCCTCCATCGCCTTCTCGGTGGCCAAGCTGGCCCAGGAGGAGGGCGCCACGGTGGTGCTCACCGGGTTCGGCCGGCTGAGCCTGGTCGAGCGCATCGCCAAGCGGCTGCCGCAGACCCCGCCGGTGCTGGAGCTCGACGTCCAGGACACCGACCAGCTCGACACGCTGGCCTCCCGCGTCGGCGAGCACGTCGACGGGCTCGACGGCGTCGTGCACTCCATCGGGTTCGCGCCGCAGAGCGCCCTCGGCGGCAACTTCCTCAACACGCCGTGGGAGGACGTCGCCACCGCCCTGCAGGTCTCCACGTACTCGTTCAAGTCGCTGGCGGTGGCCTGCCTGCCGCTGATGAAGGAGGGCGGCGCGGTCGTCGGCCTCGACTTCGACGCCTCCAAGGCGTGGCCGGTCTACGACTGGATGGGCGTGGCCAAGGCGGGGCTGGAGTCGTGCAGCCGCTATCTCGCCCGCGACCTGGGCAAGCACAACATCCGGGTCAACCTGGTCTCGGCCGGGCCGCTGCGCACGATGGCCGCCAAGTCGATCCCGGGCTTCAAGGAGTTCGAGGAGAGCTGGCCGGAGCGCTCGCCGCTGGGCTGGGACCTCACCGACACGGTCCCGGCCGCCAAGGCGTGCGTGGCGCTCATGTCCGACTGGTTCCCCGCCACGACGGGCGAGATCGTCCACGTCGACGGCGGCGCCCACGCGATCGGCGGCTGAGCCCGCCTCACGCCAGGCGGTGCCTGCCGTTGTTGGCCGGGGCCGGCTCGAACGGGATCGTCTCGCTCGGCTCGGCCTGGTGCCGCCGCTGCTGCACGATCCGGGTGGCCAGCACCGCTGACCCCAGCAGGAGGATCGTCAGCACCGTGCCCAGCACGTCGCGAGCCGGCGGGCTGGGCCGCACCACCCGCTGGTCGCGCAGTGGCACGGCCAGCTCCCGTGCGAACGGGTTGGGCCACAACAACTCCACCCGCGAGTCGTCGGGATCGGCGGTCGGCTCCTCGGCGGTGACCGGCCGCTCGTCGTCCAGCGTGTAGGGCCTGTGCTGCGGCGGCGTGGGCGGCTGTGTCGGCAGCGGCGCGGTGTCCTGCTCGGTGCGCTCGCGGGGCCGGTCCCGGCGGCGCCCGGCCTCTGTGTCGGTCCCGGTCTCGGGCGAGGTCGTGGCGTGCGGCGCGAGCGTCTCGAGCACGCCCTGGTCGTCGCAGGCCAGCACCGGCAGGCAGACGTCCTTGAGGGCCTCGGGCACCAGGTCGTCGGTGGGGCTGGGGGAGGGCCGGGCCGAGCTGCCCGGTTTACTAGATTTGTCGGGTTTACCGGTTTTGCCGGTCGGTACGGCGTCGCCCACAGCGCCGAGCACCTCGTCGGTGGTGTCCTTGACGCCCTTGGTCACCGGCTCGGTCTTGCCGCCGGTCAGGTCGTCGACCGTGCCCGTGAGCGCGCCGACGACGTCGCACAGCGTGCTGGTCACGCCCGAGAGCAGGCCCCCGTCGCGTGAGCAGTCCTGGGCGGCGGCGGAAGCGGCGGGCGCCCCCACCGGGATCGCCCCCAGTGCCACCGCGAGCACCCCGGCCGAGATCGCGGTCCTGCTCCCCATCCGTCCCCTCCTGTGTCGCTTCAGGAGGAAATCCTTATGGACAAGGCCCGTCAGACGCAGGCTTTTTCCCGGTAAAGTTGCGATTCGGTATCGACTAGTGATACGCGAGATGGATTCTCGTTCGTCAGTCGAGCGACGACACGTCATCGAGTGCCTCCCGGATCTCGATCGGGAGCACGACGTCCTCGGCCGACAGGATGCCCTTCAGTTGCGTGTGCGTACGGGCGCCGACGATCGCCGAGGCGATCCCCGGCTGGTCGCGCACCCATGACAGCGCCACCGCCAGCGGCGAGACGCCGAGCCCGTCGGCGGCGGTCGTGACCGACTCGACCACGCTGCGGCCGCGCTCGTCGAGATAGGGCCGGACGAAGTCGGCGAAGTGCGGCGTCGCGGCGCGGGAGTCGGCCGGGATGCCGGTGCGGTACTTGCCGGTCAGCACGCCCCTGCCGAGCGGCGACCAGGCCAGCACCCCGACGTCGAGGTGGGCGGCGGCGGGCAGCAGCTCGCGTTCGGGCTCGCGGGCCAGCAGGGAGTACTCCACCTGGGCCGAGGTGATCGGGATGCGGCCGGGGACCGACTTCTGGGTGACCGCGGCGGCGGCGAGCTGCCAGCCCGCGTAGTCGCACACCCCGGCGTAGACGGCCCGGCCCGAGGAGACGATCGCGTCGAGGGCGGCCAGGGTCTCCTCCAGCGGCACCTCGGCGTCGTAGGTGTGGAGCTGCCACAGGTCGACGTAGTCGAGGCCGAGCCGGTTGAGCGACTCGTCGACGGCGGCGATCAGGTGGCGCCTGGAGGCGTCGCGCGGCCGGCGGCCGGTCGGCGTGACCACGGCCTTGGTCGAGATCACCAGCTCCGAGCGCGGCACCGAGTCGCGCAGCATGCGGCCGAGCAGCCGCTCGGAGTCGCCGCCGGTGTAGACGTCGGCCGTGTCGACGAGGGTGCCGCCCGCCTCGACGAACGAACGGAGCTGGGCGGCCGCCTCCTCCGGGTCGGTGTCACGGCCCCAGGTCATCGTGCCGAGCCCCAGCCGGGACACCGACAGGCCGCTGCGGCCGACATAGCGCTGCTCCATGATCCCGCCAGGTTACCAAGAACGGGCCCGCCCGCCAGTCAGCCGCTCCAATGTCCTGCCTGGTGAGGACCGTGGCGGTGGCTGTATGTGAAGATTTCTCGCAGGTGTGTGAAACATGGTGATCCGCGCCTGCGACACTTGCAGTGTGACCACCCTTCTGCTGGCCCGCCACGGGCTGACCGACCTCACCGGGCCGGTGCTGGCCGGGCGCACCCCGGGGGTGCACCTGAGCGAGGCCGGCCGGGCGCAGGCCGAGGCGCTGGCCGGGCGCATCGCCGGGGTCCGGCTCGACGCCGTCGTCTCCAGCCCGCTCGAACGGTGCCGCGAGACCGCCGAGGCCGTCGCGAAGGGGCGCGGCGCGGACGTACGGATCGACGAGCGGCTGATCGAGTGCGGCTACGGCACCTGGACGGGCCGCCCGCTCAAGGAGCTCGCCCAGGAGCCGCTGTGGCAGACCGTCCAGGCGCACCCGAGTGCGGTGACATTTCCGGAAGGGGAGTCGCTGGCCGATATGCAACATCGAGCGGTCGCGGCCGTCCGGGAGTGGAATCAACGCCTCGGGTTGAAGGGTGTCTACCTGGCGTGCACCCACGGAGACGTCATCAAGGCGATCGTGGCCGACGCTCTGGGGCTGCACCTCGATCATTTTCAGCGGATAACAGCCGATCCTGCGGCCCTCACAGTCATTCGCTATGCCCCCCTGCGTCCCTTTGTTCTCAGGATTAACGATATGGGGGAATTGCGGTTGCCTGAGGATTCGGAGGAGAAAGACGGGGGAGAAAACATCACCGGGAGCGATGCCGCCGTCGGCGGTGGACCCGGGACCACGTAAGGTCAGGCTATGCCGGTCTTCGACTACGACCCACCGGAGAGGTTCGTCGCCGGCGCCCTGGGGCAGCCGGGCGCGCGGGTCTTTTTTCTGCAGGCCAGGGCCGAGGGCAGACTGACCACCGTGGCGCTGGAGAAGCTGCAGGTCGCTGCGCTCGCGGGCAGGCTCGACGAGCTGCTCGACGAGGTGCTTCGGCTCAGCGGGGGCACCGCGCACGTGCCCGCGCTCGCCCCGGCCGACCTGACCGACGACGCCCCCCTCGACGTGCCGGTCTCGGAGGACTTCCGGGTCGGCACCATGGCGCTGGCCTGGGACGCCGACAACTCCCAGGTGGTGATCGAGGCGCAGGAGGTCATCGACGAGGAGGACCTCGACGGCCCCGACCCGGCCGTGCTGCGCGTGCGGATCAGCGCGGGGGCGGCGCGCGCCTTCACCCGGAGGGCGCTCGAGATCGTGGCGGCGGGGCGGCCTCCCTGTCCCCTGTGCGGGCAGCCGCTCGACGCCGAAGGCCATGTCTGCGTCCGACTCAACGGCTACCGCGGGGGTGAGGCGGCTTCATGACCGCTCCTGAGAGCGAACCGGCCGTCAAGCCGCAACAAGCGCCGATCATGCAGGAGGAGGAGGCGCTCACCCTGCTGCGCGACGGGCGCCTGGAGGTGGCCGGCCGCCTGGTCGAGGCCACCAACATGACCCTCTACTGCTCGATCAAGCTCGGCGGCCGCAGCGCCGCCTGCGTCTACAAGCCCGTACGCGGCGAGCGCCCCCTGTGGGACTTCCCCGACGGCACCCTGGCCGCCCGTGAGGTGGCCGCCTACGAGGTCTCCCAGGCCACCGGCTGGCGCATCGTGCCGCCGACCGTCTATCGCGAGGGCCCGTTCGGGCCCGGCATGTGCCAGCTCTGGATCGACACCGAGCGCGAGATCGACCTGATGCGCCTGGTCAAGAGCCGCAACCCGGTGGTGCGCCGGATGGCGGTGTTCGACGCGATCGTCAACAACGCCGACCGCAAGGGCGGTCACCTGCTGCCGCTGCCGACCGGGCACGTCTACGGGGTCGACCACGGCGTCTGCTTCTCGGCCGAGGACAAACTGCGTACCGTGCTGTGGCAGTGGCGGGGCAAGCCGCTGGCGCGCGAGGCCGTGGCGGTGCTGGCCAAGCTGGAGCGCGACCTGGAGTCCGGCTCGCTGGGCCGCCGGCTGCGCGAGCTGCTCACGCTGGCCGAGGTGGAGGCCACCTGGCGACGGGTCAGGCGGCTGCTGGACACCGGCGTCCACCCGTATCCCTCGGAGGGGTGGCCCGCCGTTCCCTGGCCCCCGATCTGACGAGTCCCGGGGGTTTTATACCCTTTGCCGCATGTGCACGCTGATCGTGAGAACCGGGGAGCCGCTGACCCTCATGGGCGTGCGGGACGAGCTCACCGACCGCCCCTGGGAGGCGCCGGGGGAGCACTGGCCCGAGCATCCCGGGGTGATCGGCGGCCGTGACCTCAAGGGAGGCGGCACCTGGATGGCCGTCTCCCCGTCCGCCGGCCGGGCCGCCGCCCTCCTCAACGGCCACGGTAGGCAGGCTCCCGAGACCACCAGGATCTCCCGCGGCGACCTGGCCCTGATCGCGGTGTCCACGGGCGGCGCCCCGGACGTCGACCTGACCCGCTACGACCCCTTCCACCTCGTGCTCGCCGACCTGTCCGGCGTCCGCCTGTTCAGCTGGGACGGCGACCGCCGCACCGACTCCCGGCTGCCCGAGGGCACCAGCATGGTCGTCAACACCGGCCTCGACCCCGGCGCCGACCGCGTACGTGAGCACCTGCCGCGCTTCGCGGGCGCGGCCGACTGGGCGGAGCTGATCACCGGCGCGCACTCCGACCGGCCGGGCGCCCTCCTGGTCCGGCACACGCTGCCCGACGGCCGCGTCCACGCCTCCCTCTCGGTGATGCGGGTCACCCTGGGGCAGGACGACACCGCCTACGAGTTCACGGACCTTACGGCACGGATAGGCTCAAAGGCATGAGATCGTGGTCTGCCCAGAACATCCCCAAGCTCCCAGGTGAGAGCGTTCCGCTGCGTCTCTTCGACACGACGACCAAGCAGGTGAGGCAGACCGATCCCGGCCCCACCGCCAGGATGTACGTCTGCGGCATCACCCCCTACGACGCCACCCATCTCGGCCACGCCAACACCTACCATGCCTTCGACCTGGTGGGCCGGATGTGGCGGGACGCCGGCCACGAGGTCCACTACACCCAGAACGCCACCGACGTGGACGACCCGCTGCTGGAGCGGGCCGCCCAGACCGGCGTCGACTGGCAGGAGCTGGCCGAGCGCGAGATCGAGCTGTTCCGCACCGACATGGAGGCCCTGCGCATCCTGCCGCCGCGCGAGTACGTGGGCGTCACCGAGGTCGTGGGCCACGTCGCCGACCTGATCACCGAGCTGGCCGCCAAGGGCTGCACCTACGACCTCGACGGCGACGTCTACTTCAAGGTGGCCGACGCCCCCAAGTTCGGCCAGGTGTCCGGCTACGACGAGGCCGAGATGCTGGCCCTGTCCGCCGAGCGCGGCGGCGACCCCGACCGGCCGGGCAAGCGGCACCCGCTCGACTGGCTGCTGTGGCGGGCCGAGCGGCCGGGCGAGCCGGCCTGGGAGTCGAGCCTCGGGCGTGGGCGTCCCGGCTGGCACATCGAGTGCACCGCGATCGCGCTGCGCAACCTGGGCGCCGGCTACGACGTGGCCGGGGGCGGCTCCGACCTGATCTTCCCGCACCACGAGTGCGGCGCGTCCGAGGGGCACGCGGCGACGGGGGAGTGGCCGTTCGCCAAGTTCTACACGCACGCGGGCATGGTGGCGCTCGACGGCGAGAAGATGTCGAAGTCCAAGGGCAACCTGGTGTTCGTCAGCCGGCTGCGGCAGGTGCACGACCCGATGGCCATCCGGCTCGTCCTGCTGGCCCACCACTACCGGGAGGACTGGGAGTACACGCCCGACCAGCTCGCCGCCGCCGAGCGCCGGCTCGGGCTGTGGCGCTCGGCCGTCGCTCTGGAGGGCGCGCCGCGCGCCGAGGAGCTGCTGGCCACGGTACGCGAGCGGATGGCCGACGACCTCGACTCGCCGGGCGCGCTGGCCGCGATCGACGCCTGGGCCGAACGGGCGCTGGCCGAGGGCGGGCCGCAGGAGCCGGGCCTGGTCAAGGACCTGACCGACGCCCTGCTCGGCATCGCCCTCTGACCGACCGCCCGCCGGCCGCCGGTGGCGAGCGGGGGTGTGGTGGACATGGTCGTGGGGGGGGGGGGGGGGGGCGGCGCCC
>NZ_JBEYTJ010000079.1:0-15385 GCF_040642995.1 Nonomuraea sp. NPDC047529 | reverse complement strand
ACACTGGGCCGGCGTGCGGCACCCGGCCCAGTGTGCCGCCGCCGTACAGCGGCCTGCCGCTTGCCCGCCGCCCGGGCATCCGGCCTGGGAGCCGACCCCGGACGACAGCAGCACGGGCCGCCACGCCGACGTGTCCAAGCCAACCTGCCACCCCGCGGCGCCACACTGCCGTGCTCCCGCCCCGTCACCGGCCCTGACCGCTACGCGGCGCCTCCGGCGTCCTTCGGGGCAGCGCCGCCCGCGTCGCTCTCCGATGACCGACTGACGGATTTGCGCCACGCCCGGTGCCGCGTCCGACCGGCAGCTACACACAGCAACCCAAACACTTGAAGGCTGACGTAGACGAACAGGAATCTGTAGGCATTCGGCCACACGCGCCCGTCGTTGACAGCGAACACGAAGAAGAAGCCGGCAGCACCCCAGCCCAAGCTGATCAGAACAAGCGCCCGACCGGCGCGGTACCAGGCAGATCGGCGATACGCGTCCACAGCGCGAACTGTCCCACGAACACATCACCCCAACAAGACCGCCTCCGGCGGGTACCTCTCGCTCTGGACGCAGTGACCCATTCGAGACTCCGACCCGGCGAGGCCGTCAGCCTCCGCAAGCAGGACTGCCACCTCCCACCACACGGCTGGGGACGACTCACTCTCGACGGCTCGCGCCTGCCCGCCGACGAAACGGCCCTCTACCCCCAGCGCTGCACCGACCCAGCCGAACGCCGCCGTCTGCTGCACGGCGTCAACGGGATACGGCTGGTGCCGTTGTCGAGCCTGCCCTGGCCCCACGGCCTGTTCACATGCGCGCACGCACCCGCCGCCAAACGCCTGGCCCGCGGCTCCCCCGCGACAAGCACAGCGACAGCGCGCGCGATTGGCGCGAGACCCTCACCCCAGCCGAGGCCGACAGGCTCACTCCGGACGACGAGCGCTGGCTCGACAGCTTCGTATTCGACCCCATCAACTGGGACGATGGCCACGAGGGGATCACCAACGGCCAGCACCGCCTGTGCACGCTGCGCGCCGCCGGAGTCCTCACCTGCCCCGTAACGGCCGGCACGTCCCCGACGCCCCCTACTCCCGGCCCGGTGCCCGCCCACGAGCACGCCCGGCAGACCGTCACCGGATTCTGGCACCGCCACCTGACCAAGCGGCTGCGCCGCCGGGGGCTGGCCGACCTCGCCACCCGCATCCTGCTGCCGTGGCCCACCGGCCGCCGCTTCTTCTTTGGCTCCCTCATCGACAGCGACCAGAAGCCCGACACCCACACTCGGCCCACTCTGCCGCCGCTCGACTCGGGAGAGGCGGACCGACGGACCGTCAGATCCGTCGGCGATCGCGCCTCAACTGCGCGGTTCCGCGTTGCGCAGGCCGGGAAAGCCGCGCACCGGGTTGGCGACGGTGGGCGCCGATCAGTTGGCCATGTCGGCGAACATGCCGGGCTCGTAGGAACCACCAGGCTTGCGCACGATCACGTTGAGCCGGTTGTTGGCGTTGATCATGGCAACCAGGGTGACCAGTGCGACGATCTGGTCGTCGTCGTAATGCCTACGCACCTCGGCCCAGGTCTCATCCGACACGCCGCGGTGATCGTCGGCGATCCGGGTGCCCTCCTCGGCGAGCGCCAACGCGGCCCGCTCGGCCTCGGTGAACACCGTCGACTCACGCCAGGCGGCGACCAGATGGATGCGGGTCGCACTCTCACCGGCGACCGTGGCGTCCTTGGTGTGATAGTCGACGCAAAAGCCGCAACCGTTGATCTGGCTGGCGCGCAACATCACCAGATCCTGGGTGGCCTTGGGCAGCGGCGACTTCTCCACCAGCACAGCGACGTTGTAGATCCGCTTTGCGATCTTGGCGCCGAGCTCGTTGGCCAACAGGTCGAAACGTTCCATGACTGAGTCCTTGCTCGCGGGGTTGTCTGTCATTCGGATGGGATGCGGATCGTCACTTGGCGGGCTGGTAGGAGCCGCCCCGCTGCCGGTTCATGACGGCGAAGCGGTTGGTGGCGTTGATGAGGGCGATGAACGCCACCAGCGCGGCGAGCTGGTCGTCGTCGTAGTACTTGGCGGCGTCGGCCCAGACCTCGTCGGTGATGCCACCGGCGCCGTCGGCGATGCGGGTGCCCTGCTCGGTCAGCTCCAGTGCGGCGCGCTCGGCGTCGGTGAACACCGTCGACTCGCGCCAGACGGCGACCAGGTTCAGCCGCGCGATGGTCTCACCAGCGTGTGCGGCGTTCTTGCCGTGAACGTCGGTGGCATAGCCGTCGCCGTTGATCTGACTGGCGCGCAGCATCACCAGGTTCTGCGTCGTGGCCGGCAGCGCCGACTCCTGAATCAGCACCGGGGCCGCCGCGCCGTAGTGCCCCAGGGCCTTGGCGACGACCGGGCTGGCGAAGAGGTTCAGGCGGCTTTCCATGGAAGTGCTCCTTGCTGCTGTTGTCGGCTCGGCCATGAGATGCCGGAGGTCCGAGTTCTGTGACACCGCCACTCATGTGACTTACGTCATACAGACCTTGAAACTCCATTGAACTCACATGCAATCCCTGCACTGCTGTGCAATTACTGCATGAGGATATACTCATGCGATGGGCAGACGTCAAGATCTGCGGCCACCACCGACCCAAGGAGCGACAGAGCCACGATGAGCAGCGACGATCCAGCCCGCCGTAGCGGCCGCGAAGCGCAGCGCCGCCGTACCCGCAAGGCGATCGTGGACGCGGCGGTCCACCTGAGCGCCGGCGGAACGACACCGTCCATCGACGAGATCGCGGCCGCCGCCGACGTGTCCCGCCGCACGGTGTACATGTACTTCCCGAGCCTGGACCACCTGCTGATCGACGCGACCGCCGGCGCGATCAACGAGCCTCCCGTCGAGGAGGCGCTGGCCGACCCTGCGCTCGCCGGCGACGCCGCGGCCCGAGTGGAAGCCCTCGCCCGGACCCTGCTCGCCTACTCACCCCAGTCGCTCCCCCTGGGCCGCCGCCTCATCCGGCTGACCGTCGACCCACCGCCCGACGTCGCCCCGGGCACGGCCACCCCCCAGCGCACCCGTCGCCGGATCGAATGGCTCGAGCAGGCCTGCCAACCGCTCCATGGCACCCTCAGCGAAGAGTCCTTCCAACGCCTGATCTCGGCCTTGACCATCGTGGTCGGCTGGGAAGCACAGATCGCCCTGCGCGACGTCCGCGGCCTCGACCCCCAGGCCGAACAGGAAACGATCACCTGGGCCGCACGAGCCCTCGTAGAGGCAGCGATCAAGGAAAAGTGACCTCGACCCACAAGATGCCGGTGACCCCGGCGAGCGTGGCGATGTGCGGGAGGGTCTCCTCCTCGGGCGAACCGCCGTAGCCGAGTGGCCGATGTGGCCCTCCAGCCATTGGGCGGTCAGCTCGCCCAGGTCGGACGGCGTGCGGGCCCGAGCCAGGGGTGGTCATGGGAGGTCCCTTCGACCGCGGCGGTGGTTCTGCCGGACGCGATGGACGTCGGCCACCAGGTCGAGCACGGATCTGACCCGGGTCACCCCGGTGCGGGACAACACCCCGACCGCGATCGCCAAGCACTATCCGCACGCCAGGCCATGCGGGGCCAGCACGGACAGAGCGGCCAGGGGCAGGACGGCCAGCGCCGCGTGCCGTCACCGGTAGAGGAGGCCGCGATCGCCGCCGCCGCCCAGACATCAGCGGCCAGAGTGTTGATCCTCGACGGTGCAGTGTCGCGTAGCCGGAACGCACACCACCAGTTTGGACGATTTAGGCACACGATCTCTGTGCCTGCCTCGGTGCAGCTCAACGAGGGCAGTCATCCTGTCCGCGCTTCCCCGCGACTCCCCTCGTCGACCGCCCTGACGGGCACGCCAGCGAGGTGCCGACGGTTTACAGCGGGCCGACGTTCCTGACCGCATCAGGCATCCGACCTCGGGGTACGGCTCTCACCTCTCCCGCGCCAGGGAAGATCATCCTGCATTTATCCCGCAAGGCAGAGCCAGCCGACGAAAATGCACGACGATCAGCCGCTGACCTGGATGGTTGACGGGCGCGATGCGACATGTGATTCTCAGCTCAGCGTTCTGGACGCTGGGTTCTGTTTTGTGGGTGCACGGTCGCCGTGCATGATGCGTTGCAGGCTCCAGCGACAGACACCGATTCCGAGAGGTGGCTCTGTCGTGTCATTGCCCTTTGCTGTCCTGATCACAGTTCTCCCCTGGCTGGTGCTCGGCCTTGTGGCACTCATGCGTGCGCGCCGAGAGGACATCCCTACCATCATTCGCGCTCTCGCCCGATGGGGGCGCCGTTAACGGCACGGGAAACGCCGCAGGAGAAGCGAGCAGGGAACCAGGGAACTCGGTGAGCCGTGCTGAGGAACGAAGCACGGATCGTCGATCGCCCCCAGCCATATACGGCGACCGGCCATGCAGTGGCGATCGCAGGGCTGCATCTGCGCGGCGGCGTGGCAACCCCGGCCGGTGCTTTCGGTCGGTACGGCGGGGCCGGCGTGCGGTGCCCGGCCCGGTGTCCCGCCGCCGTCCGGGACCGGCCCTCAGGCCGCACGCCTGGACGGCGGGCGGGCGGAGGGCCGGGGGTACGGCGGCGCGCCGCGCCGCCACTTGACGGCTGACCTGATCCGTACCGGCAAGGAGGGCAAGCGCCGGTACCACGTCTTCAATGCTGAGAGCGGAGAGCACTTGGAGGAGTTCACAAGTTGGGATGCCGCTCGCCAGTGGATCGACGGGCAGCTGCGAGCAGCGTGAACATGCGCGCCATAGGGTCCCGGAGATCGTCCGGGGCCCTTCTCTCGTCTTCGGGACACATCGATCTACGTGAAGCCCCGCTCGACCTGGGGGAACACACCTCAAGATCATTGCGCGGATATTGCGTGACCAGCGACAAGCAGCCGCTTACCGCGGCTCACGGCTACACACCCCTGAAACGCAGAAGAGGCCCCGAAGGGCCTCTGACCTGCAGCTACTGCTGGTGGCAGGTGCAAGGTTCGAACTTGCGTAGGCTGAGCCGACGGTTTTACAGTCCCGTCGCAAGCGCGCGCTGACCTGGGCATAGCCTCACCAGGAGCGCTCTTTGGCCGCGTATTGGCCGTGATCAAGCTCCAGGCGAGCATGAGTGCGGGTTTCTCATCCATGATCAAGGCCTTGCCTTCGACGTGCGCCACGTTTCGATGGAGATGCAGGCTGGCCGAGCACATCACATTTCGACGGTCGAGCCCATGGGCGCCATGAACGGGCAGTTCCGTAAACCACCCCGAAGCTCGAGCATCTCGCCGCATTGCGGGACGTGTGTCGGCTCCCGAAGTCGGTTGCGTCCACGGGAGTGGTGTACGAGTTTGACCTGGTCAACAGGTGTGTCGTCGTGAAATGGTGACGGCCATCGCGTGATCCTTCGAAGGCGAAAACCAAGATCGAAGGAGAACACGTGATGGCCGCGGACAACAGTGTGACGCCCGGGCAGTGGCTGGCGCAGCAGATCGACACCGGCGACCCCGACTTGTTGCGATCCATGGTGAAGACCGTGGCCGAGACGTTGATGTCAGCCGAGGCCGACAGCATGTGCGGGGCCGGTTATGGCGAGCGCAGCAGCGAGCGGATCAACTCCCGCAACGGCTACCGGCAGCGCGAGTGGGACACCCGCGCCGGCACGATCGAGCTGGCGATCCCGAAACTGCGATCGGGCTCGTACTATCCGGACTGGCTGCTGGAGCGGCGCCGTCGAGCCGAGCAGGCGCTGATCAGCGTGGTCGCCACCAGCTACCTGCTCGGCGTCTCCACGTGCAGAGTCGACAAGCTGGTCGAGCAGCTCGGCATCAAACACATCTCCAAGAGCCAGGTCAGCCAGATGGCCAAGGTGCTGGACGAGCAGGTCGAAGCCTTCCGCACCCGCGCGTTGGACACCGGCCCGTACACCTTCGTGTGGCTGGATGCGCTGACGCAGAAGGTCCGCGAGGGTGGCCGCACCATCAACGTGCATGCCCTGGTCGCCACCGGTGTCAACGCCAACGGCCAGCGCGAGGTGCTAGGCCTGGAGGTCACCTCGGCCGAAGACGGCGCCGGCTGGCTGGCCTTCCTGCGCGGCCTGACAGCGCGCGGCCTGTCCGGCGTCCAGCTGGTCGTCTCCGACGCCCACCGCGGGCTGGTGGAGGCCATCGGCGCCGCCTTGCCCGGCGCGGCCTGGCAGCGCTGCCGCACCCACTACTTGCGCAACCTGCTCACCACCGTGCCCAAGAGCGCCCAGCCGTGGGTGGCCACGCTGGTGCGCACCATCTTCGACCAGCCCACCGCCGACGCCGTTCGCACCCAGCATGCCTGGGTCATCGACGCCCTGGAGGCCAAATACCCAGCCGCGTGCGAGCATCTGGACGCCGCCCGCGAGGACCTGCTCGCCTTCGCCGCCTTCCCGCGCGAGACCTGGCGCCAGATCTGGTCCAACTGTGAGGATCTTCTTGTGCCGCCCGGACGAGGTCCTGGCCCGTGGTCTAACTGGCCGTGCTGCCTTTGGATTGATCTGCCGGTCCTTGCTTCGGGCGGTGCTTGCTGGCGTCGGACCGGCAGACGTGTCCCGATAGGGGCCTTGCCGCTACAAGGCACCGTCACAGTTCCGACCGTCACGCCGGCCCGACGACGGCCATCCCCTCACAGGTCGTTCAAGGAGCCAGATGACCCCCGTCAGCATGCCCGAACCCGACGTCGACCGCCAGATCGAAGACATCGTTCTAGGCGTCGATACGCATAAGGACGTGCACGTCGCCGTGGTGTTGACGTTGACGGGAGGTGTGGTGGCGCACGCCGCCTTCCCGACCACGGTGGCGGGCTACCAGCAGCTCGTGGCCTGGGCTCGCTCGCTGGGCCAGGTGCGGCGTGCTGGAGTCGAAGGCACAGGATCCTACGGGGCGGCACTGACCCGGCATCTGCAAGCCGAGAGGCTCACGGTTTTGGAGGTCAACCGGCCGAACCGGGCAGAGCGCCGCCGCCGGGGCAAGAGCGACGTGATCGACGCGGAGAACGCGGCCCGGGCCGTCCTGGCCGGGCAGGCGACTGCTCTTCCGAAGAGCGCTGACGGTCCGGTCGAGATGCTGAGGATGTTCAAAGTCGCCAAGGATTCCGCGATCAAGGCGCGCACGCAGTCGATCAACCAGCTCAAAGCATTGCTGGTCTCTGCTGATCCCGCCTTGCGTGATCGTCTCGCAGGACTGTCTGCCCCACGGCTGATCACCGCGTGCGCTGCACTGGATCCCGCGGCGGTCACCGATCTCGCGGGCGCCATGCTCTACACGCTCAAGCTCCTGGCCGAGCGAATCCAGTATCTGACCAGAGAGATCAACGAGCTGTCCAAGCACATCACGACAGCTGTTGAGGTCGCAGCTCCTGCGCTCCTCCAGCAGCCCGGCATTGGGCCTGACAGTGCCGCTGTTCTCCTCATCGCTGCGGGTGACAACCCAGACAGGCTCGCCAGCGAAGCGTCCTTCGCTGCTCTGTGCGGGGTGAGTCCGCTGGAATCGTCATCCGGGAAGTCCAGCCGGCGACGGCTGAATCGCGGTGGTGACCGCCAGGCCAACGCGGCCCTCTACCGGATCACGCTCAGTCGCCTGCGCTGGGACCCACGCACTCAGGACTACCTGCGCAAACGCACTGCTGACGGAAAGACTCGTCGGGAGGTCATCCGGTGCCTGAAGCGCTACATCGCGCGCGAAGTCCATCGCATCATCATCAACTCCAGCGCGCCCAGGTTCGAGGCTTGACATCCATAGGGGCATCAATCCCCAGGAACGGCTGAACAAGGAGATCCGCCGCCGCACCGACGTGGTCGGCATCTTCCCCGACCGGGCCGCGATCATCCGGCTGGTCGGCGCGGTGCTGGCCGAGCAGACCGACGAATGGACCGAAGCGCGCCGCTACATGGGCCTGGACATTCTGGCCAAAGCCCGCGTCCGGCTCATCACCAGCGACACACCGACCCAGAACCCACTTCCGCAGACGCTTACCGCTTAACCTGCAGAAACAGGATCACGCGAAGATCGATTCATACACCACGTCCGTGGACGTGACCCCGAAGTCGTCTGCACGGATCGCGAAGCTTCGCCTCCGAAAGTGACGCCTCATGACAGGTGACTGCCCCCCACCTCCAAGGAAGACGAGTCGTCACCGCTGCGCAAGAACGCGCGCTTTCAATTGCTGTGGGTTGGCAGCGCGGTCTCCGAGATGGGTCAGCGCTCACCACGCTCGCCATGCCACTGCTGGTGCTGGCGCGCACCGGCCCGCTTAAGTTGGCGGGCATTTTCGCCGACGCCCGCACTGTCTCCCTCCTGTCGGTCCAGATGCCAACCGGCGTCTGGGGGACCGGTGGGACCGCCGCCGCACTCGTGCTCACGGCCCAGGGCCTCTATGCAATTGTGCCTCCGCGCGCCCCTGACGGTGCTCATCGTCACCGGTCATGTACGGATCTGGCAGTGCTGGACAGGCTGTGCGTCGCATCCATCTGCCCGTCCAAGAGATAGCGGTCCGCGGCATCGTCCCATCAGGCCAGTTGCACAGCGCCTACGCGGAGGCCCATATCCACGTGGCCAGGTTGATCGGCCCTCCGCCCCAGGCCTGCTGTACGGCCTGGGGGGGACAGTGCCCTTCGTCGTCGACACCGTCACCTTCCTTGCCGCCACGCTCTTCTACGCTCTTGCGAAACTGCCGCGCCGCCCGGCGGACGAGCCGCGAGCCTATGCCCGAGATCATGGCGAGGAGCACCGGCCGATCCGACGGAGCATGCGCCGGGAAGCGGCCGAAGCCATCACATGGCTGTGGCGCCAACATAGCCTGCGGGAGGTCACCGCAGCGGTGAGCATCGGCGCTGCGGATGAGCTTGACCACGTTTCTTGGAGGCCAAAAAGTTGCTCATCTCTGCAAGACGTCGGAGAGAGTAGTTCTTGCATGAGGAAAGGCGGGAGGTGCCCTGCCTGATGGGGTCCCGCAGGAGACCGTCGGCTGGCATCTCATACACCCGCGCTCTACTGGCCTGACAGGACAGCCCCTTGGCTCAGGCTGGGGTGCGCATCGGTCAATAAGCCTGGCGATCGTCGAGAGCACTTCGCCCATGTCTCCCGAAGACCGCCGACGACCTACGTCGTGTCCGCCTGGGCTGGCCGGCCGAGCATGGCGGAGCGAGCACCCCACGTCGACATCGCCATACTCCAAGCCAACGTCTCTCTTCACCCCTTACCGGAACGATCTTTCTCTTCAAAAAATTGCTGAAGCAGATCCAATAGAAGTGATTTAACCGAAGCGTCTGGATCGCTGGAGAGGTTGACCGTTCGGTCAGACTCGCACGAGAGGGCTCGTTCGCGAATCAGAGCAGACCAATGAAAACCAGATTCTGGATGTTCCCAACGGTCGAGACACCAGCCGCTGAACTCGCGCAGCAAGGTTCCGTCGACGGCGGCATCGAAGCCTGATACGAAGGCCACCATGGTTTCGTATCTATCGTCGGGCAGAAACATTCGCGGACGCACTCTGAGATGCTCCACCAATTCTCCCGGCTTCATGATTTAAAACCCGAAATCGATGTCGCCATGATACTCCCACTGCTTTTTGTAGGTTTCTTTATCCAGACCATTCGGCCCAGTCGTTCCATCATATATGCGCCCATCCTTCTCGACGACCCAATGATTGTTCCAAGTCCCATTCGGATCATGCTTCGATGGCCCCAGCCAAGGATAAGGCGATGTGATCTGCTTCTGCTCTCCGCCGATCATGTCTTGGATTTTGTCTGCACACTCCTTGCAGTTACCGCCTTGCTGCTTCGGCCACTGTCCAGGCGTCCCTACCTTACCGTTCGGCATCCCACCTTTACCGCGCGGAACCCCTCCCCGTCCAACAGATGGCGGCATGCCGCATTGCAGCTCCCCCATTCCCGGCTGAGGATTCTTTGGCTGCGGACATGTGTTCCAGAAGTCTTGGCCGTCCTGGTAATGCTTGGACAGCGGGTCGCCGGTAAACCACCCGTCGCATTGCCCATCGGCCTGGCATGGGTTGGCCGGAAAGGGCATCGCGAAGTGAGAGAGCCCGTCCACAAATCCCCAGAAGTAGTCCCAGCCGTCACCCTCTGGCTGGGACGGGGCGTCGGTTCCAAAGTCAGTTCCAGGGTCGCTGGGCAGGTCGATGGGGCTGATCGCTGGGGGGCCGGGATTGTACGGCGTGAGGGTGGTGTTAGGTCCACCGTAGGTGACGGGGCCGTTGAAGTGGCTGGGACTGCCGCTCCAGCTGACATTGCACGGGCCGTGGGCGCATCTGTTGTCGATTACATCCTGAAGGGGCGGCGACGGCGGCGGCGTGCTAGGCCTCGGCCCTGAAGACTTGTTTCCGGATTTCGGCGGTTTAGGGTCCTTCTTCTTCTTGCCATTGCCTGGCTTGCCAGCGGTGGGCTGGCCGCCGGTCGGTTGACCGGTGTTGTTCTGGTTTCCGCCAGGGGGTTTGCGGGACTCAGACTTTGCCTGGCTCTCTACGGTTGACTCGGTGCCCTCGCCCCCGTTCTTACCCTTGCCCTTGTCTTTGTCGCCGCACGCTCCTGCTGGTGGGTCGCTCCTTCTTGGAAGGGCTGTCTGCTGGTGGTACCAGTCATAGCCGCAACCGTCGCCCCAGCTGCCGCCGCCCGGGTCTGGGACGTGACCGGTGGGGTCGCGATTGACCAGGGGGCTGGCGTTGGCGTAGGTGTAGCGGTTGGCCTGCACCGACGGGTTCGGCTCCAGGCTCCAGTCGTCGCGGGAGACGAACGCTGCGATGCCCGGCTGGTACCAGCGGGCATGCATGTTGACGGTGCCAGTGTCGGGGTCGGTGTATCCGCTCTGGTAGCCCAGACCCGATTTGGTGCCAGTCTGGGCGGTGACCTCGCCGAAGGGGTTGTAGGCGGTGGTGCCGGTCAGCGCGGTGCCAGAGAACGTGCCGACCAGGTCCTGGTGCAGGTCGGTCAGCGCTGCGGCCGCCGGGTTGCCGCCTTCCTTGACGCTGATGAGGTCGCCGAACGGGTCGCGGCCGTAGGAGGCGCGCGGGGCACCGTTCTGGTCGGTGATGGCGATGATGTCGTTGCTGAGGCCGGCGTAGGCGAAACGCTGCTGGCCGGCGTTGTTCTGGCGGGTGGCCATGCGGTCGAAGGCGTCGTAGGTGTAGCTGGCGTCGCCGTCATTGATGAGCCGGTCGAAGGCGTCGAAGGTGAGGTTGCGGGTGGTGCCGTTCTTGGTCTGGGAGGCCAGGGTGCCGCGCGGGCTGTAGGTGTAGGTGCTGCCGTCGCCTTCGGTCAGGCGGTTGCGTTCGTCGTAGGTGTAGATCTTCGTCCCGGCCTTGATGCGGTTGCCGGAGGCGTCCCAGGCGTAGCTGGTGGTGGTGCCGTCCGGGCCGGTCCAGGAGGTCAGGCGGCCCGCCTGGTCGTAGCCGTAGGTGTTGGAGCCGGCGCCAGCCAGACCTTCGGTGGTCTTGGAGGTGAGGTTGTCGTCCTTGTCCCAGCCGTAGGTGATCTTGGAGAGCTGGCCGCCGCTGCTGTTCTTCAGCGTGTGGGTGAGCGGCCGGTCCAGCGCGTCGTAGGTGTAGGACTGGGTGTTGACGGGGTTGGCCGAGGTGATGGTGGTCAGCCGGTCGGCCTTGTCGTAGTCGTAGGTGTTGGTCCGGCCGCTGACCGGGTCGGTGACGGTTCTGAGCCGGTTGTTGTTGTCCCAGGTGTAGGCGGTGGTGCCGGTCACGTCCACGCGCTGGGTGGGATTGCCGAGCGCGTCGTAGGCGAAGGCAGTGCTCTGCCCGGAGGGGGCCGTGACCTTGGTCAGCAGGCCACGGTCGTTGTACTCCAAGCTCTGGTCCGACACCGTCGTGGCGCGGTCGGCCAGGTCGTAGCCGTAGGTCTTGTCCTGCGCGACGATGCCAGCACCGGAGCCACTGATCTTGGTGAGGCGGTTGAGCGCGTCGTACTGCCGGTCCAGTCGGACCCCGCCGGGTTTGATCAGCGCGGTCTCGTTGCCGGCGACGTCGTAGATGTGGGTCCAGGTGCGGTCGGCCGCGTTCGGGTGGGCGGTGGTTGCCGGTTCGGTCAGGGTCTCGATGAGGCCGAGGGTGTTGTAGCTGCTCCAGGTGGCGTTGCCGCGGCCGTCCGTGGTGCGGGTGCGGGTGCCAGTGGCGTCGTAGCCGAAACTGGTGGTGATCGACTCGCCGGCAGAGACCGGCTCGACGAGTTCGGTGAGCAGGTTGGTGGCGTCAAAGACTCTTCGGGTGACGTGTCCCTCGCCGGAGGTGTACTGGGTGAGATTGCCGGCTGCGTCGTATCCGTAACCGACCGCGCGGACTGTGGCGCCGTTCTTGTCCAGCCTCTTCAGCCCGGTCAGGCGGCCAGCCAGGTCGTACTCGCTGGCCAGCGCGTTGCGCTCGGCGTCGGTGACCTTCGCTGGGCGGCCGGCCAAGTCGTACTCGTAGGTCGTGGTGTTGGTGGCCGGGTCGGTCTGGGTGGTGACTTCTCCGGCCGCGTTGACGGTGTAGCTGGTGACCTTGTTGCCGGGCAGGGTCATCTTGGTCACGTCGCCGACGTCGTTGTACTGCAGGTTCGTGGTGTAGGACGCGGTGGCCGGCTTGCGCTCCAGGGTAATGCGGGTGACCTGTCGGCCGAGATCGTCATAGGCGAACTGCTGCCGGGCACCGGTCGGGTCGACCGTAGCCCGTAGCTCGCCCAGCAGGTCATACTCTGACATCCAGGTTCCCGCAGCCTGGCCTTGGGCCGCCGAGGGGTCGGTGAGGCGCACGAGGTTGTCCAGCGCGTCGTACTCGGCTGTGGTGATCCCGCCACGTGAGTCGGTGGTCTTGACCAGCCGCCCGGCGGCGTCGTAGCTGTAGGCCGTCTTCGGGGTGAGCGCCGTGCCGCCGGGCGGGGTATAGGCGGCGCCGGTCACCGACGTCAGCCGGCCGGCCCGGTCGAACGCGGAGGTGGTCAGCCGTCCCTCACCATCCAGGACCTGTGTCTGGTTTCCCACAACGTCGTAGCCACGCCGGGTCGTGGGCCGGGCCGCCTGCTTGGCGCCGTTCTTCTCCACTTGCACGGTGGGTGCCTTGGTCTCGACCAGCCGCCCCGACGGGTCGTACCGGTAGGTGGTGGTGTAGGCGTCCGGATCGGCGCCGGGCATGTTGCCGCGCGGGTCCACTGCGTTCACCACCAGCCCACGATCATCAACCGTCCAGGAGCTGATCAGATCCTGCGCGTCGTTCTCGACCTTCTGACCGATGAGGTTGTTCTTCTTGTCGTAGGTGTAGTCGATCCTCTCCGACCGGGTGGTGCCCGCCGCCGAGTACTGCTCCGCGGTGACGTTGCCGGCGGCGTCGTAGGTGTAGACGGTCTTACGGGCCAGCTTGGCCGGATCGAACGTCTGTGAGGTCAGCAGACCGGCCGCGTCATAGACGTAGTCAGTGGTGGTGATGTAGGTGGTAGCTCGGCCGCCCGTCTGCTTCTTGGTGAGGTTTCCCGCCGCGTCGTAGGTGTTGGCCTCCAAGATGACGTCAGTGGCGGTGCTCGAACCGTTCAGTTGGACGTCATCGCCGATCACCTGGGACAGCAGATTGTCGGCGTAGTAGGTGTAGGAGGTTTTGCGCTCCATCGCGTCGGCCTTGGCGGCCAGACGTCCTCCGGGATCGTAGGAGAACTTCTCCAGCGTGATCTCGGTGGCCGGTTTCGGACTGACCGGGCTTCCGGTCCAGTTCTTCAGCGTCCGCTTCTCCAGCTCGCCCCGCTTGGTGTAGACGTAGCCGAACACCGAGCCGAGCGGGTCCGTCAAGGCCACCGGCAAGCCCAACTTGTCCCAGCTGGTGCGCAGCACACCGCCTTCCGGGTCAGTGACGGTCTCCTGATGACCGTAGGCATCGTAGGTGTAGACGGTGGCCCGTGCGGGATCTCCGCCCGTCAGGTCCGTGACGGTGGCGGTAAGCGGATGACCGTCCGAGTCGTAGGAGTAGCTGGTTTGCGCGGTGTGGGTCACCCCGGTGAGCTCGTTCTGCACACCAGGCGTGGTCCGGGTCGCCAACCGGCCCACAGCATCGTAAGCGAAAGCGATCTTCACGCCGGCAGGCACGGCGTCGGAAATCTGAGTCTTCGCGGTAACGCGCCCGAGCGTGTCATGCTCGAACGCAGTGACCAGGCCTTCTGGATCGCTCTGCTCGGCCAAGTCTCCTGCCGCGTTGTATTTGAACGTCACCGCGTTGCCCTTGGCATCGGTGCGTGCCTTGACCAGCCCGGTGGGCGCGTTCCCGCCGCTGATCGCCGGTTCTGTGCCGTCGGTGTAGGTGACTCCGGTGGAGCGGCCATTGGGGAAGTCGAGGGTGGCCGGGGTGGTCTGCTTGGTCTGCTCGCCGTAGGAGTTGTACTCCACCTTGGTGGCGTAGGTGTTGTCGGTGCTGCTGGACGAGCGGCCGTCCCGGACCGCGATCAGCCGGTCGTTGCGCGGGTCGAAGTCGTTGTCCTTGTTGAGGTAGTACTCATACCAGCGCTGGCCTTCGATCACCGTGGTGGTGTCGCCCAGTTTAAGACAGGTGAAGAACGGGCCCTCGGCGGCAGCCGCCTGGGGCAGTGTCACCGGGTCACAGCTGTGTTCGGACAGCAGGTTGCCGCGTTTGTCGTAGCTGAGGTCGGTGACGATCTCGTTGGGGTCGGTGATCTGGTGCAGGTAGCCGGCGGTGTCGTAGATGTAGGTGGTCTTCTGCCCGAGCTGGTCGGTGCGCGAGGTCGGGCGATATCCGCGCCAGGCGTCGTGCTCAGTGGTGGTGGTCCCGCTTTGGGGGTCTGTGACGGTGATCGTCGACTTGCCGTTGATGGTGTCGACGGGCGTGGCCTCGCCCAGCTTCCACGTGCCGCCGTGCTCGTCGGTATGGGTGAGCAGCCGGTCCTTGGCACCGTCGTAGGTGTTGTCCGCCCACACCCGGCCCGACGGCAGGGTGATCTTCTTGAGCAGGTGCGGGGCTGCCAGACGAGCTCCGTAATGGTCGCTGACCTCGGCGGCGGCCAGCGGCCGGTCGTAGAGGGCGACCTCGTCGATCTGACCAGTGAAGCCCCACGGGGTGTAGTACTCGCCCGGGTCCTCCGGCGCGGTGGCGGGGAAATCGGGTGTGGTCAGACCGTCGCCGATCAGCGCGTAGGCCAGCCAGTTGTGGTCGATGGGGCCGTTCAGCGTGCCGACCGCGGCGCCGTCGACGTACAGGCTCTGGGTGTTGCCGGTGCCGGCCAGGACCGCGTGGTGCCAGCGGTTGTCGGTGACCGCGGCGGAGGTGGTGATGGGGGCAATGGTCTCGTTGCCGTTGGCGGCCAGGACGCGGAACTGGCCGCGCAGCTTACCGTCGGTGCCCACGTACAGCAGCGGGTTCCCCCACCGGCCCCCGCC
>NZ_JBEYTJ010000078.1:0-16462 GCF_040642995.1 Nonomuraea sp. NPDC047529 | reverse complement strand
CCGCTGACCTCACCGGTCGCCGGGTTGAAGACCTCCGCCGTCCGGCCACCGCCGTCCGTCAGGGCGCCGTTGATCCAATGCTTGACCGACTTCACTGAGCTGCTGCCTCTGCGTTGATGACTTCGAGTGCGTTGACGATGATCCCCAGGCCCTCGGTGGCCTCGTCCACCGTGAGGGTGAGGGGCGGGGCCATGCGGATGGCGGTGCCGTACAGGCCGCCCTTGCCCGCCAGCAGGCCCGCCTTCTTGGTCTCCTCCATGAAGCGGACGGCCTGGGCGGGGCTCTCCAGCTCGACGGCGAACATCAGGCCCTTGCCGCGCACGTCCTTGACGATCGGCAGGCGCGCGGCCGCCTCCTTGAGGCCGCCGATGATGATGTCGCCGGTCCGCGCCGCGTTGGCCTGGAGATCGTGGTCGAGGACGTAGTCGAGGGTGGCGTTGGCGGCGGCCATGGAGATGGGGTTGCCGCCGAACGTGGACAGGCCCACGGCGTGCGGCCCGTCCATCAGGTCGCCGCGGGCCACGATGCCGCCGACCGCGAAGCCGTTGCCCAGCCCCTTGGCGAACGTGATCATGTCGGGGGTCACGCCGTGGTTCTGGATGCCGAAGAACGCGCTGCCCGTACGGCCCCAGCCGGTCTGCACCTCGTCGGAGATGAGGTAGATGCCCTGCTCGTCCAGGACCTCCTTGTAGGCGGCGAACAGGCCGTCGGGGGCCATGGTGAAGCCGCCCACGCCCTGGATCGGCTCGGCGATCAGCGCCGCCACGTCGTTGGAGACCGAGGTGGCCAGCACGTGGCGCAGGTCGTCCACGCACGCCTTGATGTAGTCGGCGTCGGACAGGCCCTTGAACTGGGTGAGGTGCCGGTCGGCGCCGTGCAGGAAGTGCACGTTGAGCGGGGAGAGCGAGTTGTTCTTCCACGCCCGGTTGGAGGTGACGCTGACCGCGCCGAAGCTGCGCCCGTGGTAGCTCTGCCGCATGGCGAGCACCTGGTCGGTCTTGCGGGCGTACGTAGCGAGGAGGAGGGCGGTCTCGTTGGCCTCGGTCCCGGAGTTGGTGAAGAACACCTTGGCGTCGGGGATGCCGGAGAGCCTGGCGATCTTCTCGGCGAGCTCGACCTGGCCGCGCAGCAGGTAGACGGTGCTGGTGTGGACCACGCCGGTGGCGAGCTGACGCTCGACGGCGTCGCGCACCTCGGGCACGTCGTACCCGATCATGTTGGTCAGGATCCCGGCGAAGAAGTCAAGGTAGCTCTTGCCATCGGCGTCGATGACGCGGTTGCCCTTGCCGCTGACGATCTCGATGGGCTCGTTGTAGTTGAGGGCCAGCCAGTTCGGCATCACTGCCCGGTGGCGCGCGAGTAGCTCCGACATGTTATCGAGTATCCCGTTCTCCCGTGCTTCCTCACAGCGGCAGGCTGTCGGCGGGGGGCCACATCACCTTACAAGATGTAAGTCCTCCCCCTAGGGGATCACCCGTGCGCCTGGGGGCGTACGCGCCGGCCCCCCGGTACGCCGCCAGAGGCATCGCGATTGACCACTCGCGGGCGACGACCCGGCGGGGCCCGCTCGGCCACCATCGGATCATCGACGAACCGAGGAGACCGAGATGACCGTCACCATCGACCTTCGCCCGGAGGCGCCCGCCGGGCCGCCCAAGCTCGACCGCGACCAGCTCCGCCGCGCCCAGCAGGACACCCTCGACACCCCGCGCATGGACTACAGCCTGCTGGCGCGGATGATGTTCAAGCCCGTGGACCTGATGTACGGCAGGAAGGGCTCGTACACGAAGTTCGCCATGCTGGAGATCATCGCGCGGGTGCCGTACCAGGCGTGGGAGCGGATGGGCTACTGGGCCGTCCACCGGCACGCCGGGCGCTCGGCCCTGGCCAGGAGGGTTTTCGAGCGCATCGTGGAGGCCCGCGCCGACCAGGACAACGAGCAGTGGCACCTGCTGATCATGCAGGACCTGGTGCAGCGCGCCGGGCAGCGCCAGAACTGGCTGCTGCACAAGGCGGCGCCGTGGCTGATCGCCTTCTTCTACTACCACGTGTCCTGGGTGCTCTTCGTGGTCCGGCCGGACTGGAGCTACCGGCTCAACGCCGAGTTCGAGGACCACGCCGAGCACGAGTACATGACGTTCGTGGCCGAGAACCCCGACCTGGACTTCGTGCCCGACCCCGGCACGTACGCCGACGAGTACGGCCGCTACCGCTCGGTGGCCGACCTGCTCCGGCAGATCGGCCACGACGAGCGCACGCACAAGCTCGACAGCCTGGAGAGCATGCGTGAGCCCCGCGTCCGCTAGACCTCGGCGAGCTCGGAAGCGGCCGCGACGGGGGCGGCCGGGCGCAGCACGACCAGCGCGAGCAGCGCGGCGGCGAGGCTGAACCCGGCCCCGACCCACGACCCGAGGTGCACGGCCACGGTGAAGGCCCGGTCGGCCACCTCGCCGAGCCCGATCTGCTCGGCGACCCCGATCGACTCGCGGGCCGCCGCGGGCGCGTCGAGCGGCATCTCCGAGGTGTAGACGCCGGCCAGCACGCTGCCGAGCACGGCGATGCTCATGGCCAGGCCCACCTGCTGCACGGTGTCGTTGAGCGCGGACCCGACGCCGGCGTGCTCCAGGGGGATCGCCCCCATCAGCGAGGCGTACGCGGACGGACCGGCCAGGCCGGCTCCCGCGCCCATCAGCACCAGCCCGCCCATCAGCGGCAGGTAGCCGGTGGTGAGCGCCATCACGACGAACCCCACCGCCATGATCAGCAGCCCGGCGGAGATCAGCACCCGGTTGGACACCTTCTTGCCCAGCGCCGCGCCGACGCCGTTGAAGACGACGGCCGCCGCCGCCTGGGGCAGCATGGCCAGACCGGCCTGGAGCTCGCCGTAGCCCAGCACGAACTGCAGGTACTGGGTGAGCATCAGCATCACGGCGCCCGCGCCGAACGACATCAGCAGGATCGAGAAGGAAGCGCCGCTGAAGTTGCGGTTCCTGAACAGCTGCAGCGGCAACATCGGGTGCTCGGCCCGCCGCTCCCAGATGACGAACGCGGTCAGCGTGACGACCGCCACCGCGATGACGGGCAGGTTCCACTCGCGTTCGATGATCACGTACACGGCCGAGGTCAGGCCCACGATCGAGAGCACCACGCCCACCGGGTCGATCCGCCGCCCGGCGCTGCGGGTCTCGGGCATCAGC
Organism: Nonomuraea sp. NPDC047529; assembly: GCF_040642995.1. Taxonomy (NCBI): domain Bacteria; kingdom Bacillati; phylum Actinomycetota; class Actinomycetes; order Streptosporangiales; family Streptosporangiaceae; genus Nonomuraea; species Nonomuraea sp. NPDC047529. Next base: position 13,265 of record NZ_JBEYTJ010000078.1, on the reverse strand, counting down.
ACGAAGGCGGCCACGATGGCCAGCACCGCGATCGGGATGTTGAGCAGGAAGACCGAGCCCCACCAGTAGTGCTCCAGCAGGAAGCCGCCCAGGGTCGGGCCGGCGATCACGCCGAGCATCGCCACGCTTCCCCAGATGGCCATGGCCTTGCGCCGCTCGTCCTCCTCGAAGACGGTCATGAGGATGGAGAGCGTCGAGGGCATCAGGATCGAGCCGCCGACCCCCATCAGGGCCCGTGCGCCGATCACCTGCCAGGGCTCGGCGGCCAGCACGGCCAGCAGCGACGCGCCCCCGAAGAAGGCCAGGCCGATGACGAGGAAGCGGCGGCGGCCGTACCGGTCGGACAGGCTTCCGGCGGTCAGCAGCAGGCCGGCGAAGACCAGCACGTAGGCGTCGAGGATCCACTGGATGTCGGACGGCGTCGCGCCCAGCTCCTCGATCAGGGACGGGATCGCCAGGTTCAGCACGGTTCCGTCCACCGTGAGCACCAGCAGCGAAAGGCAGAGTACGACGAGGACCCACCAGCGGCGCGGGTCTCGTACAGTGTTCGAGGTCACTCGCACAGCGTACGACAACTCTCGCACACTGTGCGAGAGCATTTATCCTTGGGGGATGACCGGCAAGCAGTTCACCTCCGTCTGGTTCCGCGAGCCGCGCAAGACCGCCGCCCCCGGCCGCAGCCGCGAGGAGATCGTCAGAGCCGCCCTTGAGCTGCTCGACGAGGAGGGCATGGCCGGGCTGAGCATGCGCAAGCTCGGCGCGAGGCTGAGCGCCGGCGCCACCAGCCTCTACTGGTACGTCGCCAACAAGGACGAACTGCTCGAACTCGCCTACGACCAGGTCTGGGCCGAGATGACCGTCCCCGACGCCGAGGAGGTGGGCTGGCGCGACGCCGCCTCGGCCATGGCCTACGGCATGCGCGCGGTCATGCTGCGGCACCCGTGGTCGGCCGACCTCCTCGGCCGGGTGCCCGCGCTCGGCCCGCACGCCCTGTCCGCCTCCGACCGGATGCGCAAGATCTTCAGGACGGCCGGGTTCCACGGCCTCGACGTCGACTACGCCGTGGCCGCCGTCACCGCCTTCGTCTACGGCATGACCCTGCCCGAGATCGCCTGGGACGCCACCGCGAAAGACTCCGAGTACGACGCCGACGAGATGCGCGGCATGGTCGCCAAGGCCGCGGCCGACTTCCCCGACATGCTGGAGAGCCTGGCCATGGGGGCGTACCAGGATCCGCAGGTCCTTCGGGCCACGGCGTTCGACTTCGGGCTCGTGTCGGTGCTCGACGGCCTTGAGCGGCGGCTGGCGACGTAGCAGGATCCGGGGCATGAGCGATTTCCGCGCGGCCCGCGATCTTCTCCTGAGCGCCGACTACCCCACGGCCCGGCGTGACTTCCGCTGGCCGGAGGCCGAGCAGTTCAACTGGGCGCTCGACTGGTTCGACGGGGTGCTGGCCGCCGAGACGCCGCAGGCCGCCGCCCTGACCATCGTGAACCCCGGCGGCCGGGTCTCCCACACCTTCGCCGAGTTGTCGGCCCGCTCCAACCAGGTCGCCAACTGGCTGCGCGAGCAGGGCGTGCGCCGGGGCGACCGCGTCCTGCTCATGCTGGGCAACCAGACCGAGCTGTGGGAGTCCATGCTGGCCGCCATGAAGCTCGGCGCGGTGATCATCCCCGCCACGACCCTGCTGACGGCCAAGGACATCGGCGAACGCCTCGAACGCGGCCAGGTCGCCCACGTGATCGCCAACGCCGCCGACGCGGGCAAGTTCGGGGCCGGCGAGTTCACGAAGATCGCGGTCGGCGACGCGTACGGGTGGCTGCCGTACCACGAGGCGTACGAGGCCGGCGAGCGCTTCACCCCCGACGCCCCCACCAGGGCCGGCGACCCCCTGCTGCTCTACTTCACCTCCGGCACGACCTCCCGCCCCAAGCTGGTCGAGCACACCCACGCCTCCTACCCGGCCGGTCACCTGTCCACCATGTTCTGGATCGGCCTGCGCCCCGGCGACGTGCACCTCAACGTCTCCTCCCCCGGCTGGGCCAAGCACGCCTGGAGCAACGTGTTCGCCCCCTGGAACGCCGGGGCGACCGTGCTCATCCACAACTACGAGCGCTTCGCCGCCCGCGCCCTGCTGGAGGTGCTGCGCGACGAGCGGGTCACCACGTTCTGCGCGCCGCCGACCGTGTGGCGGATGCTCATCCAGGAGGACCTGGCGGCCTGGAAGCTGCCGCTGCGCACCGCCGTGGCCGCGGGCGAGCCGCTCAACCCCGAGATCATCGACCAGGTCGCCAAGGCGTGGGGCATCACCATCCGCGACGGCTACGGCCAGACCGAGACCACCGCCCAGATCGGCAACGTACCCGACGAGCCGGTCAAACCCGGATCGATGGGACGCCCACTGCCCGGCTACGACATCGTGCTCATCGACCCCGTCTCCGGCGAGCCCGGCGACGACGGGGAGATCTGCCTGCCGCTCGCCCCCCGCCCCCTGGGCCTGATGGCCGGGTACGTCGGCGGCTCCGCCGAGGCCATGCGCGACGGCTATTACCACACCGGCGACGTCGCCACCCGCGACCAGGACGGCTACATCACCTACGTCGGCAGGACCGACGACGTCTTCAAGGCCTCCGACTACCGCATCTCGCCGTTCGAGCTGGAGAGCGTGCTGCTGGAGCACCCGGCCGTGGCCGAGGCGGCCGTCGTGCCCGCCCCCGACCCGGTGCGCCTGGCCGTGCCGAAGGCGTACGTGATGCTGGCGCCCGGGTTCGAGCCCGGCGCCGAGACCGCGCGGTCGATCTTCGAGCACTGCCGGCGGGAGCTGGCGCCGTACAAGCGGGTGCGCCGGCTGGAGTTCGCCGACCTGCCCAAGACGATCTCGGGGAAGATCCGGCGGGTGGAGCTCCGGGTGCGCGAACCCCAAGGTGAGTACCGCGAGGAGGAGTTCAATCTGTGACAGTGTGTATATGGCTGTATGACCGTTCTTACAGGTTGATCGGCTAGGCTCGCCCCGTGCTCCCCACCATCGCCGACGTCCTCGCTCTTGAGACCGTGCGCCGGGGCAGCCCGCGCGTGGTCGCGGGCGCCGACCGGCTCGACACCAGGGTGCGGTGGGTGCACGTCGGTGAGATCGTCGACATCGCCCATCTGCTGCGCGGCGGCGAGCTGGTGCTCACCACGGGCGTCGCGCTCCCCGACGACCCGGAGAAGCTCGCCGACTACATCGGCGAGCTCGCCTCCGTCGGGGCCTCCGGGCTGATCGTGGAGCTGGGCCGCAGGTTCCTGCGCGAGCTGCCCGGGGCGGTGGTCAAGTCGGCCGAGGAGCACGGGCTGCCGGTCATCGTGCTGGCCCGCGAGACGCCGTTCGTGCAGATCACCGAGTCCGTGCACGCCCGGATCATCGACATCCAGCTTGAGGAGCTGCGCGCCTCCGAGCAGCTGCACGAGGTGTTCACCGAGCTGTCGGTCGAGGGCGCCTCGCCCGCCGAGGTGCTGACCCAGGTCGCCCGGCTGTCCGGCCGACCGGTGCTGCTGGAGAACCTCGCCCACCAGGTGCTGGCCTGCGAGTCCGCGGGCCGCGACGCCGGCACGCTGCTGGCCGGGTGGGAGAGCAGGTCGCGGGGGGTGGCCCCGGCCGGGCGCACGGCGTACGACCCCGCCTCCGGCTGGCTGGTCACCACCGTCGGCGCGCGCGGCCAGGACTGGGGGCGGCTGATCCTCATCTGCGAGACGCCGCCGACGCCCCGCGAGATGGTGCTCGCCGAACGCGCCGCCACCACGCTCGCCCTCGGCCGCCTGCTCGAACGCCACCAGGAGTCCCTGGAACGCCAGGCCCACGGCACGATCATCACCGGCATCCTGACCCACGCCTACGCCGACCCCGACGAGGCCGCCGCCCGCGCCCGCGCGGTCGGCGTGCCGCTGACCGGCCGCAAGCTGGTCAGCGTCGTCATCAGGCCGACCGAACCCGCCGACCAGGCGCTCGACGGCCAGGCGCAGCTCGGCGAGCTGGCCGAGGCCACCGCCGCCGCCTGCCGCGACGCCCGCCTGCCCGCCCTGGTGGGCGCGCTCGACCAGGAGCGGGTCGGCGTCCTGCTGCCGCTCCCGCCGCGCACCGGCGCCGAGCCCGCGCTGACCGCGCTCGCCGAGCGGCTGCGCGTGCTGTGGCGGCCCGGCTCGGCGTTCGTGCTGGCCGCGGGGTCGGTGGTGGAGTCCATCCGCGACGTACGGCGCAGCTTCCTCGAAGCCGAGCAGGTCGCGGACGTGGCCGTGCGCCAGCCCGACGGCCGCGCCTTCTACCGCCTGCCCGACCTGCGCCTGCGCGGCCTGCTCCACCTGCTGCGCGACGACGCCCGACTGCAGACGTTCGCCGAACGCGAGCTGGGCCCGCTGCTCGCGCACGACGCCCAGCGCGGCGGCGACCTCACCCGGATCCTGCGCACCTACCTCGACGCCGGCCGCAACAAGGCCGTGGCCGCGCAGAAGGCCCACCTGTCCAGGCCGGCCTTCTACGACCGCCTGCGCCGCCTCGAACGCATCCTCGACACCGACCTCGACGACGTCGAGTCATGCCTGTCACTGCACGTCGCACTGCTGGCGCTGGAGTCCTTCCGCAGGGAGAACCGTTGAGAGCTCGTGATCACGGCATCGTCGTCGGCACCGGCGTCCCCGGTCCGCTGAACGCGATCACCGACGTGCCCGGCGTCCTCGTCGGCCACACCACGCTGACCGAGGGCACCGCCCGTACGGGGGTCACCGTCGTCCGCCCCGGCCCGGGCTCGGCCTACGACTCACCCGTCTACGCCGGCTACCACTGGCTCAACGGCAACGGCGAGATGACCGGCCTGCCCTACCTCGACGACTTCGGCCTGTTGCACTCGCCGATCGGGCTGACCAACACCTTCTCCGTCGGCGTGGTGCGCGACGCGCTGGTCTCCCTGGAGGTCGGCGGCCGGGGCGCGGGCGCGTGGTCGCTGCCGGTGGTCGCCGAGACCTGGGACGGCCGGCTCAACGACATCGACGCCCGGCACGTCCGCCAGGAGCACGTCGAGCGGGCCTACCACGGCGCCTCGGCCGGCCCGGTGCCCGAGGGCTCGGTCGGTGGCGGCACCGGCATGATCTGCCACGGCTTCAAGGGCGGCATCGGCACCGCGTCCCGCGTGACCGGCGACTACACGGTCGGCGTGCTCGTGCAGGCCAACCACGGCCGCCGCGACCGGCTCACCGTCAACGGCCGCCCGATCGTCATGGACGACGTGCCCCGCCCCGGCATGCGCGAGGGCGCGGGGTCGATCATCGCCGTGGTCGCCACCGACGCGCCGCTCCTCCCCCACCAGTGCCGCAAGCTCGCCCAGCGGGCCGGGCTCGGCGTGGCCAGGACGGGCGGCGCCGGCGAGAGCTCCAGCGGCGACGGCTTCGTCTGCTTCGCCACCGGCAACCGCGACCTGCCCTCCAACGCCCTCGACGACGGCGGCTCGGGCGTGTTCGAGGTGCGGGTGCTGGCCGACGCCCTCCTCGACCCGCTCTTCCACGCCGCGATCGAGGCCACGGAGGAGGCCATCGTCAACGCGATGGTCGCCGCCGACACGATGACCGGCGCGAACGGCTTCACCGCCTACGCACTCGACGGCGCCCGCCTGGCCGACCTGGTGAAATGAGCAACATGTCTGACGTCCTGATGCCCGACCTCGAAGACCTCGGCCGCATGATCGCGACCGCCGGCGCGTTCGCCGTGCCCGTGCACGACGTGCGGCTGACCCCCGACGAGCTCGCCCCCGAGCAGATCGTCGCGGGCGACCCCGCCACCTCGTCGTTGGAGCTGGGCGACGGCCGGGGCATCTGGGAGATCACCCCCGGCGTCGTCACCGACGTCGAGACCGACGAGATCTTCGTCGTGCTGTCCGGCCGCGCCACCATCGCAGTCGAGGGCGGCACCACCGTCGAGGTCGGGCCGGGCGACGTGTGCCTGCTGGCCGAGGGCGCCCGGACGACGTGGATCGTGCACGAGACCCTGCGCAAGGTCTACCAGTCCCGGCAGTCCGGCTAGAACCCCATCGCCGTACGGACCTCCTCCAGCGTGCGGACCGCCCGCTCCCGGGCCCGCTCGTTGCCCCGTGCCAGCACCTGCCTGACATCGGCCTCGGTGTGCTCGCGCCGCCGCCGCCTGATCGGACGCAGGAACTCGTTGACCGCCTCGGTCGTCAGCGCCTTGAGCTCGGCGGCCCCGCCGTCGCCGATCTCCTCGGCGATCTCCTGAGGCGGACGCCCGAGGCAGAGCCCGGCCAGCGTGAGCAGGTTCGCGACCCCGGGCCGGTGCAGCTCGTCGAAGGTGATCAGGCGTTCGGAGTCGGTGCGGGCCTTGCGGATGAGGGCGGCGGTCTCGTCCTCGGTGGCCGCCAGGGCGATGGCGTTGCCGCGGCTCTTGCTCATCTTGCCGCCGTCCAGGCCCATGAGCAGCGGACGCTCGCCCAGCATGGCCTCGGGCAGCGGGAAGACCTCGCCGTACCGTTCGTTGAAGCGCCGCGCGACCAGCCGGGCCACCTCCACGTGCGGGAGCTGGTCGCGGCCCACGGGCACCAGCGTGCCCTTGCAGAACAGGATGTCGGCGGCCTGGTGCACCGGATAGGTGAACAGCAGGCCGCTGACCGCGCGCCGGGAGCTGTGCGCGATCTCGTCCTTCACCGTCGGGTTACGGCTCAGCTCCGCCACCGAGACCAGGCTCAGGAACGGCAGCAGCAGCTGGTTCAGCTCGGGGATCGCGCTGTGCTGGAAGATCGTGACCTTGGCCGGGTCGAGGCCGACGGCCAGGTAGTCGAGCAGCACCTCGGTGATGTTGCGCTGGATCTCGCCGGGCAGGTCACGGTCGGTGATCACCTGGTAGTCGGCGATCAGCACGTACGTCCGGTATTGGTCCTGCAGCTCCACCCGGTTGGCGAGGGTGCCGAAATAGTGGCCCAGATGCAGGCGTCCGGTCGGCCGGTCGCCGGTCAGGACGACGTCGTTCACGGTGGGTCTCTCCTTCAGGTGTGCCGCCTGAGGGGATCCCGCGCTCGTGTAGGGCCGCCATCAGGACGGCCCAGCATGGAAGATCAGCGGCCGTCTGCCGGCCGCCACCACATGCTGATACGGGTCATAACACAATGTTATCCGGACTGGGTGTCAATCTGGTAACTCTTGAGCGGTTTGGCGCGTTCTGCTGACCCCAGGACCTTGATCTCGTCAGGATGGTTCGGTCCCTTTTCCGCCCTCTGGAGAGTTCATGTCTCGACGCACCCTCGCCGGCGGCCTGGCCATAGCCGCCACGATCACCGTCACCGCAGTTCCCGCCTCGGCGGCGCAGCTCGCGGTGCAGTTCCCGTCGGCCGACTTCCCGCTGGGCGCCCGGTCCGCCGCCACCAAGACGCTGACCGCCGTCACCCAGGGCATCGACCTGTACGACGTGAAGGCCGGCAGCTCCACCGACGGCTACACGGTGACCGTGCTCATGCCGAGCGGCCGCGACTACGGCGCTCTGGAGACCGCCCAGGCCAAGGTCACCGAGGTCGAGGCGGCCGGGGAGGCGGCGAGCCTGCAGAAGGTGATCCGGCCGAGCGTCGCCGACGCGCCCTCCCAGACCGTCTACATGGTCCGCGTGGGCCTGTGGTCCTTCAAGGACAAGGCGAAGGCCGACGAGACCGCCAAGACGCTCAAGGAAGCCGGGCTGAAGGTCAAGGTCGACTACCTCGGCGACGACGGCCTGAAGACCACCGGCCCCTGGGACGCCAAGGTCGTCATGATCGACTCCCGGACGTTCCGCGGCTCGTACGCCGCCTCCCTCGGCACCAGCGTCGCCAAGCGCGAGACGGTCTCCTCGATGGCCAAGGCGCGCAACGCGGTGGTCGGCGTCAACGGCGGCTTCTTCAACATCCACACCGCCAAGAACCTGCGCGGCGAGCCCGTCGGCGCCTCCGTGGTCGCCGGACGCCTGCTCAGCGAGGCCGTGCCGGGCCGCTCCGCCGTGGTGCTCCAGGGCCGCAGCGTCCGCGTCACCGAGCTGAAGACCGCCGTCACCGCGATCTCCCAGGACGGCGACAAGCTCGTCGTCAACGGCGTCAACCGCGCCGCCGCGACGGACGAGGCCGTGCTCTACACCGAGGAGTACGGCGCCAAGACCCCGACCGGCGGCACCGACATCGTCCTCGACGCCAACGGCAAGGCGGTCGCCGTGCGCACGAGCGGCGCCGCCGTCGCCAAGGGCACCCGGGTGCTGCACGGCCAGGGCACGTCCGCCGATTGGCTCGCCGAGCACGCCTGGGAAGGCTGGACGGTCAAGATCGACACTAAGGTCACCGACCTGCGTACCGGCAAGGCCCTCAAGCTGACCCCCGACCTGAACGTGATCGCCGGCGGCGTCGGCCTCGTGCGCAACGGCCGCGTGAAGATCACCGCCAAGCGCGACGGCCACGACTCCGTGAACATGATCCTGCGCCGCCACCCGCGCACCCTCCTCGGCGTCACCAGGAACGGCAGCCTCATCCTGGCCACCATCGACGGCCGCCAGCCCGGCGTGACCATCGGCGCCAACTTCCACGAGGCCGCCCAGTTCATGCGCTGGCTCGGCGCGGTCCAGGCCGTCAACCTGGACGGCGGCGGCTCGACCGCGATGGTCGTGTCGAACAAGCTGGTCAACCGGCCATCGGACGGCGTGGAGCGCGGCGTCGGCGACGCCCTCCTCGTCCTTCCCCAGTAGCGGCCGGGGCGCGAGGGGCAGGCTCGCCCCCTCGCGCCCCGGCTCCCCCCTCACGGTCGGGTGCGGGCCGTCCAGTGGGCGAGTTGTTCCCTCGTCGTCACCGTGGCCGGATGGCCGGGTCCGAGAATGCGTTCCCGGACCGGCAGCAGCGCCGCACACAGATCCCGAGCTCCCACCACATCCCCCGCCTCCCCCGTCCAGTACGCCAGATTGGCCCTGGCGGTGAGCGTGTCAGGATGCTCAGGCCCCTGAACGCGCTCCCGTACCGGGACCAACTCCGCGTACTGATCCCGCGCCGCCGCCGCGTCCCCCAGCTCCCCCGTCCACCGCGCCAGCTCATGCCGGATCGTCAACGTGTCCGGATGGTCGGGCCCGAGAATGCGCTCCCGGACCGGAAGCAGCGCCGCGTACAGGTCACGGGCCGCCGCCGCGTCCCCCGCCTTCCCCGTCCACTGGGCCAGGCTGGCCCTGGCGGTGAGCGTGTCAGGATGCTCAGGCCCCTGGACGCGCTCCCGTACCGGGACCAACTCCGCGTACAGGTCACGGGCCGCCGCCGCGTCCCCCAGCTCCCCCGTCCACCGCGCCAGCTCATGCCGGACCGTCAGCGTGTCCGGATGATGCGGCCCCGACACCCGCTCCCGTACCAGGAGCAACGCCGCGTACTGGTCGCGGGCGGCCAGCGCGTCCCCCAGCTCACCGGTCCAACGGGCCAGCTCGTGCCGGTTGATCAGCGTCGACGGATGCTCGGCCCCCTGAACCCGCTCCCGCACGGGCAGCAGCGCCGCGTACTGGTCGCGGGCGGCGGCCGCGTCCCCCGCCTGCCCGGTCCACTGGGCGAGGTTGGCCTGCGTGGTCAGGGTGTCCGGATGCTCCGGCCCCGACACCCACTGCCGCACGGGCAGCAGCGCCGCGTACTGGTCGCGGGCGGCCACCGGGTCGCCCGCCCGTCCCGTCCACTGGGCCAGGTTGTGCCGGGTCGTCAGGGTGTGCGGGTGTTCGGGACCGAGCACCCGCTCGTAGACGGGAAGCAGCTCAAGGTAATGGTCGCGCGCCGCCGACGGGTCGCCCGCCTCGCCCGTCCAGAGCGCCAGCTCGTGCCGGGCGGTCAGCGTCGCCGGCTCCTCCGGGCCCAGCGCCGTCGCGAGCGCGTCGGCGATCTCCTGGAACAACGCCTTCGCCGTACGGTAGTCGCCGCTGGCCCCCAGATACTGGGCCGTCTTGTCCATGCCGGGTGAGGTCGGCCCGAGCACCGTCCGGATGTGCGGCAACAACCTGGCGTACCGCGGCCACCGTACCTTCTGCCCGGGATCGTCCGGCAGCACGGCTTCCACCAGCACCGCCGCCACCTCCCGCCACCGGCGCTGCGCCCGCAGCGGAAGCTGGTCGAGCGTGACGGCCTGCACCAGCCGGTGCACGGTGACCGTCCCGTCCACGGGCGGCCCGATCAGGCTGTGCCGCCGCAACGCGCTCAGCGCCGCGTTGATCCTGATCGTGTCGTGCGGCAGCGCCCGCATCATCATCAGCACGCTGGGGTGCACGTCACGCAGCAGACGCGTCCGCGGCCCGGCAACCCGCCCGTACGCCAGCCGCCGCTGCATGTCCCCCCGGAACAGCTCGCGCGGCGCCCACCGCGCCAGCGGCGAAAGCAGCAAATGGTACGGAATCGCCTCGTGCGCGTAGCAGGCCAGCAGCCGCAGCAGCGCGATGGCCTGCGGACTCGTCCTGGCCAGCCGCCGGAACGCGAACTGCCACGTGGAGGCGACCCGCTCCCGATACCCCCACGCCTGCCCCTGCGCCAGCAACTCGGCACGCTGGTGATGCAGCAGATCCAGGTACTCCGACAGCTCCAGCCCCGTCTCCGACATGTATGCCGCCGCCTGCTCCAACGCCAGCGGCAACGCCCCGAGCTCCGCCACCACGGCGGCGGCCGCCACGGCGTCGTCCTGCCCCGAACTCGCCAGCATCAGCAGCGCCGCCGACTCCAGATCGAGCACCGGCAGCTCCAGCCCTTGGTCCCGCGGCCAGCTCCCGGACCGGCTCGTGATCAGCACATGCCCCGGCCCCGCCGGAGGCAGCACGGCCTGCACGGCCTCGGCCCCCGGCACGTTGTCGAAAATCAGCAACCACGGCCGGGTACGCGCCGCCAGCGCGGCGTGCACCTGGTCGACCGGGTCCGCCGCGTTCGCGCCCAGCTCCCGTAATCCCATGAGCGCCGCCAACCGGGTGAACGCCGCCGACAACACCGCCGGCTCGGCCGCCGGCAACTGCCAGACGAGCTCGTAGTCGTGCTGGTACCGGTAGGCGTACTCCAGCGCGAGACTGGTCTTGCCCACGCCGCCCAGCCCGTGCACGGCCACCACCGCCGGCCGTACGTCGCTCCCCAGCAGCCGCTCCCGCAGCTCCGCCACGGCATCGTCCCGTCCGACAAGCTGCGGCGGCCGCGGCGCCAGCTGCACGGGCCGCGACGCCACCTGAGGCCGCGACGGGAGATGCACGGCCCCGATGACGTTGACCTGCCCACCGGTCACCGCCGTGGACCTGTCCCCGGTCATGGCCAGCCCGGACTCCTGCCGCCCTACAACGATCGACCGCTCGCCCTCAGCAGCCCTCACCACCCGCCCGAGCCCGCCACCCTCACCGCCCCCACCTTCACCTGCCCCACCGGCTCCGCCCGCACCCGGCTCTGCCCCCTGCCCCGAACCGGCTATACCAGCGGGCCGTCCAACCTCCTCCTGACCCCCAGCACTTCCACCCGCACCGGCCGACTCCCCACCACCGGAGGACCCCATGGCGGCCCGAAGCTGCGCCCACAGCCCGACACCGGCGATGAACAACCCCGCCACACCCACGAACATGCTGACGACACTGGCCCGCTTGTCCAGCAGCTCCAGCTGTAACGGCTCAGCGAAGAACCCCACGATCCCCGCGGCCACCAACCCGACGGAGATCGACGCGAACGTCCACACCAGCAGCCGACGGCTACGGCGCGCTGACTGCCTGGAAGGGGGAGAAGCGGTCACTCTAATAGAGTTACCCGATTACGCTAAGTATCCTATCGATATTGCCAGGTCCATGAACAACCTCTGACCTCGCCCAACCCCACCCACGAACCATCCCTCCCCCCGCCCCCAAGCCCCCCATCACACAACGAAACCCCCACCGACTCCCACACGCGAGCCACATCCCTGTACGACTCGACGTGTTCGGTGACCTGTCGGTAGCAATGACGATCTCCGCCTGATCAGACTGCTCGTAGCCAGCGATCCAGGGCGATGAAGTCGTCGTTGGTGAGCCCCTGCGCCGACGGAACATGATGGAGGAGGGCTCGGCCGCGGTGCTGTGCGGACACCCAGTCCCGATCGGCATCGGTGATCTCGTCGTCGACCCGGGCGAATGGACGCTGGTTGGCCCATGCCACCAGGGTCCTGGTCTTCCAGCAGAGCCCGAACCACTGGTCCTGACGTTCATCCTCGTCGGAGGGCTCGGGCCAGTTCACGACAGGTAGCCGTGGCACTCCGATCCGGGGTGCGATCTCGACGTTGGCCTGATCTTCCCAGGTGGTGGCCCAGACCAGGTCGCACGGCAGCGCCGCCAGTCGAAGCCCCACCTGCGGGTCGGGCCGCGCCAGGTGGTTGGTCTGCCCACTGCCTGAGGGCTGGCGCTGCAGGCCCTCACCGAACGGCAACAGCGGCCCGTCGACATCAAGGAAGAGCAGGGGGCGCCCCTGGTGGCCAGTCATGCCGCGGTCACCTGTTCGCGTCCGACCAGGACGCCACGCTCGAACCGAACTCCGGCTCGCACGAGTGCGACAAGAGGGAGAACGTTGACAGCGCGCAAGCGGGTCTGACCGGGCTCGACGAGCTTGAGGGTCATGGCCAGGCCGGCGGCCCGCGAGCCGGACCCCTTGGTGACCTTGGTGCGGCGCTCGGACGGTGGCGAAGGTCGGGTCGATCGGCTTGACGGTGCGCAGGTGCACACAGCGCTTGACCGGGGAGTCGTCGAAGGCGAACAGTTCGTCGAGGTCACCGACAATCTTTGCGACGGGCTTGGGGGCACGATGCCGCTGGCGGCCTCGAACTCCTTCAGCGCGCACAAGGCATGGGTCTTGTCCTCGACCAGGGGTTGGCTGCAGCACACGCGAAGTCCGGCCTCCTTCCTGAACCGCCCGGCGCATCCAGAACCTCGGGCCTACCAACCCCGAGAGTCCCCCACCAGCGCGAGAGCCCTATGCGCCCCTCGACCTTGCAAGACTGCCTCAACGGCCCTCTGGACAGAACCCTCATCTGTCCTTCGGAATCCTCGAAGGGCAGCCGGCGCACGACGGCACCCAGGACACCCACCCCACACCGGCAGCCCGACCAAAGATCACAACCTTCGGGAGGTAGGGCCCCGGCCGTGCCCGCCGTCGCCGGCACAGACGTCTGGAAAATGCTCCAGAAATGCAGAAAGGGCCCCGACCTAAGTCGGAGCCCTTTCAAAAGATTGTCCGGCGGTGACCTACTCTCCCACACCCTCCCGAGTGCAGTACCATCGGCGC
>NZ_JBEYTJ010000077.1:0-16859 GCF_040642995.1 Nonomuraea sp. NPDC047529 | reverse complement strand
GGGGGGGGCGACCCCGTGCGGAGGCACGGGGTCGCGGAGATCGAACGGCTACGGCTTGGTGTAGCCGCCCGTGTAGGCGCCGGATCCGCTGTACGCGTACACGCGGACGCGGTAGGTGCCCGCCGTCCCGTTGTAGGTCAGGGTCTCGTCGGGCCCGCTGCTGGTGCTGCTGGCCACCGTGGTCCAGCCGAGGATGCCCTGCTTCTGCAGGTACAGGTCGAAGTCCACGCCGGCGGGCCCGTCGAGGCACGCGCGCTGCGTCCCGGCGGCGGCCGTGTACCCGGAGCTGTTCGGGTAGTACACGTTCTGCCCGCTGGTCAGGTTGCCGGAGAACGGCGTCTGGTAGCCGGTGCAGTTCCCGGGCGTGGTCCCGACCGTGATGCTCTTGCTGGTGGCGTTCGTGGCCCCGCCGTTGTCGGTCACGGTGAGGGTCACGTTGTACGTGCCCGCGGCGGCGTAGGTGTGCGACACGGTCGCGCCGCTGCCGGTGGCGCCGTCGCCGAAGCTCCACGCGTAGGAGGCGACGGTCCCGTCCGGGTCGCTGGAGCCGGAGCCGTTGAACGAGCACACCCGCGTGGTGTTGTCGCACGACTGGGTGAAGCTCGCCACCGGAGGCTGGTTGCCACCGGTCGTCGGCGGGTACTGGCTGGAGTCGTGCACGTCGAGCAGGGGCTCCTTGACCCCGTCGGTGGCGTCGTCGGTCCAGTTCAGGTTGCCGGTGTTCTTGAGCTTGTCCCGTACGGCCAGCGCCCCGGCCCGGGTGGTGGGCTTGTTCGCGCCGCTGGTCAGCACGGCCGCCGCGCCCGCGACGTGCGGGCTGGCCATGGAGGTGCCGCTGATGGTGTTGTAGCCGCCGTTCATCCACGTGGAGTAGATGCAGGTGCCCGGGGCCGCGACCTCGACGGTGGTGCCGTAGTTGGAGTACCAGGCGAGCGTGTCGTCGGTGTCGGTGGCGCCGTCGGTGCGGCACGGCACGGTGATCGTCCCGACGAGGCCGCCGGGCTGGCCGTCGAAGTCGGTCACGGCCGAGACGGTGACGACGTCGGGGTGGTTGGCCGGGAAGAAGCCGGAGGCGTCGGCCGTGCTGTTGCCCGCGGCCACGACGACGACGATGCCCGCGTTGGTGGCGTTCGTGATCGCGTTGCTGATCGCGGAGCTGCTGCAGCCCTGGCAGCCGAGGCTCAGGTTGATGACCTCGATCGTGCTCGCCCTGGCCACGACCCAGTCGAGGCCCGCGGCGATGCCGGCCAGCGTGCCGGAGCCCGCCGAGTTGAGCACCTTGACGGCGTGGATGCGGGCGCCGGGGGCGACGCCGACCGCGCCGATCGCGTTGTCGATGGCGCCGATCGTGCCGGCCACGTGGCTGCCGTGCCCGTTGTCGTCGTCGCCGGTGCCCGAGCAGACGCCGCTGGTGCAGTTGGTGCTGGCCACCACGTTCAGGTCGGGGTGGTCGAGGTCGACGCCGGTGTCCACGACCGCCGCGTCCACGTCCACGCGGGCGTCGTCGGTGCCGTCGATGTCGAGGTTGATGTTCTGGTCGGCGTAGATGCGCTTGATGCCGCTGGGTACGGTCTGCGCGAAGGCGTGCACCTCCTGGTCGGGCTCGACGGTGAGCACGCCGGGCTCACTCTTCAGCTTGGCGGCCTCGTCGGGGGTGAGAAGGGCCGTGTAGCCGTGGAAGGCGTACCGGTAGGTTCCCACCAGTACGCCCTTGTGCGCCGTGACCTGCTGCTGCGCCTCGTTCGCCACCTGCGCGCGCGACACGCCCGAGAGCTGGACGATGTAGCGCTGCTGGTCGGCGGCGGCCGGGGAGTTGGCCTCGGCGGCGGTGGCCCAGCCGGACAGTGCCAGGCAGACGCCGGAGGCCAGGGCTAACAGGGTTGAGATTCGACGCATGGAAAACGCCTTTCTCCGGGGGTGACATGAGCTGTGCTCATGCGGCTTGTGAGCGGAACATCGCATATGACAGCGAGTCAGGCAATACTGAAATATCTGTCATAGATCACATCGGTCTGAGTCATTCCGACGAAGAATCGGGCCAGGCATAGTGGCAGTGGACGAACCGGGTTGTTCCCGTCGGCTCTAGGGTCGGGCGGAGTCGAGCCAGGGGGGACACCGGTGCCGGAGCTGGAGGAGATCGGTGCGTGGCTGCGTCACCGGCTGGCGGGGCTGCTCGCCGAGAACGAGGTGCCCGGGGCCGCCGTGGCGGTCGCCGCGGGCCGGGAGACGGTCGAGGTCGCGGCCGGGACGCTGAGCACGGCCACGGGCGTCGAGGCCACCACCGGCTCCCTGTTCCAGATCGGCTCGATCACCAAGGTGCTGACCGCGACGCTGGCCATGCAACTGGCCGACGAGGGGCGGCTCGACCTCGACGCGCCCGTGCGCGCCCACCTCCCGGAGTTCCGGATCGGCGACGAGCGGGCCGCGCGGCGGATCACCACCCGGCAGCTCATGTGCCACGTCTCCGGCTTCGAGGGGGACGTCTTCACCGACACCGGCAAGGGCGACGACTGCGTCGAACGCTTCCTGGACGTCCTGCACGAGGTGCCGCAGCTGTTCGAGCCCGGCGAGATGTTCTCCTACAACAACGCCGGCTACTGCGTGCTGGGCCGGATCGTCGAGGTCGTGCGGGGCAAGCCGTTCGACGCGTGCCTGCGCGACCACCTGCTCACGCCGCTCGGCATGACCCACGCCGCCTGCGACCCGTACGAGGCGATCGTGCACCGCACGGCGGTCGGCCACGTCCAGCGCACGCCGGACGGCCCGTACCGGCCGACCCCGGTGTGGGCGCTGGCCCGCTCGAACGCGCCCGCCGGGTCGATGCTGGCGATGCCGCCGCGTGACCTGCTGGCCTTCGCCCGCATGCACCTGGCCGGCGGCACCGGCCCGGACGGCGTCCGCCTGCTGAGCGCGGAGAGCGTCAGGGCGATGCGCCGGCCGCAGGTCACGCTGCCCGACATCGGCCAGGGCACGGCCTGGGGCCTGGGGTGGGAGCTGTTCGACCTGCCCGGCGGCACGGTCTTCGGCCATGACGGCAGCACCGTCGGCCAGTCGGCGTGCCTGCGCGTCGTGCCGGGCCGCGACGTCGCCGTGGTGATCGTCGCCAACGGCGGCCGGTCGCGGCCGGTGTTCGCCGAGATCGCCGGGCGCGTGCTGGACGAGCTGGGCGGGGTCCGGCTGCCCGCGCCCCCGGCGCCCCGCGCGGTCTCCGTGCCGCCCGCCGACGCCGCCCGCTATGTCGGCACGTACACGTCGAGCACCTGCGAGACCGAGGTGAGCCTCGACGAGGCCGGGCGGCTGTGGCTGCGGCGGACGCCCGTCGGGATCACCGCCGAGCTGGACGAGGTGCCGTACCGCACCGAGCTGGCCGCCTGGCGCGGCGACGTCGTGCTCCCGCTCGAACCCGAGCGCGGCGTGCACGCGCCGATCGCCTTCCTCGGCGACGACGGCACCGGCCGCGCCCTGTACCTGCACGACGGCCGCGCCGACCGCCGCGCGTCCGCCTGAACCACCCGAACCGGAAGGGCCCGCCCGCGCCACCCGCGCCGGGCGGGCCCTTCCCATGCCCGCCACCCGCCGATCAGTTGGTCCGCCCGGACGAACCCGGTCCCCAACGTTCGATGACCGCGACGAACACCGCCGGGGGCGCGGGTCCCACTATCGTCGGATGGATTTGGAGAGCGATCGCGTGCTGGCGATCCGGGATCTGTCGGTCGAGATCCGGCGCGGCGACAGGGTCGTCCGCCCGGTCTCGGACGTCAGTCTGGCGCTGAACCGCGGCGAGACCCTGGGGATCGTCGGCGAGACCGGGTCCGGCAAGTCCATGACCGGTCTCGCGATCATGGGCATGCTGCCGGCCGGCGGCCGGGTGACCGGCGGCTCGATCGACTTCGGCGGCGAGGAGCTGGTCGGCCTGCCCGCCGCGCGCTACCGGGCGCTGCGCGGCAACGAGATCGCGATGGTGTTCCAGGACTCGCTGACCGCGCTGAACCCGACCCGGCGCGTCGGCGAACAGGTCGCCGAGCCGGTACGGCTGCACCAGGGCGCCTCCAGGCGGGCCGCCCGCGAACGCGCCGCAGAGGTGCTCGCCCTGGTCGGCCTGCCCCGCCCGGCCGAGCGCATGGACGACTACCCGCACCAGCTCTCGGGCGGCATGCGGCAGCGCGTGATGATCGCGATGGCGCTGGCGTGCGAGCCGCGCGTCGTCATCGCCGACGAGCCGACCACGGCCCTGGACGTCACCATCCAGGCCGAGATCCTCGACCTCCTGGACGACCTGCGCTCCCGGCTCGGCATGTCGATGATCCTCATCACCCACGACATGGGCGTCATCGCCCGGCACGCCGACCGCGTCGGCGTCATGTACGCCGGCCGCCTGGCCGAGACCGCCCCCACCCCCGTGCTCTTCGGCCGGACCCGGCACCGCTACACGCACGCGCTGCTGTCCTCGATCCCCTCGCTCACCCACGACAGGGCCGAGCGGCTGTTCAGCATCCCCGGCGCGCCGCCCGACCTGACCGCGGCCGGGCCCGGCTGCCCGTTCGCGCCGCGCTGCGACGCCGCCACCGACCGGTGCCGGGAGGAGCGTCCGGCTCCCTCGGCGGAGGACGGCGGGCACGTCCACGCCTGCCACCACCCGGCCTCCGGACCGGCCGAGCGGGTCCAGGCCCGGTTCGTCACCCGCCCGGCGGGGTCGCAGGGGCGGGCGGAGGACCCGCGGTTGCGCGTCGTCGACCTCAGGCGCGAGTACCCGGTCGGCGGCAGGGGCCTGTTCGGCGGGCGCCGCACCCTGAAGGCGGTCTCGGGCGTCAGCTTCGAGGTGGCGGCGGGGGAGACGTTCGGGCTGGTCGGCGAGTCGGGCTGCGGGAAGTCCACCCTCGGCAGGATGCTCGTCGCCCTCGACCGGCCCACCTCCGGCGAAGTGATCTTCGACGGCGAGCCGGTCAGCCGGATGAGCGCGCGGGCGCTCGGGCCGCGCCGCGGCCGGCTGCAGATGATGTTCCAGGACTCCGGCGCCGCCCTCGACCCCCGCATGCGCATCGGCACGATCCTGCGCGAGCCGATGGCGATCCAGGGCTCGGGCGACCGCGCCCACCGCACGGCCCGCGCCCGCGAGCTGCTGCGGGACGTCGGGCTGCCCGGCAGCGTCATGGACCGCTACCCCCACGAGCTGTCCGGCGGGCAGCGGCAGCGGGTGAACCTGGCCCGCGCCCTGGCCCTCGACCCGGCGGTGCTGGTCGCCGACGAGCCGGTCAGCGCCCTCGACGTCTCCATCCGCTCCCAGGTGCTCAACCTCATGCGCGGCATCCAGATCGAGCGCGGCCTCAGCAGCGTGGTGATCTCGCACGACCTGGCCGTCGTGCGCTACCTGGCCGACCGGGTCGGCGTCATGTACCTGGGCAAACTGGTCGAGACCGGTACCACCGAAGAGGTGTACGGCGCTCCCGCCCACCCCTACACCGCCGGCCTGCTCGCCGCCGTCCCCGACGCGGACCCCGAGGCCCGGCAGCCGCGCGGCGCCCGCGTACGCGGCGAGCTGCCGAGCCCGATCGACCCGCCCAGCGGCTGCCGCTTCCGCACCCGCTGCGCCCTGGCCGACGACGTGTGCGCGCAGGCCGAACCCCTCCCACGGCAGGTCACCGGCACCCATCAGGTCGCCTGCCACCACCCGCTCCAGCCGCTCGAACCCGCGGCCACCTCGCTGAAGGGAGCCTCCCGGTCATGACCTGGTACGTCGTCCGGCGGCTGGCGATCTCGGTCGTCGTCCTGCTCGGGATCTCCGCGGTGGTCTTCCTGCTGCTGCACCTCGTCTCCGACAGCCCCGGCCGGGTCGTCCTCGGGCAGCGCGCCTCGCCCGAGGCGGTCGCCGACTTCAACCGGCAGCACGGGTTCGACCGCCCGGTCCTCGCCCAGTACGTCGGCTACCTGGGCCAGCTGGCCCACGGCGACCTGGGCAGGTCGTACAAGCTGAACGAGAACGTGGCGACCCTGCTCGGGCAGAACGCCGGCCGCAGCGCGATGCTGTCGGCGGCCGGGCTGGCGCTGGCGCTGGTGATCGCCGTGCCGCTCGGCGTGCTCCAGGCGGTCAGGCGCAACAGCGTCGCCGACCGGCTCCTCACGGCCGCCTCGTACGTGCTCTACGCGACGCCGTCGTTCCTGCTCGGGCTGATCCTGATCGCCGTGTTCAGCCAGGCGCTCCCGTTCTTCCCGGCCGAGGCGTCCCAGTCGCACTCGCCGTGGGTCGTCTTCACCGATCCGCGGGCCATGGCGCTGCCGGTCATCACGCTCGCCGCGGCCGGCGTGGCGGTGTTCGCGCAGTACCAGCGCTCCTCGGCGCTGGACCAGCTCGGTCTGGACTACATCAGGGTGGCGCGCGCCAAGGGCCTGCCGGAGCGGCTGGTCCTGCTCCGCCACCTGCTGCGCAACGCCTGCCTGCCGCTGGTCACGCTGGTCGGCACGCTGATCCCCACGCTGCTGGCGGGCAACCTGATCGTCGAGTCGCTGTTCAACTATCCCGGCCTCGGCCTGCTGTTCCTCAACAGCCTGCAACGCGAGGACTATCCGGTGCTGCTCGCCTACACCCTCGTCGGCGGCGTCCTGACCGTGGCCGGCAACTTCGTCGCCGACCTCGTGGTCGCCGCCGCCGACCGCCGAATCGAGCTGAGCAAATGACCACCCAGAACGTGGACGCGCGGCCCGAGGCCGAGACACCCTCCGCGCGGCGCCGGCTCCCGGTGCTGCGCGGGCTCCGGCGCAGCCCGCTCGGCCTGGCCGGCGGCCTGCTCCTGCTGCTGATCGCCGGGTTCTGCTTCCTGGGGCCGCTGATCTACCGCACCAACCAGATCGACGTGGACCTGGTCAACGCCGCCCTGCCCCCCGGCCCCGGGCATCCGCTCGGCACGGACGCCAACGGCTTCGACGTGCTCGGCCGGCTGATGGCCGGCGGCCGCCTGTCGCTCCAGATCGGCCTGCTCGCCGCCCTGTTCGCCACCGCGATCGGCACCCTGTACGGCGCGGTCGCCGGGCTGGCCGGAGGCGTGGTGGACGGCTTCCTGATGCGGCTGGTCGACGTCATGTTGTCGGTGCCGTTCCTGTTCTTCGTGCTGATCCTGTCGGCCCGCTTCCACGCCGACGCCCTGTCGCTGAGCCTGGTCATCGGCGGGTTCTCCTGGCTGGTCTCCGCCCGGCTGGTCCGCGGCGAGGTGCTGACGCTGCGGGTGCGGGAGTTCGTGCTGGCCGCGCGGGTGATGGGCGCCTCCCGCCGGCGGCTCATCCTCACCCACCTGATCCCGAACGCGCTCGGCGTGATCATCGTCAACATCACGTTCCAGGTCGCCGACGCGATCCTCGTCGTGGCGGCGCTGGGCTTCCTGGGGTTCGGCCTGACGTACCCGACCGAGGACTGGGGCAGCCAGCTCGCCGGCGGCGTCGCCTACATCTCGGCCGACTACTGGTGGCTGATCTACCCGGTCGGGGGCTGCATCGTCCTGACCGTGCTGGCGCTCAACCTGCTCGCCGACGCCCTGCGCGACGCCGTCGGGCGGCGGGCCGACTGATGCGCTTCGTCCCCCGCGAGGCCGCGGCCCCTGCGGCCCCTTCGCTCTTCTCCACCCCCACATGTAGGAGCCCGCAATGACGCACGTGTCCGGAAAGCCGCGAGCACGCCTGGCGGTGGCGCTCGCCGCCGCGGTGGCGGTGCTGGCCACAGCGTGCACCGGCGGCGGAGGCGCCGCCAAGGACGCCGCCGCCGGCTACGCCAGCCAGCCGGCGCAGTCGGGCAAGCCCAAGGACGGCGGCACGGTCACGGTCGCGCTGACCCCCGGCCTCAGCCCGAACTACATCTACCCCTACCCGCCGGCCGCCGCCAACGGGACCGTCATCGCCCGCGGCCTGATGTGGCGCTCCCTCTACCGGCCCAGCGGCGAGGGCGACCAGGTGGCCGACGCCGAGCTGAGCCTGGCCGAGCCGCCCGACTACAGCCCCGACCGCAAGACCGTGACCATCAGGATGAAGGACTACAAGTGGTCCGACGGCACCCCGGTCACCGCCGATGACGTCGTCTTCTCCCTGACACTGCTCAAGGCGGCGCTCGCGGAGAGCCCGGCCAACTGGAGCTTCTACACCCCGGGCCAGTTCCCCGACGGGGTCACCGCCAAGGCCGCCGCGCCCGGCACGTTGACCCTCGAACTGGAGACGGCCTACAACCCGTCGTACCTGATGTCGATGCTGACGCTGCTGTACGTGATGCCGTCCAAGGCGTGGGACATCGACCGCGCCGGCGGACCGCACCTCGACTACACCGAGCCGAAGAACGCCAAGGCGATCTACAAGTACCTGACGAAGGAGTCGGAGTCGCAGTCCACGTTCGCCACGAACCCGCTGTGGCAGGTGGTCAACGGCCCGTTCCGGCTCAAGAGCTTCGACCCGACGACCGGCTCGTTCTCGCTGGCGCCGAACGAGTCCTACAGCGGGCCGGGTGAGTCGCGGCTGGACCAGGTCGACTTCAAGGCCTTCACCTCGGCCGCCGCGGTGCTCAACCAGTTCAAGGCGGGCAACCTGACCGTCGGCACGCTGGACTCCAGCTTCATCACCCAGATCGGCGCGCTGAAGGCCAAGGGGTTCAACGTCTACGGCGCGCCCGCGCCCGCCCGGTTCGACTCGCTGACCATCAACTTCGGCAACACGGCGAACGGCTTCGACAAGATCATCGCCCAGCCGTACGTCCGGCAGGCGTTCCAGCGCCTGATCGACCAGCCGGGCTACATCGCCGGCCGGGGCATCTACAACGGCGCCGGCTCGCCCAACTACAGCACGGCGGGCAGCGGCTCGCCGTACCCGCCGGCGTTCGGGGACGCGCCGCCGTACCCGCACGACCCGGCGGCGGCGGCCAGGCTGCTCACCGACAACGGCTGGCAGGTGGTCCCGAACGGCTCCACCACCTGCGTGCGGCCCGGCATCGGGACGGGCGAGTGCGGCGCCGGCATCCCGCGCGGACAGAAGATCAGCTTCACCCTGGCCTCGGCGAACACCCCCGCCTACGTCGGCGCCCGGGACGTCGCCTTCGCCTCGGCGGCCAAGAAGCTCGGCGTCGAGGTCAAGATCGTCACCAAGTCCCTCACCTACATGTACGCCAACTACGGCAACACCTTCGCCCCCGCCACCAAGAACGAATGGGCGATGCAGGACTACGGCCCGCTCTACCTGGCGGCCGGCTACCCCAGCAGCAACACGGTGTTCAACGCCAAGGGCAGCTTCAACCTGGGCAGCTACCGCGACGACGAGGTGGACCGGCTCATCGACGCCTCGACCTTCGGGGCCGACGCCAAGGCCCTGTCGGCCGAGGTGACCAGGATCGCCGAGGAGCTTCCCGTGCTGTTCTTCCCGACCCCGCACACCCTGGTGGTGTGGAAGGACACGCTGTCCGGCCCGCAGTCGTCGTTCCGCGCCCTGCTCAGCTACCTGTACACGCCCGAGCTCTGGTACTACCACGCATGATCCAGGACGCCTTCGCCCGGCCGCTGCGCCACCTCGACCCGGCCGCCGCCTCCCTCGCGGACGACCGTACGCTGCGCGAGCTGGTCGGCGACGCCAGGGTGGTGGCCGTCGGTGAGGGGGCGCACAACGTCACCGAGTTCCACCGGCTCAAGGACCGGCTGTTCCGCGTCCTCGTGCGCGAGCTGGGGTTCTCGGCGTTCGTGATGGAGTCCGGCTTCGCCGAGGGCCTGACCGTGGACGCCTGGGTCCACGGCGGGCCGGGGGAGGCCGCGGCGGTCGCCCGCGACGGCATCACCTACCGGTTCGGCGAGTGCGAGCCGGTGCGCCGGCACCTGCGCTGGATGCGGCGCCGCAACTCCGGCGGCCCGGCGAAGGTCTCCTTCTACGGCATGGACCTGCCCGGCTCGTCCACCTCGCCCGGCCCGGCGGTGCGCGCGTGCCTGGACCGCATGCCGGCCGGGCCGGGCGACGAGGAGCTGCTGCTCCTGAGCGACCTGGGCGGCCGTACCGAGGCGGCGGTCCGGTACGCGGCCATGCCCGCCGCCGGTCGCGCCCGGCTCCTCGCGGGGCTGCGCGAGCTGGCCGGGCGCGCGCTCCTGCTGGACGACCCGGTGCTGCGCCGGTGCGCGGCCTCCCTCCAGGCGTTCGCCGACGAGGCCGAGGGCGACGTGCGGCCGGACGCGCCCTGGCCCCGGGACCGGTTCATGGCCGAGACCGTGGAATGGGTGCTCGAACGGGAGGAGCGGATCGTCGTCAGCGCGCACAACTCCCACGTCCGGCGCTCGCCCTTCCACGGCCGGCCGACGCTGGGCGGCCTGCTCGCCGAGTCCCTGGGAACCGGCCTGGTCGTCGTCGGCGCGACCTACGGCCGCGGCCCGGAGGTCCGTTTCACGCAGCGCTCCCCGCGCCCGTTCGACTGCGACGTCTCGCTGGAGACCCGGACGACCCTGCCGCCGAACTGCGTCGAGGCGTCGCTGGACCGTCTCGGGCCGCCGGTGACCGTGGTCGACCTGCGCCGCGCGCCGGCCGAGCTGTTCGACGGGATCGACGGCACGCTCGCGAGCGGCGGCCTCGACCCCGTGGACGACTTCCCGGCCGCCTACGACGCCCTCGTCCACGTCCGCCGGGTCACCCGGGTCCCCGGCGCGTTCGAACGGCTCCAGGCCGAGTTCGCCGCCGCCACCCCGCCGGCCGCCCCGCCCGCCCCTCCGGAACAGCCCGCCTCTCCACAACAGCAGCCCGTCCGTTCCAGACCGTCGGAGGCACCGTGACTCTTCCCTACCCGCCCGCGCGCACCGTCGAGGTCGTCGAGGACGTCGCGGGCGTCCGCGTGCCCGATCCGTACCGGTGGCTGGAGGAGGAGACGCCCGAGGTGCGGCGGTGGCAGCGGCGGCAGGCCGAGCTGGCCGCCGCCGTCGCCCACGACGGCCAGGACCCGGCCGTCGTCCGGGACCTGATCCGGGCCTACGACAGCGGCTCCCGCCCCACCCTGCCCAGGTACGCGGCCGGCCGCTGGTTCCGCCCGGTCACCCCGCCGGGCGGGACGGCGTCCGCCGTGGTCGTCGCCGACCGGCCCTACGGCCCCGGGCGGACGGTGGCCGACCTGGCCGGGTTCGGCGGCCAGGAGGGCCCGGCGGTGCTGTCCTGGCTGGCGCCCTCCCCGGACGGCCGCGTCCTGGCCCTCGGCGTGTGCGTCGACGGCAGCGAGCACAACACCGTCCGGCTCGTCGAGGTGGACACCGGCCGGCTGCTCGACGCGCCCGGTCAGCTCCTGCACAGCGCCTGGGCCGGCGGCGTCTCCTGGACGCCCGACAGCGGCGGCTTCACCTTCTTCGCGCTCACCGGCCCGCCCGAGGAGTTCCGGCAGGCGGTCTTCTCCCACCGGCCCGGGACACCGGGGGAGACCGTCGTGGAGCCGGTCCCGGTCCCGGCGGGCTCGCGCGAGTACACGCTCGTCCAGTACTCGCCCGACGGCAGATGGGCGGTGGCCGCGCACCGGGTGGGCAGTCCGATCCCGTGCGCGGTCCGCGACCTGTCCGAGCCCGGCGCGGCCTGGCGTCCCTTCGTCACCCGCTGCGCCGGCACGGTCGCCGGCCACATCGTCGGCGACCGCTACGTGGCCGTCACCGACGTCGGCGCGCCGCGCGGACGGGTGGTCGCCATCCCGCTCGACGCCGCCGACCCGGACGACCCCTCGGGATGGGCCGAGCTGGTCCCCGAGGGCGACACCGTGCTGCGCTCCCTCACACCGGTCGGCGAGCACCTGTACCTCAGCGAGTTCGACCGGACGTTCGCCCGCGTCCGGATCATCGACCGCGCGGGCCGCGTCGCCGGGGAGGTGCCCCTGCCCGGCCGGGGCGCGCTCGCCGCCCCCTTCTTCGCGCTGACCGCCCTGGCCACCGGCGTCCCGGCGGCCGACTTCGTCTTCGCCTTCTCCACCCTGACCAGCTCCTGGGGCGTCTACCGGCACCGCCCCGGCGAGAGCGCGCCGGAGCCCCTGTCGGCCCCGGCGGTCGTCCTCGACGCCGAGGTGACGGCCGGGCAGGCGGTGGCGGCCGACGGGGTCGCGGTGCCGTACCACGTGGTTCGCCCGGCGGGCCTGGACCCGGCGCGGCCCGCGCCGACGCTCGTCTCGGCGTACGGGGCGG
The DNA here is from genome assembly GCF_040642995.1 of Nonomuraea sp. NPDC047529. Classification (NCBI taxonomy): domain Bacteria; kingdom Bacillati; phylum Actinomycetota; class Actinomycetes; order Streptosporangiales; family Streptosporangiaceae; genus Nonomuraea; species Nonomuraea sp. NPDC047529. Next base: position 4,716 of record NZ_JBEYTJ010000077.1, on the reverse strand, counting down.
CCAATGTGCCCCTGCTTCCCCAGTACCAGCCCGACCTGGCCGCGTTCGTCGCCGCCGGGGGCGTGCTGGTGCAGGCGTACCTGCGCGGGGGCGGCGAGTTCGGCGGGGACTGGTACCGGGCCGCGCACCGGGAACGGCGGCACGTCCGCGACTCCGACCTCGTGGCGGTCGCCGAGCACCTGATCGCGGACGGGGTGAGCGCCGCCGACCGGCTCGCGCTGACCGGCGGCTCCGACGGCGGGCTCATGTGCGGGATCGCCGTCACCACCCGGCCCGAGCTGTGGCGGGCCGTCCTGCCGCGGGCGCCGCTGCTGGACCTGATCGGCGGCGTCCGCGACCCGTACCTCGACTTCGTCATCCGCAAGGCGTGGGCCGACCCGGACGACCCCGAGCAGGTCCGGCGGCTGCTGCGGATGTCGCCGTACGAGCTGGTGCGCCCCGGCGTCTTCCCCGCGGTCTACATCCAGGCGGGGGCGGCCGACCCGCGCTGCCGGCCCTGGCACGCGCGCAAGTTCGCCGCCCGCCTCCAGGCGGCCCAGCAGGGGGACGAGCCGATCCTGCTGCACGTCTTCGACGACGCCGGGCACGGCGCGGCCACCCCCCACGACGTCGCGGTCGCGCAGGACGCCGAGTGGCTGGCCTTCCTCATCGGGACGCTCGGCCTGCGCGGCGGCGGGGTCAGTCGTCCGGGGCCGACCTGATCGACATCAGGCGCAGTTGCAGCATGGCCGACAGGCGCGCGTCCGGGGAGCCGAGGTCGAGGCGGCCGACCTCGGCGGCGCGCCGCAGCCGGTAGCGGAACGTGTTGGGATGCACGAACATCGCGGCGGCGGCCACCGAGACGTCGCCGAAGGCGTCGAGCCAGGCGCCCAGCGTCTCGACCAGGCTCGTCTGGTGCTCCTTGTCGTAGGCGACGATCCGGGCGATCGCCCCGCTGGGGACGTCGCCGCGCGGCACGAGGTCGGCCAGCTCCAGCAGCAGCGCGTCCACGTGCACGTCGTCCAGGCGGGCCGCCTGCCGGCCGCCGACGCCCGACCGCAGCACGCGCAGCGCCCGGTCCGCGCCCGAACGTGAGCGGGCCAGCGCCGAGCCGTCCCCGGCCAGCCGCCCGACGCCGACCAGCGGGCGCAGGCGGGAGCCGACCCGGGCCAGGAACTCGGTGGCCACCAGGACCGCGCGCTCCTCGGCGTCCTGCCGGTTCTGCGGCAGCGGCAGGATGCCGTAGGCGACGTCGCCGACCAGCGCGGCGGCGGCCCGCGGGTGCACGGCGGACAGGTGCATGGCGAAGGCGTCGGCCAGCCGCCTGCGCTCGGCGGCGAGCTGCGCGGGCAGCGGGCTCTCGCCCGCCGGGCCCACGACGGTGAGCGCCAGGACGACCGCCGGCTCGTCCTTCAGGCCGAGGCGGCGCGCGGCCTCCAGGGAGCCGGGCCCGCTCTCCAGCGCGGTGCCCAGCAGCTCGGCCCGCAGCCGCCGTTCCATGTCGGCGTCGGCACGCTGCCACACCATGTGCATCGCGACCAGCTTGGACGCCTCGTAGAGCGCCTGGCTGCGCTCCTCGCCCAGCGGCCCGGGGACGATGACCCAGATCGTGCCGAGGATCTCGTCGCCGGCGCGCACCGCGATCGCCGTCCGGGGCAGCGCGGGCGGTTGGAGCGTTCCGCCGGGGTCGGGCAGGGGGGCCACGAAGACGGGCCGGTCGCTGCGGTAGATCGCCTGGAACACGCCGCGTTCCTCCAGGATGCGGGTGTACTGCTCGGGGACCTGGCGGCCCAGGATCGTGCGCACGCGGGAGGTGTCGGTGTCCTCCTGGCGGCTGGAGAAGGCCAGCAGCCGCGAGTTGCGGTCCTCGATGGTGACCGGCGCGTCGAGCAGCGCGGCGATGGCGTTGGCGACGGCGAACAGGTCGCCGGACCGGATCGGGCCCGAGGCGTGCGCGTCGGGGTCGAGCCGGCCCCCCTCGGACGTCAGCTCGCGCAGCATACCCGCCAGATGCGTCCAGGACGCGCCGCGGGCGAAGGCCAGCACGGTCACGCCCGCCCGGGCCGCCGCCGCGACGAGCCGTTCGTCGGCGACGACGGGCGCGCGGACCACCAGCGCGGCGGCGCCGTGCCGGCCGAGCCGGGTCACGACCCGCTCGACGTCGGCCGGGTCGTGCAGGCCGACGCCGAGGACCAGCGCGTTTGCGGGCAGCTCGGGTTCGTCGAGCGGGTCGTGGATGACGACGCCGCCGATGTCCTGGCCGAGCGCGGCGTCGCCGCAGACGACGTGGAGCAGGGTGGCACCGAGTTCCTCCAGGACGCGGCCCAGGCTGGCACGCGGGAGGCCGGTCATGGGGACGAGCACGCTCCCGAAGCTAGCGCCGCCCCGGTGGCACGTCGTTCGTCCGGCATGACGAAATGCTACCGGCTGATCCGTCGAAACGGACGAACCGGTCAGGACGGCATCGGCACCCAGGTCTTCGCGACGGTGACCTCCTCCAGGACCTCCGGGATGGGGGCGACGCCGATCCCCGGGCCGGTCGGCACCGCGAGGTGCCCGTCCACCAGGCGGAACGGCGGCGTCAGGTCGGTCCGGTAGTAGCGATCGGACGCCGAGGTGTCGCCCGGCAGCAGGAACCCGGGCAGCGCGGCGAGTGCCACGTTGGCGGCCCGCCCCACGCCGGTCTCCAGCATGCCGCCGCACCACACCGGGACGTCGTGCGCGGCGCAGACGTCGTGGATCCGCCGGGCCTCCAGATGGCCGCCGACCCGGCCCGGCTTGATGTTCACCACCTGGCAGGCCCCGAGTGCGATCGCGTCGGCGGCGGCGCGGGCCGAGACGATCGACTCGTCCAGGCAGATCGGCGTCGTGATGCGCTCGGCCAGCCGGGCGTGCCCGATCAGGTCGTCCTGCGCGAACGGCTGCTCGATCAGCAGCAGGCCGAACGGGTCCAGCCCGGCCAGGTGCCGCAGGTCGCCGCGCCCGTACGCGGTGTTGGCGTCCACCTGGAGCGGGACGTCGCCGAACCGCTCGCGCACGGCCCGGACCGGCTCGACGTCCCAGCCCGGCTCGATCTTCAGCTTGATCCGCAGGTAGCCCGCGTCCAGGTATTCGGCGACGGCGTCGAGCAGCGCCGGGATCGATCCGGTGATGCCCACCGACACCCCGCACGGCACGCTGTCGCGCACCGCCCCGAGCGCGTGGGCCAGCGGGACGCCGCGGGCGCGCAGGTCGGCGTCCAGGACGGCGGTCTCCAGCGCGGCCTTGGCCATCCGGTGCCCCTTGAACGCGGCCAGCGCCGGGGCGACCTTGTGCGCGTCCAGGTCCGCCACGCCGCCCAGCGCCGGGACCAGGAAGCGGGTCAGCACGTCGGCCGCGGCGTGGGTGTACTCCGAGGAGTACAGGGGGGCCGTGCCCGCGCCGCACTCGCCCCAGCCCTCGGCCTCGTCGGTGACGACGCGCACCAGCACCGCCTGCCGTACCGTCTCGGTGCCGAACGACGTGCGGAACGGCGTCACGAGCGGCATCTCCACCGTGCGGACCTCGACTGCGGTGATCTTCATTCCGTCTCCTGCCTGTCCACGATGTACCAGCCTGTACGGTCGAAGCCGCGCACCCGGGCGCCCCCGTCGAGCAGCTCGCCCAGCACGTCCCGCAGCGCCCTGCGCCAGTCGGCGGCGCGGGCCGGGTCGCTCTCGCGCATCGCCTCGACGTCGCCGGGCACGCCGACCAGGACGGTGGGCGTGCCGGCGTACCGGGTCAGCGGCCCGCCCGCCGCGGACGCCTCCAGCGCCACGGCCGCGCCCGCCGTCCGGGCCGCCGCCGCGTCCGTCCGGGCCGGACGGCCCGCGCAGGCCGCCTCGACGGCGGGCGTCTCCAGCCGCCAGCTGACCAGGACGCGGTCGGTGTCGTCGGCGCGGTTGATGTCGTCGTCCATGGGGCCGTAGAAGTTCGGCAGGTACTCGGACGGGGTGGCGCCCAGCTTGGCCAGGTTGAAGTAGGCGTTGCGGCGTACCAGGGGGTCGTAGGTCCAGCAGATCTCGCCGACGCCGCGCCGCATCGCCCAGGCGCGCTGGTGCAGCTTCAGCGCGAAGCCGACGTTGCGGCCCTGCATGCCCGCCAGCACGCCGGCGATGTGACTGTGCAGGGCGGCGCGGGCCGGCGGGGAGAAGAAGCCGAAGCAGGCGCCCACCATCCGGCCGCCGTCGAACGCGCCGCTCACGTAGCTGCCCGCCTTCGACATCGCGCGCAGCAGGTCGGCCGTCACCGGCGGGTTGTTCTCGCCGGTGCGCCAGATGTGCTCGTACAGGCGGCGGACGGCTTCCAGCTCGCCGACGCTGTCCAGAGGGCGGATGTCGATGCCCGCGCCGTCGGCGGCGGCCTGCGCCGCGGCGCACGCGGCCTCGACGGGCCGGGAGTCGCGACGGTCACGGATGAGATCAGTCACGCCGGTCATGGTCGCAGCCGCTCCCGTCCCGTAGCTGGTCGGCGAGCACCGGGCGGCGGCGCCGGATTCGTCCGGCCGGACAAGGAGGGTCACCGCTACGCGGTCAGCAGATCGGCGACCAGGGCGGTCAGCAGGCGGGTGCGGCCCGGCAGTTCGGCGACCAGCACGTGTTCGTCGTCGGCGTGGGCGCCGCCGCCGACCGCGCCCAGGCCGTCCAGGGTGGGCGTGCCGGCCCCGGCGGTGAAGTTGCCGTCGGAGGCCCCGCCGACGGCGACCGAGGCCGGCGGCCC
>NZ_JBEYTJ010000076.1:0-19113 GCF_040642995.1 Nonomuraea sp. NPDC047529 | reverse complement strand
TGGAAGATCACCGTTCTACTGGATCTCCGTTCCCACGTCCTGAGAACTCGCGCGTTTGACAACACCACGACGACCTTAACTACCTGGCCTTGGGGGAAGGCCCGATCACCGTGACCAGTCGCCGGCATACGCCCACGCCGGATGATGACTCCACCCCACGGTCATCAAGGAGGCCGTCGGCGGCTCGTGGCCCGAGCACGAAGGCGTCGAACGGGGAGCCTTCCACCTGCCTCATCGTCACTGCCGGTCCCGTGATGTCGGTCTTTGTCGGCGAGCGTCGGCTCCCTTCTCTGGCTCCCCGAACCGCTGTCTCTTGCCTGTCCCAGCGCGTCCGAGAACCTCAACGAGCAGGCGATTCGTCCGCCACCGATCTGCGGGCCCATTCGCTGGGTGGGGCATGCGAAAGGCAGCCATCATGCGAGCACCTCATAACTTTCCCCTGCCTGCCGCCCGCGCCCCGGGAACCTCCCCACGTGCGCAGGGAGCATGTGTACGTCTGCTCGTACTGGCCGGTCTCTTCGGGACCATCCCCGCGTGGGGGTGATCCGTCGGTGAGGGTTCACGGCCTGCGGTTCCGATGCCGGTCCCCACGCCCGTGGGGGTGATCCGCTCCAGGCCGATGCCGCCGGTGTCGATCTCGTGCAGCACCCGCTGCCTGCGCGCCCGGCAGCGGCTCGCTCAACAGGAACCCGTCATGGGTGCGGGTCAGATCGCCGCCAGATACCAGCCGGGTCAGCGCGGCGCGCGTCGCCGACTCGTTGATGTCGAAGACACCCGCGGGCCGCACGGTCTGCGCGGAGGTCGGGCGGCCGGGGGGATTCCGGCCCGCGTGGTACTCGTCACGAACATGGCAGCCATCGTGCCGCCAGGCCGAAGCCATTGCCCCTTGTTGATCATCACTGATAGAAGATCATCGTCCCTGCTTACTTTCTCCCATGACGAGGGTTAAGTGACGATTCAGCAACGGCGCGCGGTACGGCTCGCGTTAGCCTTGAGCGCCTCCTTCCTGGTGGCGCTCCCCCCAAGCCCGGCGGCGGCCGATCCCGCCCCGTCGGCCACCGCTGCCAAGCGGTTCCCCGAAGCGAAGATCGAGAAAGAGGTCGCGACCGCGCAGCGGAAGGCGGCCGACGCGGGCAGACGCGTCAGAGTGCCCACCAGCGAGACCGAGACCATGCAGGTCTGGGCCAACCCCGACGGCAAGACCCTGCACGCCGAACTGAGCACGACCCCGGTCCAGCTGGCGGTGGCGGACGCCGGCGGCAAGCGCGCCTGGCGGCCGATCGACACCACCATCGCCGCCAAGTCCGACGGCACACTCGCGGCCACGCTCGTCAAAACCCCGCTGACCTTCGGCGGCGAAGGCGCCAAAACCCTGGTCACCGCCACCGGCGCCGACGGCCCCGTTTCCATCGGCGTGGGCCGCAAGCTACCCAAGCCAACCGTGAACGGCAACACGATCACCTACCCCGACGCCGTCGCCAAGGGCGCCGACCTGTTGCTCACCGCGCTCGCCGACGGCTTCGCGCAGGACGTGGTCTTCCGCACCCGTCCCACCGGCCCGGTCAAGGTCAGCCTTCCGGTCACCCTCCCCAAGGGCAAGGTGTACGGCAAGGCCGCCGACGGCCATCCCCAGCTCATGTCCGCCCAAGGACAGGCCGAGACGCCCCCGCTCATCGCCCAGGCCGTCGACGCCCTCGCCGCCCAGGCACCCGAGCAGGGCAAGACCGGAAAAGTGGACACCGCGCTCACCACCGACACCTCAGGGCGCTCCACCCTCGAACTCACCCCCGACGCCGCCTTCCTGGCCGACACGGCGGTGACCTACCCCGTGACCGTCTCGATCACCGGCACCTGGATCGGCGCGGGCGACTCCTCCGACACCTTCGTCTCCAGCGTGCAGTACCCCAACTCGGCCACGCTGTCCTCCTGGCTGCGCGCCGGGCGATCGGCCGACGGCGAACTGTGGCGCACCTACCTGCGCTACGTGATCAACGGCACCGACCTCGACTACGCCATCATCCGTAACGCCGACCTGCGCCTGTGGAACTACCACGCCAACGCGTGCGGCTCCTCCGTCGGCGTCGGCATCGTCGCGCGCCGCCTCACCTCGCCCTACGACTACTCCACGCTCACCTGGGCCAACCAGCCCTCCAGCACGAGCACCGACGCCGTCGTCGCCCCCGGCGGCTACAGCGCGACGCTCGCGGGCTGCTCGGGCAGCGGCGAGATCTACCACTCCATCGAGGGCATCGTCCAGGCGTGGGCCAACGGTACCCCCGACCACGGCCTGATGATCCGCGCCGCCACCGAGGGCGTCGCCGCGGCCAACTGGCGGCAGTACCGCTCCGACCAGTACACGGGCGGCGACGGCCGAGGCCCGGTGCTGTTCATCGACTACGAGCCCGCGCCGAAGCGACGCGTCGCCTTCTCCTCCGACTACGACTTCTCCACCTGGCCCAGCTACGACCAGGCGGTCGCCATGGCCCAGCCGGAGGCCAACGCCGCCGACCAGTCGACGATCTCCCTGAACGAGGCCGCGGTCCTGGACGCCGCCGTCAACGGCGGCTACGAGGTGAAGCCGGAACAGCTCCAACCGGCGCCGGGAACCACGTGGAGCAGCCCCGACCCGGACGTGCAGGACACCACGGAACCCACGGTCGTCACGGTCACGCCCTCGGCGGGCGCCCAGGAGGTGCCGACCGGCACGAGCGTCAGCGTCACCTTCGACCAGGAGGTCTGGGACGCCGCGTTCACCTTCAAGGACGACACGGGAGCCCCGGTCGACGGGACGGCGGTGATGGACGCCGCCAACACGACCCTGACCTTCACGCCGGGCGCCGCGTTGCGGCCAGGCACCACCTACACGGCTGAGGTGCGGGAGGCCGCCGACGTCTGGGACAACGTGGTCACACCGTACACCTGGTCTTTCACCACGACGGCGGCGGCGAGCGCGGAGGCCGCGCACTGGCCGCTCGACGAGGGCGCCGGGCGGACGGCCGCCGACGTCGGCGGGCTCGACCACGACGCGACGTTGTCGGAGGGCACCCGCTGGGTGCCGGGCCGAATCGGCCAGGCGCTGTCGAACCTCCCGGAGAGTCAGCAGGCCGCCATCGCCCTGCACGAGGCGCGCCAGCGCGGAGCGCCGGTCGAGCTGAGCGCGAAGACAACCGAGTCCAGCATCACGCATGCGATGCCGGACGGCACGGTCAAGACCGAGATCACCACCGGGCCGATCCGCACCCGATCCGGCGACGGCTGGGTGCCGATCGACACTTCGCTCACCGAGCGGGCGGGCGTGCTGCGGCCCAAGGCGATCGCGGGCGGGGCCAGCCTGGAGATCTCCACGGGCGGTGCCGCGCCCTTCGTGCGCATGACCTCCGGCAATAAGAACTACGGCCTGCGCTGGCCGACCGCTTTGCCCAAACCGACGGTCAAGGGCAACGTGGTCACCTGGAGCGACGCCGCGGGCAAGGGCGCCGATCTCGTGGTCACCGTCCTGCCGGCCGGATTCCGTCACGACGTAGTGGTCCGCGAGCGGCCCGCCAGGCCGCTCGAGATCCGGATCGGCGTCGAGAGCTCGGGTCTCACCCTCTCGGCCGACAACAGCGGGCGGCTGCTGCTCAAGGGCCGCGACAAGAAGACCGTCGCCTCGGGCGCGCGGCCGATCATGTGGGACGCCAGCAACAAGGGCCGGGCGCAGCGCGCCAGGCGGGCGCCGATAGACACCCGGGTGATCACCGCCAAGGGCAAGACGGAGCTGGTGCTCAAGCCCGACCACGCCTTCCTGTCCGATCCGGCCACCATGCTGCCGATCCGGGTCGACCCGACGGTCGCCCTGCTCTTCCAGGACGACGTCGAGACCGGCTCCGACTTCCCCAGCGACCCGGCCGATCCCGACCTGGACTACATGATGGCCGGGCGGATGGTCGGCTCCATCTACCGTCCTCACCTGCGTTTCGACACCACAGGCCTGGCCGGGAAGACCGTCACCAACGCCAAGCTGTCGCTGCTGAACGTCGACGCCCCCGCCTGCGGGAGCGCGGTCGGCGCGGGCATCCAGGTGCGCAGGCTGACCGGCGCGTGGGACGCGAACAACCTCACCTGGACCGGCAAGCCCGCCTCCACCACGGAGGACGCTCAGATCAACAGGGCGGCGACCAACTCGGACTGCGCGACCTTCCCCGGCGTGATGGAGTGGAACGTCACCGGCATCGCCCAGGACTGGGCGGCGGGCGCGGCCAACCACGGCCTGGTGCTGATGCATCCGACCGAGTCCAGTCCCGCCGACAACTACCGCGTTTTCGCGACCTCGGAGAACACCGAGTACGCCGATCCCACGCCGAAGCTGACCGTCACCACCAGCGCGCCCGCCTCCACCCCGGCGGTGGGCACCTTGCAGATCAGCCCCGCGCAGACGGTGAACGGCAGCGTCGTGACCGGCTCGCTCACCCCACAGCTGGCAGCCGTCGTCACCGACACCGTCGGGGGCAACCTGACCGGCGAGTTCGAGGTCGAGCACGACCCGGCGGCGACCGGGCAGGGCAGCGGCCAGATCTGGGCGGGTGCCTCTACGCCGGTCACCTCCGGTGGCAGCTCCGCTGTGACACTGCCTTCGGGCAAGCTCGCCGACGGCTGGCGGATCCGCTGGCGGGCCCGCGCGGTCAACGCGGCCGCGACCACGGCCTCCGCCTGGTCGTCCTGGCAGTTCGCGCTCGTCGACGTGCCCAACCCGACGGTGTCCGGCTTCGACGTCAGCCCGTCGACCAGCACCGGCGGTGTGGTCTCGACCGGCAGCCTCACCCCGAGCCTGCGGGCGATCGTCACCCACCCGGCCGCGCAGCCGGTCAGAGCGGAGGTCGAGGTCGAGCACGACCCGGCCGCCACCGGCCAGGGCAGCGGCCAGATCTGGAGCGGCGGCGTCGACGGCGTACCCTCTGGCACCCGGGCGAGCGTCACCGTTCCCGGGGGCAAGCTGAGCGACGGCTGGAAGGTCCGCTGGCGGATCAGGGCGGTCGACGCCGCCTCCGTCAGCTCGCCGTGGTCGGACTGGCAGAGTCTCACTGTCGACCCGCCCGACCCGGTGTCCGATCCGAGCGTCACCGACCTCCAGGTGAACCCGTCCACGCAGGTCGGCGGCGAGACCGTCACCGGCGTGCTGACACCGTCCCTGCTGGCCACCGTCGCCGACCCGGCGGCGGGCAAGCTGCGCGCCGAATTCGAGGTCGAACACGATCCGGCCGCTCCCGCCGGACAGGGCTCGGGCCAGATCTGGGCGGGTGGAGTCGACGGCATCACCGTGGGTACGCAGGCCACCGTCACCCTCCCCGCCGACAGGCTTCAGTACGGCTGGCACCTTCGCTGGCGGGCACGCGCCGTCTCGGACTCGGCCGCCTCGGCGTGGGCGGACTGGCGGCTGTTGCGTGTCTCCCAGCCGACGCCGACCGTGGCCGGCCTCACCGTCACCCCCTCCTCCGTGGTGGCGGGCAAGACCGTGGTCACCAGCGTGACCCCCACCATGCGGGCGAGCGTCACCGATCCCGCCGGGCAGCCGCTCCGCGCGGAGATCGAGCTCGAACACGACCCGGCCGCCCCGGCCGGACAGGGCTCGGGCCAGATCTGGGCGGGTGGGGTCGACGGCGTCGCCTCCGGCTCCCAGGCGTCGATCGAGGTACCCGCGGGCAAGCTCACCGACGGCTGGCTGTTCCGCTGGCGCGTGCGCGCCGTCGGCACCGGCGCCTCCTCGGCCTGGTCGGACTGGCAGCAGGCCACGGTCGATCTGACTGTCCCCGGTGAGGAGCCGCTCGCGCGCACCTCGGGGCCGGTCATCAGGACGGACCAGAGCTTCACCGTCAGCACCTGGCTCCGCTGGCATGACAAGGAGGGCACTTACACCGCCGTCGAACAGCGCGGCACTCAGCAGCCCGCCTTCCGGCTGGGCAACAGCGCCGACCGGGGCCTGCAGTTCACCCTGACCTCGGGTGACACGGCCGACGCGAGCTCGGCGGGCGTGTACTCCGATGTCGAGCCGCCCGTCGGGGAGTGGTTCCACCTCGCGGGCGTCTACGACGCGGCCTCCTCGAGCGTGTCCCTGTACCGGAACGGGACGCTGCTCAAGTCGGAGACCGTGGCCTCGCCCGCGTGGCGGGCGGAGGGCGCGCTCACCCTCGGCAGTGCCATGGTCGGAGCGGTCGACGAGGTCCGTCTCTACCAGCGGGCCCTCACCGGATCCGAGATCACCGCACTGGCCAGCCCGCCGAGCGCCGCCGCCGAGGACGACGCCCCGGCGGCCACCACCACCACTGCGGCGGCAGCGGCCCTTCCCCCGTTCGACTACGACCGAGTGAAGACCCTCGCGGACTGCGCCCGGGCGCGCACCACCTCCGGCTCGCCGTACGCGACACCGGGCTGGGCCGACGTCCGTCCCTACAGCGGTTGCTGGAGCAAGTTCCTCGCCTACGGCGACTGGACCTTCCACCCACTGGAGCCGGACAAGTACCCGCCCACGCCTGACGACGGATACAAGGTCGAGGCCACCGTCGTCATGCACAGCTACCTCGGCACCGCCGACGGCAGCGCGGTCGTGGGCGGCGGCGACCGCAAACCCGACGAGGTCAAGATCTGGACGCAGCTCAGCAACATCAAGGGCTACGACGACGGCGAGGAGACCGACGACTACGACGAATCCAAGTCGTTGCAGCTCGACGTCCAGCCGACCGGCAGCGACGGCACCGATTGCGAACTCGTCGAAGGCGCTTCCCGGCGCGAGACGATCAAGAAGTGGAAGGCCAACGGCTACAACGAGTGGCTCGTCAAGTCGAAGGTCGCGGAGGGGGGCTCGCACAACTGCACGATCCGTCCGCTGCTCTTCGAGTTCGGCGGAATCCCCTGGTTCAACGAGGCGCGGCCGCTGTGGGCCAAGATGGAGTACCAGAACGTCCTGGGTGACATCAAGCTGCCCTACGGGATCCAGGCGATCGGGCTGCCCACCCATCCCGGCCGCGAGTACGCACCCACGGTCCGCTGCGACGACATAACCTTCTCCAAGGGCTTCACCGACCGCCAGCACAGGGGGGCCTGCATCTTCCCCTTCGCAAAGCGGATCTTCACCATGAAACGCAGCGACACGGGGATCGACGAGGTCGTCGCCCACCTCGACACCGCGATGAAGACACCGGGCGACACGATCCCCAAACTGCCGCCGATCGGCGAGAACGGCCCTCAGCAGAAGATCATGCCCGGCTTCGTCGACGCACCCCGGGTCTACAACGATCAGGGGAACGCCTACACCAATCCGGCGATCCTGCCGCTGGTGCGGCACACCGATCCGAAGGACACCCCGAAACGCGACACTCTCACCTACAAGAACAGAAAGGCGATCGGTCCGGCCTGCCGCGCGCGGCGTGCCGAGATGAAAACGGCGGGCACCTGGCCCGCGAACGTCATAGTGAACGGGAAGTCCGTTCCCGCTCTGCAGTGCGACGAGTACCCGTTCGCCTCGACCAAGAACGGCGCATACAACTCCAAGGGACACTTCTCCGTGCGGTACGTGAACCGCGACAAGAACCACCTGCACGGTCAGTACCTGGCGGCTTTCTACTCCCGCTACCGCGTCGGGAATGAGAACCAGTTCTGGGTCAGAATCGCCAACTGACACCGGCCGGGGGCGCGGAGGCGACGTCGTCGCGCCCCCGGCCTCCACCTCGAAGGAGGAACGCATGGATCACGACACCGATCTGTGGAATCGGCTCGCCGCGCACGGCATCGACTTCGAGACCCCCTTCCGCGGCGTCTGGTGCGAGGGGCTCACCGTCGAGCAGGCGGCGCACCGGCTGGGCGCCGACCCGGACACCGCCCGGCCCGGCGTCATCCGGGAGATCGTGACGGGCGAGTATCGCGGGCAAGAGGGCGGAGTCGTCTGGATCGGCGATTACGCCCCCGGCTGGATCCTGGCGATCCAGCTCGACGGGAACCGGCTCTGGGAGTGGGACGCCTGGGCGCGGCTCTCCGGCGAGAAGCGCAGACTGCTCAGCCTCGGCTGGCCACTGCACGACCTCGATGGTGTGGAAGACCTCCAGTACCTTGTCGGCGGGGAACTAGTCACCTCCCTGGTCGTCGGCGATCCCGAGGAGCGGGACGGTAGCGATCCCGACGCGCTCGACGACTACCTCGACGGCCTGTCCTTCTTCGGCGACACCGCGTACGCGGAGGTCACCTCGGCCCTGCGCCTCATCGGCCGGATCACCGGCAGGGAGATCGACGACGCGTGGCTCGACGGCACGCACACCCGCTATGCCATCAGGGAGAGCTCCGGCTAAGTGCACCCCTCGGCGGGGGCGAGCGCCCCCGCCGATTTCCCCCGCTTCACTGACACAGGGAGGCCTTTTCATCCTGAAGTTCGCCCGCATCGTTGGCCACTCCTCAACGCACATGACCGAGACCGTCTACCGGGAAGAGATCAGGCCGGCCCTGACCGGGGGCGCGGTCGTGATGGACAAGATCTTCAAGCCGCAAGCCGGGTAGAGCAGTGGCTCTCAGAGGTCAGTACAGAGCCCCGAAGCCCCTTCCGACCAGCCAGAGAGCCGAAATCGCATCGGTTTGACGTTGACGTTGCGGCAGGGGACGAGGGTCTGCCATGGTCTGAAGGAGTCGGACGGGGAGCCTTCTACCTGCCTCATCGTCACTGCCGCTCTCGTGATGTCGGTCTTAGTCGGCGGGCGCTGGCTCCCTTCCCTGGCTCCCCGAATCGTTGTCCGTTGCCCGTCCCAGCGCGTCCGAGTACCTCAACGAGCAGGCGATTCGTCCGCCACCGATCTGCGGCCCATTCGCTGGGTGGGGCATGCGAAGGGCAGCCGTCATGCGAGCGCCTCATGACTTTCCCCTGCCTGCCGCCCGCGCCTCAAGATCATCCCCGCGTGCGCGGGGAGCACCGCCCAGGACACCGACCGCACCGTGGACATCTCGGGACCATCCCCGCGTGCGCGGGGAGCACGGCGAGGCCACCTTCGCCGTGCTGCCGCCCTGGGGACCATCCCCGCGTGCGCGGGGAGCACACCCGTCCGGGCCCGGGACGCGAAGGGCTCCAGATTGGTCCCGCTCTCAGCCTTCGCGACGTCTGAAGCCAGACCCAGGCGGTGCCGGTGTCGGTTCCTGCGTCAGGTCCTTCAGTGGACCGTCATCCCCGGCCAGACCAACCCGGACAAGGACGAGCATGGCACGTGGGCAGTCACTGCAGGCTACGTAGAGCAGTACGACTTCTACTTCGAGATCGCCGACGCCGCCCACCCACGGTAGGTGGCCGAGTTCGTCGTCGAAGCCGTGCAGGCGCACGCCACCCGGCTACGGTTCATGGCTGCGTTCGACGATGTCGCCCGCGAACGGGAGAAGCTGCCCGCCCGCCCGGAACAGACCTGTTTGAGGGGGAGCGCGGCAGGGTGATCACTGTGGTGGCGCTGCTCGGCAGGCTTGCCGCCGAAGCATCCGAGCCCGCGCCTGCGGCACAGCGCGATGCGCAGAGGCAGCGCATCTACGACGATGTCGTCCAGGTGGCGATGCACGCTGTGGCCCGGCTGAAGGCGTACCACACCCGCTACGGCGTCGACCTGGCATAGCCCTTCACGGCTGCGACGATCCGCTCAGTATCTTCACGATGGCGGCCAGGTGGTGCGACAAGGAGTACGCCTTCCACTGCGTCGGTCCACCCGGGCCACCCTCTTTGCAAGCTGCTCTGGCTATCTGCTCGTCTCCCCAGGAGAATGCCGCGCCCTCGCGCGGCCAGTCGGAGGATTTGACCAGCGTCTTGCAGAGATCGAAGAACGGCGTGTTCCTGCGGTCGATCCCTTTGGGCCAGTAGTACAGCTTCCACTCCTGTTGCACGGTATAGCGGAGGTTCGGAGCCGGCCAATTGTCCTTGCCAGGGATCAGCCCGGGATGATCGACCCCGTAGTCGCCGTAGCTGACCCTGTCTCGGTAGCTGCTCAACAGGCGCCACAAGTCTGCTTCTCGCCTGGGGGCTCGGCCGGTTCCGGGTTTCATGGGCGGCGAGAACTCTCCGGGAGGCGGAAACGCTCCCGCCGCCACCGTCACCGATTGCCAGGGCCGGCCCAGCAGATGCTCCAAGGGGGTTGACACGAGGTCGCCGGTCTTGGAGGGCTCCTTCAGATAGCCGCAGTCCAGTACGAGATCTGCCTGCTGGATGGATACTCCGATCTGGTCAAGCTGGTCGAGAAGCAATTGCGGATCGCGCAGCGTGTAGGCGAAGGGAGCGCCGACTCGTAAGCACACCCCTGTCTGCAGCTCGATGACCGCATGGCGTATCTCGCTCAGATCATCACCAGTGGCACGGTCGGCATGAACCACGGGCCGGAAGGAGTAATGGCCGAGACCCGCCGTCAGCAGCCGCAGTGCCTCCCTAGTGCCCTCAGGACCGAAGACGTCGGCCAAGGGAGCGGTGTCTAACGCCAGGTCGATGCTGCCGTCTGGATTGCTTTTGCGGACGTACTCCACGACCCGCTTGGCCACAGCTTTGATCTCCGTGTCGTTGTCGCCTGCCGCAACTTCGATGATGGGGCGGACGCCTTCCTTGACCAATTCACTGGTGTTCTCCAGAGCCAGCATGTTGGGTTTTCGGCTGCTCAAGATTGCCACGTACACCGTCATGGTCTGGTTCTCCGTACGGTTGGCGAACCTCATGACCGGCGGAGCGGCCGTCCCCTCGCCTTGCCGGAGGCCGCCATCCGGTGATCTGACGGTCTAACTCAGGATGGTGGTCGTCAATATCTGGCGAGCCATATATTGACAGAAAGATTGAATCGCCGAGAGGGTAGGGAATTCGTGGACTGTATTCATCCAATGGGGTTGCCGATGCGGCGGCATTGAGCTGATAAAGGTGCCTGGTCGTGTTAGGAGCGTGCCGTGATGACGTGCAGCGGGTCGAGATCGGCGCGCGACGCTTGTACCAGTGCCGTATTCGAAGCGCGAGAAATTCTCCCACTTCTCAGTTCGCATCGAGCGGTTATTATCCGGTGACATCGAATCTGGCCGTTGAGCAAGGGGTGGCCTAGCGTTGGGCCCTGTCCGCCAGAACCTCCACCACGCTATGCAAGCTGTCAAGCTGTCCACCGATGCGGCGTTTCAGCCCAGAGGTTACTTCTGTTCGCGGGTGGCGCATCCCTGTGAGGTCTTGCGCCTCGCGTGATACAGGAGGTCGAGTTGTCGGCCGCCCAGGGGGCTGAGGAGGCCCGACGGTTGCTGATGCTGAGTTCTAGCCGGCGATCCTGGCGTTTTGGTGCCGGGTTGGGCCGTTCTCGTCCCCGCTGTGTGCGCGGCCGACCATGACCTCGTATGCGTCTGCCTTGAAGAAGCTGTAGGGCTCCCTCTGGGTTTCGGTCCAGCGGTATGAGGTCAGTCTGACGACTCGTCCCCCAACGGTCAGGGTGGCGGCGGCGAAGCGCGTCCTCCCGTTCTCGTCTCCGCTGTGTAGGCGGCCGACCGAAACCTGGTCGCCCGGAGCGGTGAAGGAGGAGTCACTCTCCTTCTGGGACTCGCTCCACTGGGGTGCGCCTACTGTGACAAGTTCCCCCTCGATGAGAATGAAGCCGCAGTAATAGGCGGTGAGGCCGTTCTCATCCCCGGAGTGGGCGCGGCCGAGCAGGACCTGGTCCGTCGGGCAGGTCACGCCGGTGCTGGCCGACTCCCTCACTATCTCGGTGTAGTCATGGACGATGACGATCGTCGCCGCGTGGGCGGTGCTCGGTTGCGCGATTCCGGTGATGGTCAGGGTGAGCAGTGCGCCGGGGAGGGCGGAGACGGTCGATCGGAGCTGTTGCATGAGCGACGGCATCGGGATCGTCAGCCGTTGATGGTGCCGATCCACGACGCGCACGGGCAGCTCAAGCAGCGCCAGTGGATTTCCCGCCGCTTCCTCCAGCACTTGCTGGCGGACGCGCGGTGCCAGTCCGGGGAATCGCTGGTCAATCAGGTCATCCGCGGCGGCCTGGCCGATCGGCATCACTTCGAGGGCCGCGACGCCGCCGCCGTCGAAGAAGCTCGACTCGCCTGCGCGGAGGGCTCCGAGAAAACCGATCCGGGGTCCGTCGAGACGCCGCGCGACGAACGCCAGGACGGCCGCGCTCATACGGTCCAGCCACGGCAGGTCGTCCACGATGACCAGGAGCGCGCCCTCTCCTCGGGCGAGCACGAGCAGTGACAGCATGGCGTTGGACACGGCCAGCCGGTCGGGAGGCGGCCCGTCGTCGAGTTCGAGCGCCGTGGCCAGCGTGCCGCGCTGCAGAGGGCTCAACTCGTCGAGCCGTGGGAGGAACGGCTTCAGCAGGCGATGGAGGGCCGCGTAGGCCAGATCCGTGCCGCCTTCGACTCCGGCGGTCCGGATGACCGGGATCCCGCGCGTCACAGCCGCCTCTTCGGCGGCTTCCAGCAGTGCGGTCTTACCCACACCCGCCTCGCCATGAAGCACGAGGGAGTCTCCGTTCGCCGCGACTCGCCGCACAAATCGACCTTGAGTGTGTCTGTTCCACCCACGGCTCGTGGGTCGGCTCTATCCAGGTCACGACGTCGCGTGGGATCTCGCCGGTCGGGTCGATGACCGAGATTCCGACGGCCTCGTCGCCCTCGCACGCGCGCTGTCGAGGGTCGAAGGAGCCGCACCTGGAGCCGAGGCCAGCTCCGTGCTCATCGGCGAGGCCACTGATCAACACTGATGCACCGATGGGTCCCGACGTCCTTGTGTGTCCCCCCTTGTCACCCTGACAGCGCTCAGTCGCAGGTCATCTACTGACAGCAGTCAAGTCCTCCGACGTACCAGCTCGATCGGTACGGCTGCTTTCAGAAAGGGATCCCAGATGACCAAGTCCTCGGCTCTGTCAGTCGCTGAAGCGGTATCCATCCGCCGCGGGGAACCGTTGGTCGGCTCCATTCGAGTCGATGGCTCAAAGAACGCCGCCCTTCCCTTGATCGCGGCGGCTGCAGCGGTGGGACGACTCGTGCACCTGAGCAATGTGCCGCAGTGCCAGGACGTGGAGACCATGCTCGGTCTTCTCCAGCAGTGTGGCTACAGCGTCGCCCGATCGGTCACCAATCCCGAGGAGGTGGTGATTCAGCCCATCTCGTTCAATGGACAACCGCCAGAGCTCGCCGACGCCGCACGCATCCGCGCCTCGTACTACTTGGTGCCGGCCCTCCTCGCCTCGTGCGGACAAGCACGCCTTCCCTGGCCCGGCGGCTGTGCCATCGGAGAGCGGGGCATGGATCTGCACTTCCGGATCTACGAGGCGTTCGCGGATCGAGTGCAGCTGCACAGCGAGGGCTATCAGGTTCAGAGGGCAGCGACCAGGACGATCTCGATGGAGATCTCACTGCCGTTCCGGTCTCGTGGCGCCACCGTGGCGGCCATGCTCCGTGCGGTCGTCGACCGCTGTCGGCTGACTCTCTTCCAGCCGAACCTGTCGCCTGAAGTGGTGGAGATCATGGCGTTCCTCCGGGAAGCCGGCTGGGACGTGTGCGGGGACGAGGTCGCGGTGAATCTCGTGCCACCGTCCGACGATGTCTGGGGTCCGCTCCTCTGGGAGGTGCCCGGGGACAAGGTCGAGGCGGTCACACTGGCCTGCGCGGTCGCGGTGAGCCGGGGATGTGCAGTGATCAAGGGAGTACGGGCGGTGGACGTCCTGCCGGCCATCGAGGCGTTCGATTGGCTGGGCATCCCCGCCCATGCCGGTGCGAACACGCTGACGGTGCAGGCCATCGACACTCAACTGAGCGGACAGCCGCTGCGCGCGGTCGCGTCCCTGGCGCCGGACGGGCTGGACGCCGACTTCGAGCCGCCGCTGATGGCCGTGGCCCTGGGGGCGCCGGGAGTGCACCTGTTCGCCGATGCCATCAACCCGGGGCGGCACGGCAACCTCATCCCGCAACTTGCCCGGCTCGGCGCCGTCATCGAGCAGTTGTCGGCGACCCAGTGCCGGTTCTCAGGCCCCCAGAGGCTCGTCGGGGCCCAGGTGACGGCCAACGACATCCGCAGCGGGTCCACCCTCATCATCGCCGCCCTGACCGCCACGGGGGTGACCACGGTCAAGGGCATGGCGCAACTACGCCGTGGGCATGCCGATCTGCCGAGCAAGCTGCGGCTGCTCGGCGCGGACATCACCGAGGAAGCGGCATGACCGGTCATCGCGTGCTGGAGAGCATCGTGGCCACCACCGATGTTCACTCCAGCTTCGACGGGTCGCTGCCCATGCTCGCGCACCTGCACGCGGTACGTGATCGGGCGCTGGTCGTCGATTGCGGCGACTTCTTCGAGGGCAGCGGCTACTACCGGCTCGGCGGCGGACACATCGAGCGGCAGGCTCTGGTGCTGCTGTACGACGTCATCGCGCCCGGCAATCACGGTTGGCGACACCACCTCGACCCCGACATCCGCTCGCTCACTGTGTGTGCCAACACGATCGATGCCGGCACGGGAGAACCGTTGTTCCGACCGGTCCACATCGTGCAGATCAGTGGCCGACGGGTGTGCGTGACCGCCGTATTCGGCGAACAGGCATTCCTCACCATCCCCTTCGGAGACCGCAAGGATCACGCCGTCCTTCCTCCTGTCCCTGCCCTCGAAGCGCTCTGGCACCGGTACGCCGAGGACATCGACGACTGGATCGTGCTCAGCCACTCCGGCTTCCAGAGTGACCTTGCCCTGGCCGCCGCCTGCCCGTTCATCTCGGTGATCTTCTCTGGTCACTTCCACAGCGAGCAGTACGGGCCGGTGCGCGTGAGGGACACGATCGTGGTCAAGGGCTACGAGCTGAGCGCGGGATATGCAGAAGCCACCCCTGATGGCCAGCAATGGACCGCACATGCTCGGGTCTTCGCAGAGCCCACTGCCGTAGCCGATCCAGTGGCTCGTCTGAGCGCGCAGATCCAGGCCCTGTCGGCTCGCCTGGCCGTGCCACTCGGCCCTCTCGCCATGCCCTTCCGCGAGATGCCCCTCGACCGCCGCGAGCTCCTGACGCAGATCGCGCGACAGCTCCGCGCGCACCTGGAGGTGGAGGCCGTCGTCCTCAACGAAACCTGTCTCCGTCCGACTCCTCTCCGCAGCGTTCTCCTTGAAGGAGACCTCCTGACGATCGAGCCGCACGGCAACGAGCTCGTCTACGCCACGTTGCCGGAGACCCGCACCTGGGATGTGCTTCTCGGCGAGCTTGCCCTCCCGCTCGGACCACTCGTGGTCGCTCGTGATCCGCGCATCAGGCAACCACGGCAGACCATCACCACCCAGTACCTGGCCGACACCTTCCTCGGCGGGCACTGGAGGGGGCCGAAGCTGCCACTCGATCAAGCCGTACAGGCCGTTCTGATGGGACAAGGAGGAGACGTCCGGTGATACTCACAGGGCCTGAGATCAGCGCCGCGGCCGATGACGGCCGCATCAGAATCCACCCGTTCAGCCCCGACCAGGTCAACCCCAACAGCTACAACATCCGGCTCGGGTCAACCTTGCTGACCTACACCGCTCCCGTGATCGACGCTCACGAGCTCAACCCCACGCTGGCTGTCACGATCGGCAGCGAAGGTCACGTTCTGCTGCCAGGGGAGCTCTACCTCGGTCACACCGTTGAAGAGGTCGGGTCCGACACCTTCGTACCACTGCTGTTCGGCCGATCGTCAGTCGGACGGCTGGGTCTGTTCGTCGAGATCACCGCGCCGATCGGCGATCTCGGCTTCCACGGCCAGTGGACGCTGATGCTCTCCCCTGTACGCCCGCTGAGGGTCTACTCCGGCATGAAGATCGGGCAAATCATGTTCTTCGTGTCCGCCGGCGCCGTCGCCCTGTATCGCGGCAAGTATCAAGACTCCATTGGCCCACAACCGTCCCAGCATTGGCGCGACCAGCTCAAGGCAGGTGCTTCATGATCTTGACTGGAACTGCCATTGGCGCCGCGGTCGCCCGGGGCCACATCACCATCGACCCCTACGATCCTCGGCGACTGTCCCCCAACGCCTACGACTGGCGGCTGGGCAATCGCATCAGGATCTGCGACGGAGCCTTGGACGTCGCCCGTCCGGCCGACTTCGAGGAACTCGCCATCCCCGAAACCGGCATGGCACTCTCGCCAGGTTTGCTCTACCTCGGCGTAACCCACGAGCGGACCTGGTCAGAGCGCTACGCCCAGCTTCTCAACGGCAATCGCACCATCGGGGCCCTGGGCATCTGGGTCCATGTCTCCGCTCCGCTCGGCCACACCGGGCACGCCATCCCCTGGACCTTGGAGATCAGAGTCGCGCGTCCCGTCCGGGTCTATCCCGGCATGACCTTCGGCAAGCTCGTGTTCCTCCACATCTTTGGCACTTCATCGAGCTACCAGGAGCACGGCAGCAAGTACACCGCCAGCACCGGCATCGACGTCTCCCGTCTCTACCTGGAGATCCGCTCGGGCGGAGGCCACCAATGAACCCCGTCGTCACCGCTCTGGACCTCCCTCTGGGAAGCGCCGGCGGCAGCATTGAGCTGCTCCACGATCTCTATGGCGGCGCAGAGCCGTTGATCTCCGCGCGCGTGTTCATGCTCGACAACGGCAGTCCGCCGGCACCCCCCTTCGAAGCTCTGAAGGTCGAGGGCAAGTGCCTGACCGGGCCGCGTTTCTGGACCTACGTCCATGCCCTCAGCAGCGCGATGGCCAACGTCCTCAGGCCCGACGACGGAGCTGTCACACATCTGCAGCACCTGACCTTCGGCGCCACGCCCGCGCTGCTGCGTGCGCTCCCCCGGCGTCCGAGCATCGCCCTCGTCCACGGCACCGACCTGCTCTGTGCCACCTCCAACGCGACGCAGCGCCAAGTCCTGCGCCAGAGCGCCCACTGGGCGACTGCGATCGTGGTGCCGACGCCTGCGATGGCCGACGGCCTGCGTGGCATGGCCCCAGACTTGGACGTCGCCAAGATGGAACACATCCCGTGGGGCGTTCCCGATCACCTTCTGCAACACCCCCCGAGACCGTGCAGATCGGGCGACGCCCCCTTCCGCCTGCTCTACGCTGGGCGGCTCACAGCCGAGAAGGGCGTTGCAGCCCTGGCGGCGGCATGCGCGGACATCAGTGACATGACCTTGAGCATCGCGGCCCCGGTCCACGAGTACGCGCGCTTCGCCGAACAGCTTCGTCGAACCGGTTGTGATCACCGCTACTTGGGCTGGCTCGATCGCCCTCAGCTGTGGGCCGCCTTCAGCGATCACGACGCGCTCGCCGTGCCGTCCACGACGTTGGAAGCCTTCGGCCTGGTTGCCGTCGAAGCGCAAGCCTGCGGTCTACCTGTCCTCTACCAGCCCGTCCCCGGTCTCACCGACGTCCTGAGCGACACGGCGCTCCAGACCGACTTCACCCACCCAGCGGCGCTCGCCTCCACGCTGAAAACCTTGAAACGCGATCGAGGCACGCGAGCCGAGCCGAGCACCGCAGGCTTCGCCAACGCGCGCCGCTTCCCCATCAGCAGCACCGCCCAGGCGCTCTCCAGACTGGGCGACCAGATCACCTGACGGCCCGTCCGTGCGGCTCGCCGACCATCGCCTGAGTCCGTTACTACGCTGGCAATCGCAACCACCCACCGAGAGGGAGATCATGACGCCCGATCCCGACCGCATCGAGAACCTCCTTCAGCAGGGCGTCGACCAGGAGGTCTATCCCGGCGCGGTCTGGGCCGTCGGCGACGGTGAAGGCACTCAGATCACCGGTTCCTGCGGTCTGCTCGACCCCCGCGACCTGGACCACCCCATGACCCAGGACACCGTCTTCGACGTCGCCAGTCTCACCAAAATCATCGCCGTCTGGTCGGTCATCGGCATGCTCTGGGAACAGGAACGCCTCAGCTTGGACGACCCGATCTCGGTTCACATGCCAGAGCTGGACGGCTTCAAGCTGGGCCCCGTCACCGTACGCCAACTCCTCACCCACACCGCGGGCTTGCCCCTGCGAGCAAACCTCAAGAACCTCTACGGCAGCGACCCGCGCCAGATCCGGGACGGCGTCCTCCGCGAAGCCCTGCACCGCCCACCCGGCCAGGCCGTCGAGTACACCGACCGGGCCGCCCTCATCCTCGGTTTCCTCGCCGAATGTCTCGCCCGCACTCCGCTGGACCAACTCGCTCAGGCGCACATCTGGCGCCCCATGGGCATGGCCACCACCAGCTTCGGCCCGCTTCCATCCACGCTCATCGAACGCTGCGCCCCCACTGAATACGACGAGGAGACTGGCCGACACCTCAAGGGCACGGCCCATGACTTCTCAGCCCGGCTGCTCGGCGGAGTATGCGGAATCGCCGGCGCCTTCTCCACCTTGCCTGATCTGGCGCAATACCTGCGGCACCTGCTCGCTCCCAGACCCGGGCGGGGGTTCGGCGCCGACTGGACCCAGGAGTCTCTCCAAGTGCACACAGGAGATCTACAGCCGGCGCGCGGCCTGTTCTGGCACCCGGCCGCCGAAACCGATCCCGCTGACGCCATCTTCGTCCACTACGGCTTCACGGGGACCGGGATGTGGATCTCACCCAAGCAAGATCGATGGGCGGTGCTGCTGACGAACAAGCTCTATTACGGTCGCGATCGCCAGCCGCTGACCGAGATTCGCAACGCCTTCCGCGCCTTGGCGTTCGCGTAGGCGAGGTCACCTGTGGAGCACCTCGCTCAAGCGCTTCTCTGTCCGATAGTCCCCTGTGAACCGCCCCGGCTTTGATGGAGACCTCAGCGGTTGATTGCTAGGGCTTCGTTGGGGTGGTGTTGAGCGTAGTAGATCGCCTCGAACTCCTCGGGCGGGAGGTGTCCGATGGCTGAGTGCAGGCGGGTGGTGTTGAACCAGGCCACCCATTCCGCGGTGGCCAGTTCCACCTCAGCCAGGCTGCGCCACGGGCCTCGGGGCTTGATCAGCTCGGTCTTGTAGAGGCCGATCTGCGATTCCATCAAAGCGTTGTCGAGCGCGTCGCCCACCGTGCCGATGGACGCGTCGATGCCGGCCGCCAGCAGATGGGAGGTGAACCGGAAAGACGTGTACTGCTCGGGTTCAAGGAGTCGTTGCAACACTGCTTGTCAGTGAGCATAGATGTTCGTTGAACGCCTCGGCGGGA
>NZ_JBEYTJ010000075.1:0-20167 GCF_040642995.1 Nonomuraea sp. NPDC047529 | reverse complement strand
CGCCGCCGCACCGCCCGGCGCCCGCCGCCTGGAGCGCCGCCCCGGTCCCCCCGCCGCCCCCGTCCCACCGGCCGCCGACCCCCCCCCCCCCCCCCGCGGGCGGGGCCACCCGCCCGCACCCCCCCCCCCGGGTGGTGGCGGCGGACCATCGCGGCGAAGTCGTCCCCCCGCGGCACGACTTCGTCGGCTCCGCACTCGCGGACGAAGGTCTCGTCCTGCTGGGCGGCGTCGGCGACGACGACCAGCCCGGCCTGCTTGGCGAGCTGGACGAAGTATCCGCCGACGGTGCCGGCTGCGCCGGTGACGGCGACCGTCGCGCCGGCCGGGAGCGCCAGCGTGTCGAGTGCGAGCCGGGCGGTGAGCCCGTTCATCGGGATGGTGGCGGCCTGAACGTCCGAGAGCCCGGCCGGGATCTTCGCGACCGAGCGTGCCGACATGACGAGGTCTGCCCGGTAGCCGCCGTGCTCGCCCGAGGGCACCACGATGGCCATGACGGCGTCCCCGGTCGTGAACGGGCGGTCGACGGCGGGGCCGATCTCGGTGATCACGCCGGCGACCTCCATGCCCGGCACCCGCACCGCGTCCGCCTCATCCTGCCGCGGACGAGAACGGATCATCGCGTCGGCCGGGTTCACCGTGGCGCTGGTGACCCGGATCCTGACCTGACCGGGACCGATCGGTTCGGCCGCCAGATCGAGCTCGCCGAGAGCGTCCGGTCCGCCTGGCTGCGTCACTCCGATTGCTTGAACCATGGTCGTTCGTCCTCCTTGTTCGTTGCCGCCTGGGTGGTGATGGGCAGGGCCGACCGCGCCGCTGACGAGTCGCGGCGTGTGGTCGACCCGCTTCGGCTACGGTGATGTGGGGACGTGAAGACCCTCCAGCAGCAGGCTGCACACCTCGTCGAGTTCGGCGCCGACGCCGGGGTTCTGCCATTCGGCCGCGTGGGCGAGGTGGTGGAACTTGGCAGTGGCGTTGAAGACCACGTGGGCGGTGGCCTCCGCGTCGTCGGCGCGGAGGCTGCCGTCGGCGGCGCCGTCGGCGATGATGGCCGTCAGCTGGCCCAAGAGGTCGGCGACGTGGTCGGTGGCGACGCTGCTGTGCGCGGCCGCGAGGATTCCATAGGCGGCGAAAAGCTCGGGGTCCTCGCGGATCTTCGCCTGCTTCACGGCCAGGACGGCGTGCAGCCAGGTACGCAGTCGCCGCACCGGTGGGACCGCGCTGTCGGCGGCAATGACGGCGAGGGCGTCGCGGTTGCGGTCGAGCCAGCGCCGGGTCACGGCCTCGCGCAGCGCCTGCTTGGAGGGGAAGTGCTTGTAGACGGCGGCGTGGCTGACCCCGAGTGCCCGGGCGACGTCGACGACCGTCGCCTTGTCCGGCCCGTGTCGGCGCAGGATCTGCTCGGTGGCCGCCAGGATGGCGTTCGCGTCCAGCGGGGTTCGGGCCGGCATCAGCGCCTGCCGCCCGTTCGCTCGCTGTCCAGGAGCACGAGCAGGGCGGGGGCATAGCGTTCGCCCGCGACCGCCCCTCGGGGGACGGCCTGCTCGATCGCGTCCAGGTCGTCCTCGGTCAGCCGCAGGCCGGCGGCGTCCACCGCCTCGGTGACGCTGCGCGGTCGGCTGGCCCCGACCAGCGCGACGATGTCCTGGTGCACGCGACCCTGCGCCAGAACCCACGCGATCGCGAGCTGGGCGACCGTGGCGCTGCGGGAGGTGGCGATCTCCCGCAGCCGCTCGACCAACGCGAGGTTGGCCTCGATGTTGCCGGCGGCGAAGCGGGGCAGGTGCCCGCGATGCCGTGCGTCGCCGGCCGACGGCCGCCATGTCCCGGTCAGCATCCCTTGGGAGAGCACCCCGTAGGCGGTGACGCCGATGCCCAGCTCGCGGCAGGTGGGCAGGATCTCATCTTCGACGCCGCGGCTGAACAGTGAGTACTCGATCTGGACGTCGGTGATCGGGTGCACGGCGTGGGCGCGGCGGATCGTCTCGGCGCCGACCTCGGACAGCCCGATGCCGCGCACGTAGCCCTTCTGCACCATCTCGGCGACCGCGCCGACGGTCTCCTCGATCGGGACAGCGGGGTCCAGCCTGGCCGGGCGATAGATGTCCACGTAGTCGGTGCCCAGCCGCTGCAGCGAGTAGCCCAGGAAGTTCGGGATCGCGTCCGGTCGGCCGTTGATGCCGCGGACGCTGCCGTCCACACCGAACAACGCGCCGAACTTCACGCTCACCACGGTGCGGTCGCGATCGGCGGGTCGCAGCGCCTGCCCGATGAGCGTCTCGTTGTGCCCCATCCCGTAGTGGTCGGCCGTGTCGATGAACGTGATCCCGGCGTCGAGCGCGTTGCGAAGCGTGGCGATGCTCTGCTCGTCGGCGCTGCGTCCGTACGCGCCGGACATGCCTGCACAACCGAGCCCGACCGCCCCCACACAGATGTCGGCGCCGAATGTCCTCTGCTCCATACGAGAAACGCTAAGCGGGTTGGTAACAGATGTCAAAACTTGTAACTTGCTACCTCGGCCGTTCCGGGTCCAGAGTTGACGGCCTCTTCGAGTTCCTGGTGCGGCAAGGTCACGGTCGTGTCCGAGCGGGCGTCGTGGATTTCTCCAGAGCCGCGCAAGGGAGCAACCCAGGCATCCCCGACAACCGACGCGCGTGGGCCGGGTCACCGGTCAGTGATGGGACATGTGATACACGTACGGGACCGCCCCCTGGTCGAAGCGGACGAAGAACACGTCGACCCGGCCCGCCCCCCAGGACGCGGCGGCTGGGGCGCGCTTCTCGTCGAGGGGCCCGGTGGCGGTGTGGTCCAGCGGTTCGGCAGGTCCTCCTCCGTGCCCCGAGCTCCGGCGTCCAGCCACTGGTGCATGAGATGGTTCGCGGGGGATCGGTAGAAGACGTCCAGCCGTCCTTCGCCCCAGGATGCGGCCATGGGCCGCCCCTGCACGGTCCCGCCCCGAGCTGAGGGCCATCGAGCCGATGGCGGAGGAGTCACCGCTCCCGTCGCCCGGTCCCGCCGGCCCCGGCCGGGACTCGAACGCCGCTCCGGTCCAGGCCACCCTGGCGATCTTCTTGAAGTCCGAGAACGAGCTCCATGCCGCGTCGATGCGGTTCGGCCCCCATGAGACGGCGGTCATCGCCGGTATCGGGACACCGTGGCTCATGGCGATCCCGCGCCGTTCCGACCAGCCCGGCAGGCGCGGCATCGGAGCTGGGGCCCGCCCACGTGGTCGGTGAACCGTCCCGGGTCGGAGGCCCCAGGCGAGCTGAACAACCTCACTTCCGGCCCATGCCGGACCACGAACAGCTCCCTCACGGCCGCCGCGTCGACGCGGTCCCACGTCAGTTCGACGGCCCCGCCGATGTTCCCGACCGCACGGAAATGGCCGGCGGGCGGCGGTGGCGGCTCCACCGGAGCGGTCGCCGAGGGCAGGGTACGCGCCTGGAAGCTGTTGGCCACGATCACTCCTCCCGGGTACACGCACGCCACGATGAACGTCATCCGACGGTCGCTGGGCGGGTTCGTCCAGGTGTACCGGCCGCCCCACCCGCCGACCGAGGGATCGGCCGTGAACAGAGCGAGGTCGACGTCGATCGTGACCCGCAGGTCGAACGGGTTCACCCGGACGCGGTAGCCGCGCTCGGGCCGACCGCGGGCATCCTGGCCGGCTCGCGCACGTTCTCGCCGTCCGGGTCCGCGCCGAACTCCCGGATCGTGTCGTACGGCGCGGACATGGACGGCAACCCCGGTCCGGTGTGCGTGATCCGGCCGACTCCTCCGGTTCCGATCGGATGCTGGAGGCGTCCCGGATCGACCCAACCGGTCCGACGACCACCGGGCGTCGGACCGCCGGATCACCGGCGGACGCGGGCTACTTCTCGCAGTTTTCCTTCCGCCACTCGATCCGGACGACGGTCGCGGGCATTCGGAGATCGGTGTACTCGTGTCCCTGCCCGAGGTCACCGTCCACGGCGCGGTGAATGCATCTCGCCGCGCCAGTGCCGTCCCCATAGATGTAGATGACCCAGACGTGGTCATAGGTGTCGATCTTGCCGTTGTTGAAGAAGGAGCGGACGTTCTTGTACGGGCTGGCGGACACACTTGACCACTTGTCATCCTCCGCTGGCCAGTTCTCGCCTCGCCCGATGCTGATCTTCGTGCCTTCGGAGATGACCTCTGTCGAGTACACGCAGAAGTCTCCGGCCGCGCAGCCGTACGCCTTGTAGGAGGAGAGGGCTTCCGCGCTTGCCGACGGCGTGAAGGTCAGCCCTGCCAGAGAGATGGCGGCGACGGCTGCCGGGATGAATCTTTTCAGCATGAGATCTCCGTGATTGTCCTGAGCTGGCCCAGGTTGTGAAGGTCAAGCCCGCCGAGCAGGTGACGGCAGGCATTGGCCAGTCTTGGTGGCTGATGGATTGTCTGGAACCCCGATTCGCCACCCAGACAAAACGCTGCTCGTGGGACTGATGGCCAGAGCCCGTTCATCGCGCCAGGCTCTGTTCCGGCCTGAGCGGGAACACGCAGGTCGGCGCCCCTACCCATCACCCGCTTGGTCTCGGGTTCTTGTCTCGTTCACGCCATGGAGGCGCTGTGTCCGATCTTGTGCAGATATGGGACGCCGAACTGGCCTACACCCACACCACCCTGGCCGACACGGGCGCCGCCGTGGCCCCGCACGCGGACGGTGCCGAACCGATCTGGTGCGTCTACCGGTTCCAGCCCCCTGCCGGGATGGAGATCCACCACGCCATCCCGCACGCGCTGCTGGAATGGCGGTGCGCCCTGTACGGGCTCGATCCCGACGACGTGCCGACGCTGCTCGACATCGTGCTGCACGAGCCGTACATCCCTGGCGGGAACGACGTGTTCACTCGCACCGACCCCGGCGCTGTCAAAGTGCTGGAGGCGACGCGCGGCCTGCCGACCTGCTGGACACCCGGCATACCCGAGCACGAGCGGCGAGCGGCCTACCTGGAGCGGATCAGGCTCGTCAAGGAGCACCGCGTTCAGTTGGAAGCCGCGCCGCGGGTGCTACGCGCCGAAGCGCTGGAGTACGTCGGCTCGTCTCGGGTCGCGCCGCCGGACCCGCTTGAGCCGATCCTGTCGCTGGCCCGCCTGGACCCGGTCCGGGTCGAGGGCCGGCGGATGGCGGCCGAGTGGCTACGCGCCCACCGGGGCGACCAGCTTCCCCGGCCGACGTTTCAGCTCAAGCCCCCGGCCACGTTCATCGGCACCCAGCCCCGTACCGAGGACAGCGTGTGACCAGTGACGACATACCGAGCGTGGCGCTGTCGCTGGAGACGCTGCGCCGCCTGGTCGAGGTCGGGTTCGCCCAGGTCAACGGTCAGATCGCATTGCTGCGGCAAGAGTTGGAGCAGGTGAACGCCCAGCATGCAGCCTTGCGCAGCGGGTGGAGCAGGACCGGCTGACCGCCGACGTCCGGCACGCCGCGCTGGAGTCCCGCCTGAACGTGCTCGAACGCGAGGCGGTGACCAACGCCTCAGCCGACATCCGCGCCCCTCCCTCGGCCTCGCCATGGCCCCGCGTCCGACCATCGCCGCCGACATGAGGCGCCTCACTTGGCGACAACGGGCCGATCATGACCCCGACGCCGCGTCCCCCGCCGGCGGCTCCATCGCCCCGGAGGGCCCAGTGATCAGCGCGTTCGAGCCGCTGCTCGACGATGTCATGGCTGCCGCGTCGTATGGGGCGGCTGGGGGACGAGGACGATGCGGTCCTCGGTCTCGTCGGTCCACGCCTGCGCGACCTGGGGGAGGGGTACGGCGCGGACCCGCACGTCGATCGCGCCGGCGGTCACCGCTGAGGCCAGTTCGGGCAGCTCGGCGAGGATGTCACGGGCAGGGACCGAGCCGATGCCGCTGCCGACGATCTGCAAGCGGGCCGAGCGCAGTGCCGCGGACGGGATCGGCGCACTCTGGCCGGCGATGGATCCGATCTGGATCCAGGTCAGCGGGACGGCGCGGTCGGCGCGGGTGGTGAGCATCGGGATCAAGGCGCCGGCTGCGGGCTCGCCCCACACGTAGTCGATGACCACGTCGACATCGGCCGCGCGGCTGATCTCGTCGAAGGTGATCGTCTCGTCGGCTCCGAGGGCGGTCAGCGCTCTCAAGCGAGTGGCGTCACGGCCTGCGGCGAGGACGTGGGCGGCGCCGAACAGCTTGGCGATCTGGACCGCCATCCGTCCGGCGTTGCCGGTGGCGCCGAGGACGAGGACACGCTGACCGGCTCGGAACTCGACGCGCCGGCGCAGCGCTACCCAGGACGACATGGCCGGATTCATCGCGGCGGCGATCCGTACGGGGTCGACGCCGTCGGGCAGGATCACGCTGCGACTCGGGTCGATGAGGGTGCGGTCGGCGAACGTTCCCAGAGCTGTGTCGTCCAGGACCACGTAGCGGACGTTGCCCTCCTTGTCACGTACGACGCCGTCGACGCCTGGGACGAGCGGGTACATGCCCTTGCCGGAGTAGTGCGAGCCGTTCGCCTTGGCTCTGGTCAGATGGTGCAGACCGGCCGCGAGGACCTCGACGACGAGCTCGTCGTGGCGTTCCGTGGGGTCGGGATGGTCCTGATAGACCGGCGGAGCACCGGCTTCCGGGATGACGGCAGCATGCATGGAGACCTCCTGGGGATGGTTTGCATTTCCAACTATCTCCAGGATGGTTGGAAATGCAAACCATGTCAACCGGGCCGTGTGATCGACGCCGCATCCGTCGATCACCTGATGCGGGATCGAGTCGCGAGGCGCCCTCGGGCGACGGCGATGCCGGGCGTCCACACCTCGGCATGGTTGGCATTTCCAACCATGCCGGACTAGCATGGTGGCATGACCGTCGCCGACGACGTCATGGACGCCCTCGTCCGGACCACCTTCGAAGTGGCCGGCGTGCTGACCCGCATCGGTGGCGAGCATGATTTGTCGCTCACCCAGCTGCGGGTGCTCGGCATCCTTCGCGACCGCCGCCTCCGCGTCACCGACCTGGCCGCCTACCTCGGTCTGGACAAGTCCACGATGTCCACCCTCATCGCCCGCGCCGAGCGCCGGGGCCTGCTGACGCGCGGCAAGAACCCCGATGACGGCCGGGTCGTCGAGGTGTACATGACCCCGGCCGGGATCGAACTCACCGAACGCGTGAAGGAGGACATTCGGCGTGCCCTGACACCGGCGACCGGTCGGCTGGATCCACAAGAGCTCGGTCAGCTCGCCAACCTGCTCGACGTCGTCTCGGCCCGCTCGTCGCGCGCACACGCCGAACCGGGCCCGACTGCCGCGCGCTGATCACCGAGCGAGGCCGTGGCCAGTTCGTGCCGTCTGTGACGTACGCCCGCCGGCAACGCGTGGGGAGCCGGGCCCAAGCGCTGGAGGGGCACGACTTCCGCGCCCACTGGGCGACTCTGGCGCATCACCCTCACCTGGAAGGCGTCCTGACCGAGCACAAGCCGCTGCATGCGATCCCACGCGCGCGGGTGTTCTCGGCCGGCCGGTGGACTCGCTGCTGCGGTCTCATGTGAACCAAACGCGGAGCCGACCGAGATCATAGCTTTAGGTGTCCGTACGACCACTAATGGTGATAACTCTGGGGTGATCAACAAACAGCAGATCGCGAGCGCTCTGAGCGCCGCGCCGCCGGTCGTCCTGTCCTCCAGCGCCAGCTCCAGGGCGGGCGCCACCACCACCACCACCGCTCCTCCCGCCGCGGAGTGGAGCGACCGCTGGCAGCTGCCCGGCGGGACCGCATGGGTGTACTACGGCGAACGCAACCAGGCCCTGACCCGGCCGGTGCTCCTGGCCGACGGCTTCGGATCCGGGGCCAGCGACATCGACGAGCTCTACGACGGCCTGGAGCGGCGCGCCTTCCCGCTGATCAGCGAGCTGCGCCGGCGCGGCCGCGACGTCGTCGTCATCGGCTTCGACGACCGCGGCGCCTCCATCCTCGACAACGCGCAGACCGCCACCGCGGCGATCCACCGCGCCGCCGCCGAGCGGCTCGGCGGCACCCGCCTGCTGGCCGGCGGGTTCAGCATGGGTGGCCTGGTCACCCGCTACGCCCTGGCCCGGATGGAGACGCAGCGCATCGACCACCAGGTCGGCGTGTACTTCTCCTGGGACACCCCGCACCGCGGCGCCTACGTGCCGATCTCGCTCCAGGCGTTCGCGCACCACATCAACGCCTACGACTCGCGCTTCTCCGACCTGTTCAACAGCCCCGCCGCCCGCCAGCTGCTGGCCTGGCACCTGCCCGGCACCGACGGCGAGCCCGGCGTCGACCCGCTGCGCACCCAGTTCCTGCGCGAACTGGAGTCCGTCGGCGGCTGGCCGCGTATCCCGCGCCTGCTCGCTGTCGCCGACGGCGCGGGCAACGGCGCGGGCAACGGCACCGGCGCCGGGGAGAGCGCGCTGCTGGGCACCGGCGACCTCATCACCGGCACCGACCTGCGCACGCAGCCCAAGGCGCCGGAGACCCTGGCCGGCCTGCTTCGCCTGCTGACGCCCGACGTCATCGAGGTCCAGGCGCCGGGCGTTCCGTGCGTCGACGGCGCGCCCGGCGGCATCCTGACCGGGTTCAAGATCCTCGCCGACGCGCTCAACGCGATCGCCGAAGCCACCGGCCTCGGCCTGGACGTCGACAATGCGATCGCCGGGCACTGCTTCGTCCCGTCCATCAGCGCCGTCTCCGTCCGCGACGTCACCGAAGCCGAGCTGTACACCGACATCGACGCGCTGTCCCCGGACGAGAGCGACTTCGACGACTTCCTGTGCGCCGGCGACAACCGCGGCCACACCGAGATCACGGAAGAGGGCGCCACCTGGCTCCTGGACCGCCTGCCCGACTAGGGTTCGCTCCCCGTCCCACCGGGCGGTCCCTTCTGCAGACGGCCATCCCGGCTGCCCTCTGCTCCATTTCGGCGGACGACCACGTCCCGGAGCGGCGGGTAACAGCGGCTCCGGGGCTGCCCACTGCTCATCGGTGAGGTCATGCCGCCTCGTCACCGCTACGCCGGCCACGAGGTCTCCGGTATCTGGCTCTTCTTCGTCGTTGAACCAACTGCCGGAGGCCTCGTCGATCACCTATGACCGCCACGCCGCGACCCCTCATCACCCTGTGAAAACACGGTCCAGACCTGTAGGCCGTGCCACAGAATCCGTAGCAGGCGCTGCGTGTGGCCGGGGTCGAGGCCGGCAGGTCAGCCAGGTCGAGATCGGAGCGGACGGTGCCCCCCCTGCTGCGCGCGAAGCAGGAGGCTCGACGCGGCCGACCTCATTGTGTTTCTCGAGGAGTTCCCGCAGGTCAGCGCCGACAGCGTGAATTCTGCTCCATCGCTGCCGGGCCCCCCACACTGCCCCTGGTCGGCCAGATGTGCACCCGCGGGGACGACCGTCGGGTGCAGGAGGTGCTCTTCCACGCCGACCACGAGTCTCGAAGATCCCCCGGGAGGACTGACGCGGGCCACGCCTCAGCACATCGACGGGATGCAGGTGAACGGGTTCTCCATCGGGGACGGCGGCTGCGGCTGGGCGGGCGCCTGGGTGGGCTGCTGCGACGGCTCGCGCGTGGGCTCCGGCGGGTTCTCCGTGTGCCGGGCGGGTGTCGGGTGGGGTACTGAGCCGTCGTCGATGGGGCTGCTCACCGTGTCGCCCGTCCTGGTCGGCTGGGTGGCGGGGGGCGAGCTCCTGGGTCGGGCCCGCTGCCTGGCCGGTGGGGACGACGTCCCCCGCGCAGTGCTCTTGACCTCCTGCGGCGAGGCGGTGGCCGCGGCCGGAGCCGGGGCGGTGGTGGTGCCGGACGACGGGGGAGAGGCCGTGCCGATCGTGGCCGGGGGCGGTGGGGGCAGGGTGTCCGCGGTGATCAGCACGCCGCCCGTGACGAGCAGCGCCGCCGTGGCGGCGGCCGTCGCCAGCAGCGCGCGCCGCCGCCCCCGACCGGCCTGACGCTCCGGCGGCGGGGGAGACCCGGCGGCCGGTCCCGGTACGAAGTCGCGCGAGGTCAGCCCGGTGACCAGGTCGTCGGCGCTCGGCCGCGCGGCCGGGTCCTTCGACAGGCCGGCGGTGACGAGCCGGAGCAGGACGCCGTCCAGCCCGGAGACGGCCGGCTGCTCGTTCAGGATGCGGTTGATCACGGCGGGGGTGGAGTCGGCGCCGAACGCGGGTCGCCCCGAAGCCGCGAACACCATGGTCACGGCCCAGGCGAAGACGTCGGCCGCGGCCGTCACCGGCCCGCCGCCGATCTGCTCGGGCGCCAGATAGGACGGCGTGCCCATCAGCGGGCCCGTCGAGGTGTTGCCTGGCGCGTCCAGAGCCCGGGCGATACCGAAGTCGATCACGACCGGGCCCTCGGGCCCCATGAGGATGTTGGCCGGCTTGAAGTCGCGGTGGAGCACCCCGGCCCGGTGGATGGCGGCCAGCGCGGCGGCGGTGCTGATCGCCAGCCGCTCCAGCGCGGCCCCCTGCCGTGGTCCCTCGGTGGCGACCAGGTCACGCAGCGAGGGGCCGGGCACGTACTCGCTGACGATGTAGGGCCGCCGGCCCGCCAGGTCGGCGTTGAGCACGGGCGCGGTGGAGAACCTGGCCACCCGCCGGGCGAGCTCCACCTCGCGCAGGAACCCGTCGCGCGCGCCGGGATCGGTCAGCAGGCCGTTGTGCAGCAGCTTGACGGCCACCTGCCGGCCGGAGAGGTCGCGTCCCAGATAGACGACGCCCTGGCCGCCCTCGCCGAGCCGGGCGACGAGTTCGTACGGCCCCAGCGTACGCGGATCGTCCTCCACCAGCTGATCCATCTGGCTCCCTGCAACACATGAACGGACAGGACAGAAGATGCTGCGATGATGCCAGTTCTTTCAGGCTGACAGGCCGCTCGGGTCGGCGTCGGCGACGAGGCCGAGAACGATGTCGTGCTCCAGCAGCGCCTTGAGTGCACTGATCAGGAACGTGAAGCCGCCGGTGGAGTCGGTTACGTGGTGGACGAGTTCGTCGCCGGTGCCGGTGAACCCGGTTTCGGTGACTTGGACGTAGGTGGTGTCGTCGGGCATGGGGATGAAGCGGAACTCGACTGTGGTGGGGGCGTCGGGCGCGTAGTTGCCCCAGGTGAAGCGGATCCGACTGTTTTCGTCCACCTCTTCGACCGAGGCTTGAGTCGACGCCCCGTACATCTCCCATTCCCAGGTCAGCTCGGCGCCGGGGGTCATCATCCCGCTGCTCTTGGTGTACCAGATCTTGCTCGTGATGGCGGGGTCCACGATGGCCTGGAACACCTCGCGGGCGGGGCGGCGGATGAGCATGCCGACCTTCACCGAGGGGATCGTGGTGAGCTCGAACGTTCGTGCGGACATACGCTGGTTCTCCTTTCGCGGTCCGGCGGTAAGGGACTCGCCGGGTCTCCAGTAGGATTCTGCGGTTCGCAGCCGGTCACGGCCGTAGTCGCTGATCCGGCGTTGTCGCGGTCAGCGTGTCAGGAAGGCACGTAACGCGGTGATCAGTGCGGCCGGATTGTCCTCCTGGACGTTGTGCCCGGCGTCCGGCACGACCACGAGCTCGCCGTCCGGGAGGCGCGCGGCCAGGCGTTCGGCGGCGGCCTGGGGGAGCACCCTGCTGCGTCCGCCGCGCACGAGCAGCACCGGCGTCCTGCTCAGCTGATCGGGCAGCCGATCGATGGCCGCCAGGATGGCGGGGAAGTCCGGAGGCCGCGGATCGCTCTTCGGCACCCAGCCGCCGCCGGGTGCACGGCGGAACAGCGTGCTCATGCGGTAGGTGACACTGGCCCGGTCGGCGCGTGGATTGACCCGCATCGCGGCCTCCACCACCGTCTCCAGATCCCGCACCGGACCGAGCCCGCTGATGAACAACCGCACCCGCCAGGTGCTGTCGAAGTCCACGCCGGGCGCGACATCGACGAGCACCAGCCGCTCCACCCGAGCGGGATGCCGGTCGGCGACGTGGGCCGCGATGACGCCGCCCAGAGACATGCCGACCAGCCGGACCCGGTCGAAGCCGAGGTGATCGGCCGCGGCGACGACGTCGGCCGCGAGGGTGCCGACGCGGTAGTCACCGGACCAGCCGCTCTCGCCGTGACCTCGCAGATCCAGCGCGATCAGCCGGGCAGCGCCGCGCAGGCCGAGGCAGACGAAGTCCCACGTGTGCGCGGTCAACGCGCCACCGTGCAACAGGAGCACCGGGGATCCGGTTCCACCCCAGTCGAATCCGTGCAACCGGCAGCCCGCACGGGAGAAGTGGATCTCGCGGGGCGGCGCCGGATCGTCGATCGTGACACCCAGTGCCGTCGCCAGCTCGGTCATCGCCGGAATCGCGAAGTGTCCCCGCACGCGCCGCCTCCTTACCTTGAGCGACCAAGGTAAGCGACGCTGCCTTGACCGGTCAAGGTAAGGTGGGCGCATGCCCCCCCGAGTACGACGCCGGCCCGAGGACGCCAAGCGGCTGATCCTCGAAGCGGCGAGCAGGTTGCTCGCCGCGGGCGGCCCTGCCGCCGTGCAGGTGCGCGCCGTCGCGGCGGAGGTCGGTGTGTCCGACGCCGCGGTCAACCACCACTTCGGCACGCGGGAACGACTGCTGGAGTCGCTGCTGCGGTTCGGCGGGGCCAAACTGAAGGCCGAACTGCACATCGTGCTCGACACGTGGGCCGACGCCCCGATCGATCCCGCCGAGCTGGTGCGCACGTTGGCCGCGCTGTACGCGGGCGGTTACGCCGAACTGGCGCTCGCGCTGCACCGTTCCGGCTGGCGGGACGCCGGTAGCGGAATGCTGGACGAGGTGGTGGACCGGCTGCACGCCCAGGCTCGGCGGCAGTGCGCGGCCACCGGGCGAACGCCGCCGTCACGCGAGGCGATCCAGCTGACTGTGTGTGCCCTGCACCAAGCGGTCGCGACGGAGCCGCTGTTCGGCGACGAGTTCCGCCGGAGCGTCGGGCTGGACGACACCGCCCGGGACCGTCTGCTCGACTGGTGGATCGAGACCCTCCGCGCGACTGTCGCCGGACAGGGCTAGCCGATCGAGGTCCCTGTGGAGATCAGCCGGTCGATCGGCGATTTCGCTGGGCCGTCGCGGCGATTCCGTCGAGCAGGGCACGCAGGCCGAGGTCGAACGCGCGCAGCGCAGCCTCGGCCGCGCTGCGGTCGAGGCCGCCGTTCTGCCAGGTCTGTTCGATCGCCGGGTAGCGCGCCGGGTCGAAGATGGTCTCCCAGAACTCCTGACGGGCGGCCCACCAGTCGTCGTCGGACAGGCCGCTGAGCCGCTCGGCATGGGTGTGTTCGGCAAGGATGGCGGTCGCGGCGTCGACGAAGGTGACGACGGAGTCGCTCGCCGCGGACCTCTCGGTGGCGGACAGCCCGGTCATGGACAGAGCGGCCAGGAGGAAGTCGGCCCTGGCGAGCAGGCCGGGACCCAGGGGTGGTCGTACGGTCGACACCATGCGCAGCCACGGGTGGCGTTCGTGCAAGGCCGTGTTCTGCTTCGCGTAGTGCTCGATCCGGTCCCGCCAGGAGCCTGATCGAGTCAGGTCGAGTTCCTGCCAGGCGGAGTCCACCATCAGGTCGACCAGTTCGGCCTTGCCGGGCACGTGGGTGTAGAGCGTCATCGTGCCGACGCCGAGGGACGCGGCGAGCCGGTCCATGGTCATGGCGGCCAGTCCTTCCCGGTCCGCCAGCGCCATGGCCGCACCCACGATCTTGTCCAGGGACACCTTGGGCGGCCGGCCGCGGCCCGATCGGGCCTGTGGGGAACGCCAGAGCAGGCGCAAGGTCTCCCGAGCGTCGCCACCACCGCTGCGTTCCATCAAGCCCTCCCTTTTCCGTAGATCCTACGGTAATGTTTATCCGTAGGACGTACGGAAAAGGAGGACGCGCGTGCGAGTGCTGGTGACCGGGGCAACAGGGAACGTCGGGCGGCATGTGACAGCAGGCCTGGTCGAGGCCCACGTTCAGGTACGGGCGCTGACCAGGGACCCGGGCCGGGCCCGGCTGCCCGGCGCTGAGGTCGTCCGGGGAGATCTCACCAAGCCGGACGGCGTGCCGTTTGACGGCGTGGACCGGATGTTCCTCTTCCCGGAGCCGTCGACGGCGAAGGAGATCGTCGAACGCGCCAAGCAGGCCGGCGTTCGGCGGATCGTCGTGCTCTCGTCGGGCGCGGTGAGCGGCGGTTTCGACACGGCATTCCATCCGCTGGTCGAACAGGCCGTTCAGGAGTCCGGTCTGGAGTGGACACATCTCCGGCCGGGCGAGTTCGCCGCCAACAAGCTCTCGCTGTGGGGGCCGTCGATCCGGGCCGAGCGGCTGGTGCGGGACGCGAACCCGGACGCGGCCTGGTTTCCCGTGCACGAGCGGGATGTCGCCGATGTGGCGCTGAAAGCCCTGTTGGAGGAGGGGCATCACGGCAAGGCGTACGACATCAACGGCCCAGAGTTGATCAGCTTGCGCGGCCAGGTCGAAGCCATCGCCGACGCGCTCGGCGAAGAGGTGAGGTTCGAGGAGGTCACTCCGGCGCAGGCGCGCGAAATCTACCTGAAGATCGGAGGATTCGCTGCCGAGGCTGCGGACTTCCTGCTGGGATTCACCGACTACGACGGCAATCCGGCCGATCCGGCCGACAGCATGGACTTCGATCCGAGCACCTTGGGCCTGTTGCCCACGGCGCAGTCCGTGACAGGCAGCCCGCCGCGGACGTTCGCGCAGTGGGCGCGGGATCATGCCGAGGACTTCCGCTAGAAGAACTCTTCGCGGTTCGGGTCGATCAGAGCGGCTGGTCCCGTCCGTTCGAGCGGCGCGGACGCGGCGGCCGAGGCCCGTCGGGCAGGCACCTGGAAGAAGCGCGGCCATGACGGCGGCCCGGCCCGCGGCCGTCGTCACCGCTCCTTGCCCTCACCTCTTGACCGGCACTCCGGTTCATGCAGGTCTGGCGGGCCTGGTCCGAGCGATACCGCCGGCGGCTTCGGTGGCCACCGGTCAACTGAAGGGGCAAAAGCCTGGAGCTCGTGGCTCCCGCGAGCGTGGGAGCCGGAGAGGCCTCCCGGTGGCCCTGCCCACCCTCCCCCTGACTCAACTGGCCAGTGACGGCGGCCGCGTCTGGTTCAACCGGCGTGCGGTCCGGTGGCGGCTCATCAAGTGGTACGCCCTGGGCGCCGTCCCCTTCGCCCTGGCCGGAGGTCTCCTGCTGCCCTACGTGCCGGTCGATCCGCTCACGCGCGTTCTCGGCGCGTTTCTCATCATCACCGTCTTCTGGCGGCGGTTTCAGCCGGCGCGCGCGGTACCGGCCGACAAGACGTTCGCCGTCATCGGCGCCGGTTGCGTCCGGCTGTCGTTGCCGGAGCGTGGCTGGGCAGAAGAACCGTCGCCCGGATGAACGCCCAGGCCCTCGTGCTGGTCATCGAGGCTGGAGCAGTCGTCGCGGCGATCTTGCTGCTCGCCGGGATCTCAGCCGGGACGCATCCTGGACGACGTCGTCAGGGCGGCGGTCAGGTGCATGCGTGCGACGCCCTGCGCCATGCGTCCATCAGTTCCTCTCGCCGAGCTCCAACCCGACCAGGCGATCCGCGTCACGCACGCCCGGGCTCGCGACCGCCCTTCTGAACGGGCTCGCCGATCAGCGCCACGATGCCCTCCAGGAGGCGGTGAAGCCCGAATTCGAACAGGGTGTCCAGGTCGAGTGAATGGAGTGGGACGAGTGCGAGATTCGGGAACGCCGGATCGCCTGGGGGCCCCATCAGCGCCGGCGTGCCGCGGGTGTCCATCCACTGCTCGTCGGTGATCCCCGAGTGGGCCGCGGCCGCGGCCTCGGACTCCAGGCCCGCGGCCACCCCGCGGACGTAGGCGGCCACGCAGACATGGATGTGCAGGCTTGTGGCCGGGTCCAGGCCGAGTCCGTCCAGGGCGCGCATCACCCACTCGCTGTGGACCATCGCGCGGGGAGCGAGCAGGGGGCGGGTGAAGGAAACGGCCTGCGCCAGCCACGGGTGACGCTGATACATGGCCCACTGCTGCCTGGCTGCCGTCTCCAGGCGGCGGCGCCATCCGGACGGCAAGGGCTCCGGAAGCGGGAACTCGCCGAAGGCAGCGTCAGCCATGAGCAGGATCAGCTGCTCTCTGCCGGATATGTGGCGGTAGAGGGCCATGGTGGTGACGTCCAGATCGGCGGCGAGGCGGCGCATGGACAGTGCGGGCAGCCCCTCGGCGTTGGCGACGGCCAACCCCGCGCTGACGATCCGGTCCCGGTCCAAGGGCGCCGTCGGACGTCTGCGGTCGTGCGGCGTCCTCGGGGAGATGCCCGTGGTGTCGACGACCGTGCCGACGCCGGGAACCGGCCGCGCCAGGCCGGCTTGCCGCAGGGCGGTCAGCACCTTGGTGGCGGTGGCCATGGCGACGCCGAACTCCCGGACGATCTGCCGCGTGGAGGGCAGCAGATCACCCTGGCGGAGCTCGCCGCGTTCAACGCGTCGGCGCAGCTCGGCGGTGATGCGCAGGAAGGGTGGATCAGAGGAGGGCTCGGCAGGGCTCATCGTAGGGGTCCTCCCATGGGCCGCACTAGTGCACCTACGCTCAGGTCGGCCGTTGCGCCAGCCGCATCGCCCCACTTGAACCTGCTGTACTAGTGCGCGCTTGTGGTGGGTACCTCCGCAGTCTACGGTGCATACATCCAGCCGCAACCGCCTTGAAGCGATCGGAGCACCGTGATGCCCAGCACGCTCCCCACCCCGGTACGCGCGGCACTGGAGCTGGACGGACGCCACCTGTCCTACCTCGACTTCGGCGGCCCCGGCGAACCGCTGCTGGCACTGCACGGACATCTCGACCAGGGCATGATGTGGAGCGGCCTGGCGGCCGAGCTGGGTCCGCACTGGCGGGTCATCGCGCCCGACCAGCGAGGGCACGGCGAGTCGGACCGAGCCACGGACTATTCCCGCGAGGGGTACGTCGCCGACCTCGCGGCCTTGCTGGAGCGCCTGGACGTCGGCCCGGTCGTGGCTCTGGGACACTCCCTCGGCGGCCTGAACGCCTACCAGCTCGCCGCCCGTCACCCGGCCCTCGTCCGCGCCCTGGTCATCGAGGAGATCGGCGCCGTCGTCTCAGGTCCGAGTCGTCTGGACTTCCTGCTGTCCAGTCCGTACGAGGCCGCCACGCGCGACGAGCTGGTCGCCGGGCTCGGCGCAGCGGGCCCGATGTTCGCGGACCGCCTGCGGCAATTGCCCGACGGCACCTGGCGCCTGCCGTTCCATCCCCACGACACGGTCGAGTCGGAACGCTCCAACTGGGGTGACCACTGGGCCGACTGGCTGGCGACCAACGTCCCCGCGCTGCTTCTGGTGGGCGAGAACAGCCCGATCACCAGCGGCCAGGCGCACGAGATGGCCGAGCGGCGACCGCACACCCGGCTGGTGACGCTCCACGGTGACCACTTCCTCCATCTTCAGGACCCGGCGGGTTTCACCGGCGCACTCCAGGACTTTCTGCGAACGCTCGACATCACCTCCGCGTGACGAGCAGCTGACGTCCCGCCGCGTCCCAGCCTCGTCGCCAAGGTCCTGGCACCCCGCCGCCGTACCCAGGGGGTGACCGTCAGCGTCGTGGCAGGAGCCCCATGCGAGGGGATACGCCCCCGCTAGGCTGCTTGACGTGAACCAGCCCCCATATCGGCAGTTTCCGGCACCGATGTCCCCGCCGGGTAACGGTCCGCTCCGGAAGCGGCCGGGACTGCTCGCTGTGATCATCTTGGTGGCTTGCCTCGGTGTGAGCCTCGTGGGCGTCGGCGGATATCTGGTCATCCGCGCCGTTATCAAGCCCGCAGCCAGCGACGTAACCGCAGTCATCTTGCAGCCGACCGCTACGAAACCAACAAAAGACGCGATCATGCAGCGCCTGGTGTCGATGCCGCAGGCCGATACGGTCTACTACGCTTCACCCGACGAGCTGCCTGAGTGGTTTCCCGGGAGCCACCCATGGGGCGCCATTCATCCTGATGCGTATCTGGTGAAGCTGCGGCCGGGCATCGATCCCGACACCCTGCAGGCGAGCCTGCGCACCTGGCCGGGGGTGTACATGGTCACCTACGTGACCGTCACTGATCTGACCATCGGCACGGGTGGGACCGAGTGATCACCGGCCGCTGTCGCCGCGGTTGGCGCTGCTGTCGATCCTGCAGGTCACCGAGAATGGGTTTCGACCACTCTGTCTCCCGCCGGAAGCGACACTGCTTCCGTCGGTCCACTGAGTGGACCGAAGATTGCCCGTCGCCGTTCGGCACCCACAATATGGAGCTGTCAAGGGACGATTACCGTCTGTGACGGACCGAAGGTCGAGCAATCGGACGGCAGGCGCTTCCGGCCTTGAGGCGGCGTCCGACCGCCGTCGACGCGACACCCATGTCCGGCGGCGGCGATCAGCCGTTCACGAAGGGGAGGCCACGATGAGCACCCGATCGGCGAGGGTTCTGTCACGAGCACTGATCGCAGCGGTGGTGGCGGGCGCTGTGACGATGGCGCCGGGCCTGACCGGCACGAGCGGTGCCCTGGCCGCGGCCGACCCGACCTGCGGGAGCTGGATCTCCAGTCTCGTCTTCCCCGGTCTCTCGGCCCGAGCCTGTATCTGGGGGACCGGTGCCGCCTGGAAGCAGGCCCAGACGGAGGTCTTCAACGGCACGGGATTCTCGGTGGAGGTCGAGAACCTCACCGCCCGCCTGGAGTCTCTTCCCGCGGACGCCCGCTGCGTCAACATCAGCCTCCAGAACGGGCAGACGGCGTTCTGCGGCACCCGCAGCGTGCCCGACAACAACCCCTTCCAGTTCGACCGTGCCCTGGGCTCCGCCCAGGTCACCGATCTGGTCAGGCGGGAGCAGTTCTCCTTCGAGTCCCCCTTCGTGGGCTGAGCGACGGCGGCGCTTCTCAGCGTTGGTGGAGAGTTCGCCTCGTATGCCTGACCTCGGTGATCGTTCCGGCAGCGCACGTCGGACGAGTCGGCGCAGGATTGTCACGGCCTCGACGTCGAACGCGTCTCTGTCGTCCGTGTCAACAAGCGGATCGATACCGGCCAGCGGAGCGCTGAATGAGGCGCGCATCGCCGATGGGGTGGTTCGCCTACTGGTCGCAGCACGACCAGGTGGCCGCCGCCGTCAGGATGCTCCCCGGGACGCTGCTCACCCAGCCGATGGTCGCGGCGGACGGGAGCGGAACGATCAGCGGCAAGTCCGCCAGGATGGGCCGGCACTCAAGGCCGGCGAAGCACCCTACGACCTTCAGCGCGGCGAACACGTCCAGCTCATCCTCCCACCTGCGTTCCAAGTGAGCACAAGCGGATTCGAAGGAGGGGGACGGAGACTGCCGCTCCATGCGTGTTCCTGTCGTACTCCAGCACAGCATGGTCGAATGCGGCGCCGCATGTCTGGCGATGGTCCTCGGCGCGTACGGACACCGCGTCTCGTTGCCCGCGCTGGCGGCCGAGATGGGCGTGGGCCGGGACGGTGTCAGCGCGCTCGCGCTGGTGCGTGTCGCCCGCGCGCACGGCCTGGACACCCATGCGCTCTCGGTACCCGCAGCCCAGGTACCGGAGCTGCCGTTCCCCGCCATCGTTCACTGGCGGGCCAGGCATTTCGTGGTCGTGGAGCGGGTGGCCGGGGACGTGGTGACGATCGTCGATCCGGGCGTCGGACGGTTCAGGATCGCCACAGCGGAGTTCGCCCGTGACTACAGTGGCGTAGTGCTCACGTTCACTCCCGGGGCAGGATTCCAGCGCGGGCGCTTCGGGGATCGGCGGGCCTGGTGGGCACGCTATGTCCCGGTTCAGCGTCCTGGACCACGGGGCTCTCGTGGCCGCTTTGGTACTCCTCAGTCTTCTCCCGCCGGCGTCCGGCTGTCGCGGCGCAGTGGTCCAGGCCGCTTCCCGGACGCTCACGTGAAGAACCCGATGATGCTGCTGAGCATGCAACGACGACGCGACGGCCCGCCGGCCGAGGCACCCTCACGGCCTTGAGCGATCACCGGTGGCTCGGCACCGGGTGTGATCGCTCAAGGCCGTCTCGATGTCCGCGGGACGATCAACCCGCGCTCAGCAGGCTCAGCGCTGGAGTGTGAGCAGACCCGGTCGGTAGGGCAGGAGG
Source organism: Nonomuraea sp. NPDC047529 (assembly GCF_040642995.1). NCBI lineage: Bacteria > Bacillati > Actinomycetota > Actinomycetes > Streptosporangiales > Streptosporangiaceae > Nonomuraea > Nonomuraea sp. NPDC047529. The sequence goes on along the minus strand of NZ_JBEYTJ010000075.1, from coordinate 60 downwards.
CCGTAGTCGCCGCCGGAGCTGGGGCTGCGTCCCTGGTAGAGGAGTTGGAGGTTGCAGGGG
>NZ_JBEYTJ010000074.1:0-23755 GCF_040642995.1 Nonomuraea sp. NPDC047529 | reverse complement strand
CCCCACCGTTATATACATTTGCCTTCGAAAACTTTTACCAAACCCGCCGCTCTGCCCATGTGCCCGGGGCGGTAATCGCCGTAAGCCGGCCCGCCCGCGGCGGGGCTTCCGCCGGGTGCTGCTAGTGGCGGCGGCCGCCGTAGACCTTCACCCAGTCCTTGCCCTCGGAGGGGGCCAGGTACCGGGAACCCTCGAAGACGGCACGCCAGGTGCCCGAGGTGTAGGCCCGCTCGGTGGTGTGGAAGTAGCCGTCGCGGCTGGTCCGCACCGACTCGACGTAGTCCCAACCGCTGCTGCCGTCGGCCTGGAAGAGGATCGTGACCCGCTTCGACGCCAGACGGTGCCAGCGCTCGCTGTCCTTGCAGTAGTCGGCGTGGTGGACCGAGACGAAACCGCTGATGTAGTCCTCGTCGCAGGACACCGACAGCTTGCCCTCGATGTCGATGGCCTTGCCGCGCCGAACCGGGTCCGGGCTGACGTCGAGCTGGAGGCTCGTGCGCCCGCCGGCGAAGTCGGGATCGGGGTCCGTGTCCGCCAGGGCGGGCGCGGCGGCGGTGGCCACCAGGGTGGCGCCCACGGCGGCCGCGGCCAGTCCGGCGGCTAGACGTCGCATCATCAAAACAAATCCTTCCCCGTCTGGACGCGCCTCAGGGACGAAGCACGTCAACGCCTAATGACGCGTAAGGGTAAAGAAAAGTTGCGAAACGACAGATCACAATCAGATAACGACAAATACCCTGGCGGCTTTTTGTGCGTGTTTTATCGCCTTAACTGGCGATTTGTCGGGGTTTTGTGGTGTATGCGGCATAGTGGGAGTTTCCGGGGAAGTGGATCCGCCACAGGCCGCCCCTCCTGGACGGGACGGTCTGCACGAACGCCCCGGCCGCGTCGGTCGTCGTCTCCCCCGCGTCCTCCCAGGCGGGCGAGCCCTCCCCGCGCCACTGGAGCCGCAGCCGCTGCTTGGCGTACGGCCCGAAGTCGGTGAAGCCGCGCGGGTCGATCCGGGTCAGCGAGCCGCGCAGCCGTACGCCGCCGGCGGCCTTCGGCGACCTCTCCACCCGGACGGACGACAGCCTGGTCGCCCTTCTGAGCTCGAAGGAGGCGTATTCGGTGACGGTGGCGCCGTCCGCGTCGCGGGCGGTGGCGCTGATCGTCCAGGTGCCGGTCGGGTAGAAGCGGTTCAGTTTCTTGTCCGGCAGGAAGCGCCAGGTCTGCCAGTCGCCCGCCATCCGGGCCGGAGGGACCTCCCCCTGCCGCCAGACCAGCCTGGGCGGCAGCGCGTTCGTGACCGGGGCCTTCTGCAGGTCGAGCCTGGGATCGGCGACGAGCGCCAGGGGCATCTGGGCCAGCGGCGCCCCGGCCGGGCCGCCGGAGGGCGCGTCCTCGGGCACGATTCCCGGCCTGGCGCCAGGGGAGGCGGGGGGCTCCGAAGGCGTGTCGGGCCCGGAGGGCGTGGAGGGCGCCGGGAGGGCGGGTTCCGAGGCGGGCGGGAGGCCGGACGGGTCCGGCTGGGGAGGCTTGGCCGACAGCAGCGGGCCGGGAGGCACGCCGGGCTCGACCTTGACGGTGACGCCGTTCTTGCCGCGCGCGCCCCGGGCGATCACGTCGATCACCAGGCTCACGGAGTCGTGGGCGCCCACGACCGGTTCCGCGGGCCGTACGGTGATGGCGCGGATGGCGAGCTCGGTCGCGGCGGGATACGCGGGCACGGGCGCCGTGAGCGATCCCGCCGCGAGCGAGACGAGAAGGAGGCTTCTGGTCATGAGCGAGACGCTAGGAAGCGCCCGGTCATGACCAGGACCGCGACACACACCCCTTATGGCAAAGCCACCGGGGCGAGGGGTCAGCGCGCCTCGCCGTAGAGGGACTCGATGACGTCGGCGTATTTGGCGTGGATGACGCGGCGCTTCAGCTTCAGGCTCGGGGTGAGCTCCTCGGTCTCGGCCGTCCACTCGGTGCCGAGCAGGGCCCACCGTTTGACCTGCTGCACCCTGGCCAGCTTGGCGTTGGCGGCCTCGACGGCGGCCGAGACCTCCTTCAGGACGTCGGGATGCTCGGCCAGCTCGGCCAGTGAGGCGAAGCCGATGCCGCGGGAGCTCGCCCAGCCGGGCGCGGTCTCGCCGTCGAGGGTCAGCACGGCCACCGGGTGCGGGCGGTTGTCGCCGTAGGCGAGCGCCTGGCCGATGAGCAGGTGCTCCTTGAGGTGGTTCTCGATCTCGGCGGGTGAGACGTTCTCGCCGCCCGCGGTGATGATGAGCTCCTTCTTGCGGTCGACGACGCGGTAGAAACCGTCGTCGTCGACCGTGCCGATGTCGCCGGTGTGCAGCCAGCCGTCGGCGTCGATCAGCTCGGCGGTGGCCTCGGGGCGGTTGAGGTAGGCGCCGGTGTTGAGCGGGCTGCGGGTGAGGATCTCGCCGTCCTCGGCGATGCGGACCTCGACGCCGGGCTCGGCCCTGCCGACGGTGCCCAGGCGGTAGCAGGAGGGGCTGTTGCCGGTGAAGGCGCCGGTGGTCTCGGTCATGCCGTAGACGTCGATGACCTTGAGCCCGAGGCCGGCGTAGAAGTGCTGGACCTCGGCGGGCAGGGGGGCGGCGCCGGTGGCGGTCCATTCGGCGCGGTCGAAGCCGATCATGCCGCGGACGACCGACAGCAGGGACGCGTCCGCCTGGTCGTAGGCGGCCTGGATCTCGGGGGTGATCGTGCCGCCGTACTGGCCGGCCTCGACGTAGGCGGCGCCGGCGGCCATGGCCTGGCGTACGGCGGCCTGCTGCTCCTCCGGCTGGGTGGCGAGCACGGCGAGCAGCCGGGCCATCATCTTCTCCCACACGCGCGGCACCCCGAAGAACATCATCGGCCTGACCTGGCCGAGCGTGGCGCCCAGGCCCGCCAGGTCGGTGCAGAAGTGCACGTGCGACATCTTGACCAGCGGGAGGTAGAGGCTGAGGATGCGCTCGGCGATGTGGGCGTAGGTGAGGTAGGAGATCTGGGTGCCGTGCGTCGGCAGCGTGGTGATGCGGTCGGTGGCGGCGACCTCGTAGAAGACGTTGGTGTGGGTGAGCGGCACGCCCTTGGGCATGCCGGTGGTGCCCGAGGTGTACAGGACGGTGACGACGTCGCCTTCGGTCACCTCGCGGGCGCGGGCCTCGACGGCGTCCTCGTCCTCGGCCAGGCGGGCGCGGCCCAGGTCGAGGAAGTCGGCCCAGGACAGGAAACGCTCGTCGCCGGCGGGGGCGCCGTCGAGCATGATGATCCGGCGCAGGCCGTCGAGCCGGTCGAGCACGGGCTGCCAGCGGGCCAGCTCGGCCGGGCCGCCCAGGACGGCGAAGCGGGCGCCCACGTCGCCGGCCACGAACGCGATCTGGTCGGGCGCGAACGTCGAGTAGACCGTGCAGCCGACGCCGCCCGCGTGCACGGCGCCGAGGTCGGCGAGCACGTGCTCGCTGCGGTTGACCATCATGATCGCGACGGCCTCGCCGCGTTCCAGGCCGAGGGCGGCGAAGGCGGCCGCGATCTCCAGGATGCGCCGCCGGGCCTGCCCGTAGGTCAAGGTGGACCAGCCGTCCCCGTCGGGGTCGGAGTACGCGGGCGCGTCAGGGTGCTGGGCGGCCACCTGCCTGAGCTGTTCGCAGACCGTGCGACCGGCGATCTCCCGCTCGATCGAGGCCCGTACGTCGAGGACTTCGGCCATGGCACCCGCCTCCAGTCAGTAATCACTTGCACAGGTGGCATGCATCGCACCACACCCTCTGGGCAGCGGCAAGACCCAGCCGCGAAACGGCCGGCTCGTTCACGTAGAGTGATCGACCAGGTGCCGTACGTGTCTTGGGGGGGCGCGCATGAGCAAGGGCGGAAGGACCTTCTTCGGGCATCCGTGGGGGCTGGCGACACTGTTCTCCACCGAGATGTGGGAGCGCTTCAGCTGGTACGGCCTGCGGGCGATCCTGGCCACGTTCATGGCGGCCTCGCCGGCCCACCGGGGCCTGGGCATGTCCCAGGAGACCGCGCAGGCGGTGGTCGGCGTCTACGGCGCGCTGATCTACCTGGTGGCGCTGCCCGGCGGCTGGATCGCCGACCGCATCCTGGGGGCGCGCCGGTCGGTGTTCTGGGGCGGGTTCGTCATCATGCTGGGCCACATCAGCATGGCGATCCCGGTGACGACGTCGTTCTTCGTCTGGCTCGGGCTGCTGCTCATCATCAGCGGCACCGGCCTGCTCAAGCCGAACATCTCGGTCATGGTCGGCCGCCTGTACGGCGAGGACGAGGACGGCCGCAGAGACGCCGGCTTCTCCCTGTTCTACCTGGGCATCAACCTGGGCGCCTTCTTCGCGCCGCTCGTCGTCGGCTGGCTGGCCGACGGCGACCGCTGGCACCTGGGCTTCGGCGCCGCCGCGGTCGGCATGGCCCTCGGCCTCCTCCAGTACGTCTGGGGCGGCCGCAACCTGCGCGGCATCGGCGAGCGTCCCGGCGTCCGGCTGACGCCGCCCGAGCGCCGCCGCTTCGGCCGGCTGGCCGGGGTGGGCGCGGCCGCGACGGCCGTCGCGCTCGGCGTGTGGGCGGCCACCGGCACGCTCACGATCGACCGTCTGGCGCTGGCGATCACGATCGTCATCCTGATCGTGCCGATCGTCTACTTCGCCTACATCCTGATGGGCAGCCACAACCTCACCGACGAGGAACGCGGCCGGATGAAGGCCTACATCTGGCTGTTCGTCGCGGCGGCGATCTTCTGGATGATCTACGACCTGGCGCCGAGCAAGCTGCTGTTCTTCGCCGCCGACCACACCCGGCTGGAATTGTTCGGGGTGCCGATCCAGGCGGCCACGACGCAGTCGTTCAACCCGCTGTTCATCATGATCTTCGTGCCGGTGTTCGCGGCGTTGTGGGTGAAGCTCGGGGTGCGCGTGAGCACGCCGCAGAAGTTCGCGTTCGCGCTGGTCATGGTGGGGCTGAGCTTCGTGGTGATGGCGCTGGCCGCCTCGCTGGCCACCGGCGGGCGGGTGTCGGTGTGGTGGCTGGTGCTGGTCTACCTGATCCAGGTGTTCGGCGAGCTGTCGCTGAGCCCGGTCGGGCTGTCGGTGACGACGAAGCTGGCGCCCGAGGCGTTCAAGGGGCAGATGCTCGGGATCTGGTTCATCGCGGTGTCGGTGGGCGACGCGGTGGGCGGGCAGACCGGGCGGCTCAGCCGCTACCTGTCCGATCCGATGTACTACCTGGTCCTGGCGATCATGGCGATCGCGGCCGGGGTGGCGCTGTTCCTGTTCACGCGGAAGCTGCGGGTGCTCATGGCCGAGCACTACCATGCGGCGGCCATGCCGCCGATCCGGTAAAAACATCCAACGTGTCTGAAATTCTCGACCTTGTCGGTATTTTTGTCTTCGCCTTGACCGGTGCGCTCATGGGTGTGCGCAAGCGGCTCGACGTCGTCGGGATGGGCGTCCTGGCCGAGATGACCGCGCTCGGCGGCGGACTGGTCCGCGACCTCATTCTCAACGTGCGTCCGGCCGCCTTCCAGAGCCTGGGTTACGTGCTGGTGCCGGTGGCCGCCACGGTGATCGTCTTCTTCTGGCATCCGCACGTGGCCCGCGTGATGCCCGTCATCCTCGTGCTCGACGCGGCCGGTCTCGGCCTGTTCGCGGCCGTCGGCACCGAGAAGGCCCTGGAGTACGGCCTCAGCCCCCTGCACGCCGCCATCCTCGGCGTCACGACGGCCGTCGGCGGCGGCGTGATCCGCGACGTGCTGGCCGGCGAGATCCCCACGCTGCTGTACGACCGCCAGCTCTACGCGGTGCCCGCCCTGCTGGGCTCGGCCGTGATGGCGGGCCTGTCGTCGGCGGGGATGCACGGCTGGCCGGCCACGCTGGCCGCCGCGCTGCTGGCCTTCGGCCTGCGCATCACCGCGATGCGCCGCAACTGGCGGGCGCCCTTGGCCAAGGGCGCCGAGGAGCACTCCTAACCCTCCTCACACAGCCCCTCACACCATCGGCACGAGCGAGTCGGGGTGGCGGCGGGCGCTCGTGGGGCCTTCGGCGCGGGCGCGGGCGATGCGGGCGACGGCATCGGCGACGGTCTCGGGCGGCAGGGTGAACGGCAGGCGCAGGTAGCCCTCCAGGGTGCCTTCCAGGCCGAACCAGGAGCCCGGGGCCAGGCGCACGCCGTGGGAGGCGGCGGCGTCGGCGAGCGTGCTGGAGGTGTCGCCGTTGAGGCGCACCCACAGCGTGCCGCCGCCGCGCGGCGGCGTGTACGTCCAGTCCGGCAGGTGCCGGGCCAGCGCGCCGACCAGCGCCTCGCGTGAGGCGCGCAGGCCGCGGCGGCGTTCGGCGCGGGTCTGCGCCAGCCGTTCGAACAGGCGGGCGGTGACCAGTTGCTCCATCACCGGGCTGGAGATGTCGACGGCCGCGCGGTGCCGGGCCAGCCGGCGGGCCAGGGCGGCCGTGGTGCGGATCCAGCCGATGCGCAGGCCGCCCCACCACAGCTTGGACGCCGACCCGAGGCTGATCACGCGGCTGTCGGTGTCGAAGGCGGCCATCGGCGAGGTGTGCGGCACCTCGTCCAGGGCCAGTTCGCTCCAGGTCTCGTCCACCAGCAGGATGACGTCGTTGCGCCGGGCCGCCCCGGCGACGGCGGCGCGGGTGGCGTCGTCCATGAGGGCGCCGGTGGGGTTGTGGAAGTCGGGCATGAGGTAGGCCAGGCGGACGGCCGACTGCCGCATCGCGGCGGCCATGAGGTCGGGCTGCCAGCCCTCGTGCGAGATGCCGAAGGGCACGATCCGCGCGCCGCACTGGCGGGCCACGTCGATGGCGTGCGGGTAGGTCGGCGACTCGACCAGGACGGGGTCGCCGGGGCCGATCAGCAGACCGGCCACGAGCGAGATGGCGTGCTGGGAGCCGGTGGTGACGACGATCTGGTCGGGCCGGGTGGCCAGGCCGCGCTCGGTGTAGCGGGCGGCGATGCGCTCGCGCAGGAGCGGCAGGCCCATGGGGTCGTAGCCGTTGCCCATGCCGTACCTGGGCAGGTCGTCCAGGGCCTCGGCCATGGCCTCGCGCAGTGTGGACGGCGCCGACGGGGCGGCGCAGTGGAGCTGGATCAGGCCGTCGTCGCCGGTGCTGAGCCAGGGGTTCTCACGGGTGGTGGCCGGGTCGGGCAGGGTGGTCCAGCTTCCCGAGCCCTGCCTGCTGTCCAGGTAGCCGCGCTCGCGCAGCAGGTCGTAGGCGGAGGTGACGGTCGTGCGGCTGACGCCGAGAGTCTCGGCCAGGTGGCGTTCGGCGGGCATGCGGACGCGTACGGGGATCTGGCCGTCCATGATGAGCGCGCGCACGCCGTCGGCCAGGGCGCGGTAGTACGGGCGGGCGGCCGGATCGACGTCGACCAGCCGGGCCACCTGCGCTGCCGACAAATGCCTCATAAGGCCACTTTCCAGGATTGGCCCTGTTTTGGCAACCATTGGCCTGCCACTATGAGGCCATCATGAGCGAAGCAACCGTCCCCCGCCTGAGTTCCCTCCCCGCCCGGCTCCTGCGCCTCTACGGCGGCCTGGCCCTGTACGGCGCCGGCATCGGCCTCCAGGTGGAGTCCGGCCTCGGCAACGACCCCTGGGACGTCTTCCACCAGGGCCTGGCCCTCAGGCTGGACGTGTCCATCGGCACGGTCATCATCGGCGTGGGCGCCCTGGTCATGCTGCTGTGGATCCCGCTGCGCCAGCGGCCCGGGCTCGGCACGGTCAGCAACGTGGTGTTCCTCGGCCTGTTCGCCGACGCGGCGATCCTGCTGCTGCCCACGCCGTCCCACCTGGCCGTCCAGGCGCTGTACGTGGCGCTCGGCGTGGTCGCGATCGCGCTGGCCACCGTGCTCTACATCGGGGCCGGCATGGGCCCGGGGCCGCGCGACGGCGTCATGACCGGGCTGATGCGGCTCGGCCTGTCCGTGCGGCTGGCCCGCTTCCTCATCGAGCTCACCGTGCTGGCCGTGGGCTGGCTGCTGGGCGGCAGCGTCGGCGTCGGCACGCTCGTCTTCGCCCTGGCCATCGGCCCGCTGACCCAGCTGTTCACCCGCTGGTTCCCCCTGTCGTGACCCCGCGGCGGGCCCGTCCTGACGCGACAGGCCCGGACCCGGCGCGGGATCACCCGCGCGCGAGTAGCGTCTTCGGCATGCGGATTGAGGACTACGCGCTGATCGGAGACATGCAGTCGGCCGCGCTGGTGGCCAGGGACGGTTCCATCGACTGGCTCTGCCTGCCCAGGTTCGACTCCCCCTCGTGCTTCGCGGCCCTGCTCGGCAGCGAGCGCAACGGCCACTGGTGGCTGGGGCCGTCGGCCCGGCGGCCGGCCACCCGCCGCCGCTACCGGCCCGACACGCTCATCCTGGAGACCGAGTGGGACACCCCGACCGGCACGGTCCGGGTGATCGACTTCATGCCGCCGCGCGACCGGAACCCCGACGTCGTGCGCATCGTCGAGGGCGTCTCGGGCAGCGTCGAGGTCTCCACCCAGCTGCGCGTGCGCTTCGACTACGGGCGCATCGTGCCGTGGGTGCGCCGGACGAACGGCCACCTCCAGGCCGTCGGCGGCCCCGACTCGGTGTGGCTGCACTCCCCCGTGCCGCTCAAGGGCGGCGACTACGCCCACCGGGCGACGTTCACCGTCAACGCGGGCGAGCGGCTGCCGTTCGTGTTCACCTGGCATCCCTCCCACGAGCCGATGCCGCCGCGCATCGACGCCGAGGAGCAGCTCGCCGAGACCGAGGCCATGTGGACCGAGTGGGTGAGCCGGTGCGCCTACCAGGGCCCCTACCGGGAGGCGGTGACGCGGTCGCTGATCACGCTGAAGGGGCTGACGTACGCGCCGACCGGCGGCATCGTGGCCGCGCCCACCACGTCCCTGCCCGAGGACATCGGCGGCGTGCGCAACTGGGACTACCGGTTCTGCTGGCTGCGCGACGCCACGATGACGCTCGACGCGCTGATCAGCTCCGGCTACCTCGACGAGGCCGCCGACTGGCGTTCCTGGCTGCTGCGCACCATCGCCGGCCGCCCCCAGGATCTGCAGATCATGTACGGCGTCGCCGGCGAGCGCCGCCTGCCCGAGCTTCGCCTCGACTGGCTCGACGGCTACGAGGGCTCCCGCCCGGTCCGCATCGGCAACGAGGCCGTCCAGCAGCTCCAGCTCGACGTCTACGGCGAGGTGATGAACTGCCTCTACGTCTCCCGCACCCGCGGCCTGGCCGCCGACGAGCGCGCCTGGTCGATCCAGCGCCAGCTGCTCGACTACGTGGAGGAGCACTGGGACGAGCCCGACGAGGGCCTGTGGGAGGTGCGCGGCCCGCGCCGGCACTTCGTGCACTCCAAGGTGATGTGCTGGGTCGCCCTCGACCGGGCCGTCAAGTACGTCGACAGCTTCGGCCGCACCGGCCCGGTGGAGAAGTGGCGCGCGCTGCGCGACGAGATCCACGCCGAGATCTGCGACAAGGGCTTCGACCCCCACCGCAACACCTTCACCCAGTCGTACGGGTCGTCGGAGCTGGACGCGGCGCTGCTGATGATCCCCGTGGTGGGTTTCCTGCCGCCCGACGACCCCCGCGTGGCGGGCACGGTGGCGGCGATCGAGAAGGAGCTGATGTCCGACGGGTTCGTCCTGCGCTATCCGCTGGCCGCCGACAACGACGTCGACGGCCTGCCCGGCGGCGAGGGCGCGTTCCTGGCGTGCAGCTTCTGGCTGGTGGAGGTCATGGCGATGCAGGGCCGCAAGGAGGAGGCGGAGAAGCTGTTCGAACGCCTGCTGGAGCTGCGCAACGACGTCGGGCTGCTGGCCGAGGAGTACGACCCGCGCTACGGACGCCTGGTGGGCAACTTCCCGCAGGCGTTCAGCCACGTGCCCCTCGTCCACGCCGCCCGCGCGCTGTCGCGGGCCTGACCCGGCGGGAACGGGTTTCCCGCCGCGCGCGGGGTGGGACAAGACCTCGCATGGGTGAGGAGTGGGACCTGGCGGTCGTGGGCGCGGGACCGGCGGGCTCGGCGGCGGCGCTGCGGGCCGTCCAGCTGCGGCCGGACCTGCGCGTGGTGCTGCTCGACCGGGCCGGCTTCCCCCGCGACAAGCCGTGCGGCGACGGCATCGCCGCGCACGGGCGCGACGAGCTGGCCCGGCTGGGGCTGCCCGATCTCATCGACGACTACCGGCCCACGCCCCGGCTGACCGTGGTCTCGCCGGGCGGGCTGCGCGTCTCGGCCGAGGCGGCCCGGCCCAACCACGTGGTCCCGCGCCGGGTGTTCGACGCGCGGCTGGTGGAGGCGGCCGGGGCCCGGGGCGTCGAGGTGCGCCGCCACCGCGTCAGGGAGCTGGCCCACGACGGGTCCTGGGTCGTCCTGGACGGGCGGCTGCGGGCCCGTACGGTGGTGGCGGCCGACGGGGCCTACTCGGCGGTGCGCCGGCTGATCGGGATGCCCGCGGCGGCCGAGCGGCACACCGCCCTGGCCGTGCGCGGCTACGCCGACGTGCCCGAGTCCGACGACGTGCAGCTCATCGCCATGCAGCGGGCGGGCTGGCCGGCCTACGCGTGGTCGTTCCCGATCGGCGACGGCACCGCCAACGTCGGGTTCGGCATGCTGCTGCCCCGGCTGCGGACGGCGGGGGCGCCGGGCCGCCAGGTGCTGCACGGCAGGCTGGCCGAGCTGCTGCCCGACCGGCCCGCGCGCGACCTGCGCGCCCACCACCTGCCCCTGTCGACCGGGCGGCCCGCGCCGGGCGCCGGGCGGGTGCTGCTCGCCGGGGACGCGGCGGGGCTGATCAACCCGCTCACCGGCGAGGGCATCTACTACGCGCTGCTGTCGGGGCGCCTGGCGGCCGAGGCGGCGGTCGAGGCGCCGGACGACCCGCTGGCCCGGTACCGGGCCAAGCTGCGCGGCGCGCTCGGGCGGCACCTGCGCACGACCGACGTGCTGGCCCGGCTGGCGCAGTCGCCGGGGTTCATCGACGCGGCCATCGGCACCGCCGCGCACCGCAAGGAGGTGTTCGACCTGCTGGTGGAGGTCGGCCTCGGGGCGGGGACGGTGCCCGCGCCGCTGGCCCTGGCGGTCGGGCTGCGCTGGCTGCGCGGCGCGACGGGCCTGCCCCGGGGGCGTCGGGACGGCGTCAGGCGGTGAGGGCGGCGCCGTTGGCGAGCAGCAGGAGCACGTCCACGGCGGCCACGGCCACGGCGGTGACGAACGGCGCCCGCGCGGACCGGCCCGCGAGCAGCGTCCCCCCGACGGCGAGCAGGACGGCGGCCCCCATGGCGAGCCATCCCGCCACGCCGGGACCGCCGGGAGGGCCGAGGACGAGCAGGCAGGTGGCGGCCAGCAGCGGCAGCGGCACCAGCACCCGTACGCGCGCCGCCCCCAGCCGCTGAGGCCACCCGCGCACGCCGGTCGCGAGGTCATCCTCGATGTCGGGCAGCACGTTGGCCAGGTGCGCGCCCACGCCGAGCAGCGCCGCCGCCACGACCGCCCACCAGGCCGGCCACGGCTCCCCGGGCAGTCCGAGCGTCACGAACGCCGGCAGCACCCCGAACCCGGCCGCGTACGGCGCCCACGACAGGACGGTGGCCTTCAGGCCGAAGTCGTACGCCCAGGCGCCCAGCACGCCCGCCAGGTGCAGCAGTCCCGCCGTACGGCCGGAGGCGAGCGAGAGCGGCACGCACAGAACCAGCGCCGCCAGCGCGGCCACCCGGACGGCGGTCACGCTCACCGTGCCGTCGGCGACCGGTTTGCCCGCGCGCCCGGCGGCGGCGTCCCGTCCGGCGTCGAGCGCGTCGTTGCACCAGCCGACCGACAACTGCCCCGCCAGCACGGCGGCGGCCACCAGGACGCAGCCGCCTGCGTCCCGGCCCGCCGCCACGGCCAGCGCGGTGACCAGGGCGGTCACGGCCACGGTCGGGCCCGGATGGCAGGCCAGCGCCAGCGCGGCAGCCGTACGGGCCGGCCCGCCGCGCGCCACGGCGGCGGCCGCGGGATCCGGGTCGGTCACACGGTGATCGTAGACCGCAGGACGCGCGGCGAGAATTCCCACGCGCCGCGTATGGCTTAAATGACCATCCTTGCGGGAAGCGTGCGGGGAGTGAGTGTTGTGGGCGACCTGCCGAGGGAGCACTGCATGACCCGAATCTCCGCAGTCCGTTGCGCGTTCCCTCCTCACCGGTACCCACAGTCCGAGCTCACCGACATGGCCGCCCGCCTGTGCCTGCCCGACGGCGCCGACCGCCGCCTCCTCGACCGCCTGCACCGCAGCGCCCGCGTGGAGCACCGCAACCTCGCCCTCCCCATCGACCGGTACGAGAAGCTGAACGGCTTCGGCGCCGCCAACGACGCGTTCGTCTCCGTCGCGGTCGAGCTGGGGCTGGAGAGCGTGAAGGCCGCCCTGGACGCCGCCGGGCTGGAGCCGACCGACGTGGACCTGATCATGTTCACGTCGGTGACCGGCATCGCCGCGCCGTCCGTGGACGCCCGGCTGGCCGCCGGGCTCGGGCTGCGGCCCGACGTCAAGCGGGTGCCGGTCTTCGGCCTGGGCTGCGTGGCGGGCGCGGCGGGCATCGCCAGGCTGCACGACTACCTGCGCGGCTGGCCGGACCACGTGGCCGTGCTGCTGTCGGTGGAGCTGTGCTCGCTGACCGTGCAGCGCGGCGACTCCTCGCCCGCGAACCTGGTCGCCAGTGCGCTGTTCGGCGACGGCGCGGCGGCCGTGGTCGCCGGCGGCGCCGAGCGCGGCACGGCCGGGCCCGAGGTCGTCGCCACCCGCAGCCACCTGTATCCCGGGTCCGAGCACGTCATGGGCTGGCAGGTGGGCGACACCGGGTTCCGGGTGATGCTGGACGCCAGCGTCCCCGCCGTGGTGCGCCGCCACCTGGCCGACGACGTGCACGGGTTCCTGACCGAGCACGGGCTCACCGCCGCGGACGTGACGGCGTGGGTGTGCCATCCGGGCGGGCCCAAGGTGCTGGAGGCGGTGTCGGAGGTGCTGGAGCTGCCCGCGGGCGCGCTCGACGTGACGTGGCGCTCGCTGGCGGCCAACGGCAACCTGTCGTCGTCCTCGGTCCTGCACGTGCTCGGCGAGACCCTGGCCGGCGAGCCGCCCGCGCCGGGGTCCTGGGGGCTGGTCATCGCGATGGGCCCCGGTTTCTGCTCCGAGCTCGTCCTGCTGCGTTTCTAGCCCGTTCCCTCTACTCCTCCGGCGGTTGACCTGTGACCTGGTATCTGGCGCTCATCGTGCTCGTCGGCCTGGAACGCCTGGCAGAGCTGGTCGTCGCCAGGCGCAACGCCGCCTGGAGCATGGCGCGCGGCGGCGTGGTGACCGGCCGAGGGCACTATCCGTGGATGGTGGCGCTGCACACCGGGCTGCTGGTGTGCGCGCCGCTGGAGGTGGCCCTGGCCGGGCGGCCGTTCGTGCCCGCGCTCGGCTGGCCGATGCTCGCGGTGGTCGTGGCGGCCCAGGGGCTGCGGTGGTGGTGCATCACGGCGCTCGGGCCGCGCTGGAACACGCAGGTGATCGTGGTGCCGGGGTTGCCGCTGGTGCGGCGGGGGCCGTACCGGCTGGCGTGGTTGCGGCACCCCAACTACGTGGCGGTGGCGGCCGAGGGGCTGGCGCTGCCGCTGGTGCACACGGCGTGGCTGACGGCGCTGGCGTTCACGCTGCTCAACGCCGCGCTGATGGTGGTGCGCATCCGGTGCGAGAACGCCGCGCTCGCCGTCGCGGCAGGGGGGTGAGCCGGTGATCGACGTGCTGGTCGCGGGCGGCGGCCCGGCGGGGCTGGCCACGGCCATCCACGCGGCGCTGGCCGGGATGGAGGCGGTCGTCGTCGAGCCGCGCGCCGCGCCGGTAGACAAGGCGTGCGGCGAGGGCGTCATGCCGGGCGGGGTGGCCGCGCTGACGGCGATGGGCGTGCCGGTCGAGGGACGCGGCTTCCGCGGCATCCACTACCTCGACGGGCGGCGGGAGGCGCGGGCGGCGTTCGCCGCCGGGCCGGGGCTGGGCGTGCGGCGTACGAGCCTGCACGGCGCGCTCTGGCAGCGGGCCGCCGAGCTGGGCGTCAAGACGGTCACCGGCCGGATCACCCGCGCCGAGCAGGACCGGGACGGCGTGCGCGCGATCGGGCTGCGGGCCCGCTGGCTGGTGGCCGCCGACGGCCTGCACTCCCCGCTGCGCCGCTCGCTCGGCCTCGACCGGCCGGCCCGCGGCCCCCGCCGGTACGGGCTGCGCAGGCACTATCGGATCGAGCCGTGGAGCGACTTCGTCGAGGTCCACTGGTCGGGCGCCGGGGAGGCGTACGTCACGCCGGTCGGCGACGACCTGGTCGGCGTCGCGGTCCTCAGCTCGGCGCGGCGCGGCTTCGACGAGCACCTGCGCGGCTTCCCCGGCCTGGCCCGCCGCCTGGACGGCCCGGCCGTCACCCCGGTGCGCGGCGCGGGCCCGCTGCGCCAGGGCGTGCGCGCCCGCCGCGCCGGGCGTGTCCTGCTGGTCGGCGACGCGGCCGGTTACGTGGACGCGCTCACCGGCGAGGGCGTCTCGCTGGCCGTGCGATCGGCGGAGCTGCTGGTCGCGTGCCTGGCGGCGGACCGCCCGCAGGACTACGACGGCGCGTGGCTGCGGCTGTCGCGCACGCACCGGCTGCTGACGGCGGCGCTGGTCCAGGCGGCCCGGCGGCCCGGCACGGCCCGGCTGGTGGTGCCCGCGGCGCGCCGGCTGCCCCGCGTGTTCGCGGGCGTGGTCCGCGTCCTGGCCTGAGTCTTCCCGGGGGCCCGGACGTGTGCGGATAATGAACCCCCACGGTCCCCGTCAAGGACGGTCGCCATGACAGACAAGCTCGTGCGGCAGGTGCTCGACCAGGTCCACGGCCCCGACCCGCGGGTCAACGAGATCGTCTCCGCGCTGGTCGCCCACCCGCCCCCGCCCGCGAGCCCGGCGCGTGGATCAGCGGCGGCCCCGAGCGCGGGCGCGGGACGCCCATGGTCGTGCACGGCCGGGTGCTGTCCTGCGACGGCGTCCCGCTGCCCGGCGCGACCGTGGACCTGTGGCAGGCCGCCGACAACGGCCTGTACGACAGCCAGGACGCCGCCCAGGAGCCCGGCAACCTGCGCGGCCTGTTCACCGCTGACGCCGAGGGCCGCTACTGGTTCCGCACGGTCCGCCCGAGCAGCTACGCGGTGCCCGTCGACGGCACCGCCGGCCGGCTGCTGCGCGCGGTCGGGCGGCACCCGATGCGCCCGGCCCACCTGCACTACCAGGTCATCGCGCCCGGCCACCGGCCGCTGACCACGCACGTGTTCCTGGCCGGCGACCCCTACCTGGGCTCCGACGCGGCGTACGCGGTCAAGGAGGAGCTGGTGCGGCGGCCGGTGCCGCGTACCGGGGGGTGGGACATGGACGGGCCGTACGAGGAGGTGGAGTTCGACCTCAGGCTGGTGCCGCTCGGCCGGTGAGGTCGCCCGGCGGGCGGAGGCCGTCCATGAGCAGGCCGAAGAAGTGGTCGCCGCGCGCGGCCAGCGAGGGGGCCTGCTCGGCGATCCAGCTCACCGCGTTGGCCAGCGCGAACAGGTCGAGCCCCGTCACGTCGGCGCGCACCTCGCCCGTGGCCTGGGCGCGTTCCAGGAGCCGTCCGCCCGCGTGGCGCATCGCGTGGCAGGAGGCGTGCAGCGGCGAGCCCTCGTCGTTGATCGTGGCCATCATCGAGGCGGCCAGCCCCCGGTAGGCGCCCGCGCCCTCGACGAACGCGCGCAGCCACTCCACCAGCGCCTCGCGCGGCGCGGCGGCGCCGGCCAGCGCCTGGGCGCGCTCGGCGAGCCGGTCGAAGCGCTGCCGCAGCAGCGCCTCCAGCAGCGCCTCCCTGGTCGGGAAGTGCCGGTAGAGCGTGCCCATCCCGACCTCGGCGCGGCGGGCGACGTCGCGCAGGGACGCCTCGGTGCCCTGCTCCTCGATGACGGCGGCGGCCACGGCCAGGATGCGCTCCCGGTTGCGCTGGGCGTCCGCGCGCTGGTTACGGGGTGTTTCGGTCATCCGCCACCTTCCGGCCGATTGACAAGTGGAGCAGCGCTCCGGTTATGATCCGGAACACTGCTCCGCATCATAGCGGCGCCCGTCTCCCCGAGGAGAATCGACGATGAAGGCCATCCGCGTGCACGAGGTCGGCGGCCCCGAGGTCCTGCGGCTCGAAGAGGTCCCCGTGCCCGTGCCGAAGCCGGGCGAGGTCCTGGTCCAGGTGCGCGCCGCCGCGCTCAACCCGCCCGACTGGTACGCTCGCAGGGGGTTCGCCAACATCCCGCCGTCGAAGCGGCCGGAGATCCCGCTGCCCTTCACCCCCGGCTCGGACGTGTCGGGCGTCGTGGCGGCACTCGGCCCCGGCGTCACCGACTGGCAGGAGGGCGACGAGGTGTACGGCCTCGTCCGCTTCCCCCGCGTCGGCGACGAGGGCGGCAGGGGGTACGCCGAGTACACCACCGCCCCGGCCGGTCACCTGGCCCGCAAGCCCGCCACGGTGGACCACGTCGCCGCCGCCGCGGTGCCGATGGCCGGCCTGACCGCCTACCAGTACGTCCACGACATCATCGGCCTGCGGCCCGGCAGCCGGGTCCTGGTCAACGGCGCGGCCGGCGGTGTCGGCCACTTCGCCGTCCAGCTCGCCGCGGACCTCGGCGCGCACGTCATCGGCGTCGCCTCCGGCCGGCACGATGCGTTCCTGAAAAACCTGGGCGTGGCCGAGTTCGTCGACTACACCCGCGTCGCCCCGCAGGACGCGGTACGCGACGTGGACTGTCTGATCGACGCCGTGGGCGGCCCCGACGGCCACCGCCTGCTGCCCGTGCTCAAGGACGGCGGCACGCTCAGCCCGGTCTTCTTCGGCGACTACCACGACGAGGAGGTCGCGCGGCGCGGCATCGTGCGCCGCGGCGGCCAGGTGCACTCCGACGGGGCCCAGATGGCCGCGCTCGCCGAGCTGATCGACGCCGGACGGCTGCGCGTCGGCGTCGACAGCGTCTTCCCGCTGGAGGAGGCCCCGAAGGCGCACGAGCGCGCCGAGCAGGGCCACATCCAGGGGAAGATCGTCCTTCGCGTGGCCTGACCTGGCCCCGAGCGGGGCCGGAGCGGGCCCGCATGGTCCCGCGGTGGGCCTCAGGTCCGGGTCCAGCGCTGGTTGGCGCCGCCGTTGCAGGTCCAGATGACGAGCCTGGTCCCGTTGGCGGTGGCGTTGTCCGGCACGTCGAGGCACTTGTTCGCGCCGACGGCCGTGACCGTGCCGTCGGCGCCGAGCCGCCACTGCTGGTTGGTCTGGCCGTTGCAGTCCCAGATGATCACGCGGGTGCCGTCGGCGGTGCCGCGGTCGTACACGTCGAGGCACTTGCCGCCGTAGACGCGCAGCTCGCCACCGGCGGTCGGGGTCCACTGCTGGTTGGGGCCGCCGTTGCAGTCCCAGATCTGGACCTGGGTGCCACTGGTCTGGGACGCGCCGGGCACGTCCAGGCACCTGCCGGAGCCGGCGCCCTTGAGCGCGGTGGCCGCCGGGGGCGTGCCGCCGCCGGTGACGACGTACATGGCGGCTCCATGGGCGGGGACGGAGGCGCTGATCGTGCCCGTCGAGGAGCCGGTCGTGTGGGCCCACAGGTCGCGCACGGCGTAGCCGGAGGCGGCGCCGAGGCCCAGCGCGGAGGCGGTGGTGGAGACGGTGGCCGCCGCGCTCCCCCGGTTGAGCAGCACGACGGCGACCGAGCCGGTGCCCGTGCCGGTCGCGGCCATGGGCTTGCGCCAGACCTCCAGGTTCCCGTTGTCGGCGATCTTGTGCCCCTGCCGGCCGCCCCAGTCCTGGTCGACGGCGATGACCTCGCCGTTGGTGAGGATCGTCCGGGTCTCGGCGCTCATCGAACGCAGGTCGTTGCCCGCGACCAGCGGCGCGTTCAGCAGCGCCCACAGGCTGAAGTGGGCCCGGGACTCGGTGGCGGTGAGCCCGGCGTTGCCGACCTCCAGCATGTCGGGGTCGTTCCAGCCGCCCGGCCCCGAGTACGCCTCCAGCCCGGCCTGGCTGTCCAGGATGCCCATGACCGAGCCCCAGTTGGCCTGGATGTCGCCCGTGGTGCGCCAGGAGTTGCCGACCGGCATGCCCCAGGTCCAGACGCTGTCCTGACCCCAGTTGCACAGGCTGTAGAGGATCGGCCGGCCGGTGGCGGCCAGCGCGTCGCGCATGGCGGTGTAGCGCTGCTGCGCGCTCTGCCCGAGGTGGTCGCCGCAGTTGTCGTACTTGAGGTAGTCCACGCCCCAGGACGCCCACAGGGCCGCGTCCCTGCGCTCGTTGCCGAGGCTGGCCGGGTAGCCGGCGCACGTCGTGGTGCCGGCCGAGGAGTAGATGCCGAGTTTGAGCCCCTTGCCGTGGACGTAGTCGGCGACCGCCTTGATGCCGCCGGGGAACTTCTGCGGGTCGGGGACGAGGTCGCCGGCCGCGCTGCGGGTCCTGGTGGACCAGCAGTCGTCGATGTTGACGTACGCGTAGCCGGCCGCGGCCATGCCGGAGGCCACCATGGCGTCGGCCGTCTGCCTGACGAGGGCGTCGCTGACCGAGCAGCCGAAGCTGTTCCAGTCATTCCACCCCATTTGGGGCGTTCTGGCGAGGCCGTTGTCCAGGGCGGAGGCGGGCGGCGCCAGGCCGGGGACGGCGATCAGGCAGGTCGCGGTGAGGGCCAGGGCGAGGGTTGACCGAAGGATCGCACGCATGGGACTCCTTCAACACCGAGGATGAGAACCCAACATGATCCGACTAAATCAAACGGGATCGTCCGTCGGTTTGCGTGTGGAGTCAAGGGGTCTTGAGGGATTCTGTTGCCTGCCGTTCGGCGCGCAAAGGGCTTCCGAAGGGGTGACACGGAGCCCTTCGGGCCGCGTTTCAAGTCGCTGACCTGCGGTTACTATCTGTAGCGATTAGATCATCGACAGTGATTGGATCGGTGTGATGCGACGACTCATCGCAGCACTTGCCTCTTGCGCCACGATCGGCGCCATTCCGCTCGTCACCGCCGTCCCGGCCGTCGCCGACCCGGGTCCGGAGCCGTTCTTCGCGGCTCCGGGCTACGACGTCAGGGGGCCGTACCTCGGCGACCACGACGACGACCGCTGCAAGGACGACGACCACAACAAGGACGGCCACCACCGGCACCCCTGGGTCGGCGACCTTCTCTGGGACGACGACGACGACGACCGCCGGAAGGACGACGACCACTGCAAGGACGACGACCACCGGCACCAGTGGGACAACAACCGCCCCTGGGACGGTGACGACGACGACCGCCGGAAGGACGACGACCACTGCAAGGACGACGACCACCGGCACCAGTGGGACAACAACCGCCCCTGGGACGGTGACGACGACGACCGCCGGAAGGACGACGACCACTGCAAGGACGACGACCACCGGCAGCAGTGGGACAACAACCGCCCCTGGGACGGTGACGACGACGACCGCTGCAAGGACGAGGACCACCGGCACCAGTGGGACAGCGACCGCCCCTGGGTCGGCGACCGCGACGAGGACGACGACCGCTGGCGCGATGACGACCGCTGCAAGGACGACGACCGCCACGAGGACAAGCGCTGGAACGACGACGACCGCCGCGACAACCGCTGGCGGGAGAGCGGCCACGACGAGGACGACGAGCGCTGGCGCGACGGTGACCGTGAGTGGGGCTGGAACCACCAGTACGTGACCTCGCTGCGCTGCCGCATCGGCGGCGGCACGGTCGTCGGCAGCTGGCACAGCCCGACCAGGCTGTCCTGCTACGGCGGAAGGTACAACGGGTATTGGGTGGTCAGCTACGGGCTGTGATGCCCGTGCGTGCCATCAGGGCGGGTCCGCTGCGCGGGCCCGCCCTTCTCGTGCCCGCCTACGGCGTGCACATGGTGAACGTGACGGACTTCGTCCTGGGCGACGGGCTCAGGATCCGGTAGGCGACGGTGTGCCTGCCGCCCGCCGGGGTGATGAGCCTCCTGGAGCTGACGGAGTCGCCGCGGCTGCCCGCCGGCAGGCGGGACGTTCCGCGCTCGACGACCCTGCCGTCGTAGAGCCACTGGTAGGAGAAGGCGGCGCCGGGGCGAGTGGCGTCCACTCCGGCGGCGAAGTTGAGCGCGCCGGTGTAGCAGGTGACCCCCGCGGAGTTGATCTTCGAGGCGCCCTGGACGCGGACGTACGCCAGAGCGAACGACGCCGTCCCGGTGGGGGTGGGTGACGGCGTGGAGCGTTCCGGAGAGCCGGTGGGGGTGGGACGGGGGCGGGCCGCGCGGCGCTGCGGCGTCCTCGTGGGCCTCGGAGCGGCCGTGCCGTGCCTGGACGGCCTCGCCGTGGCGGACGTCCGCACGGCCTCCTGGGCGGAACGCACCTCGGCGTCCGCCTGGCGCTTGCCGGAGTTCCACACCACGACCCCGGCCGCCACGCACACGGCCACCGCCCCGGCTCCGAGCACCAGCACCGGCGACCGTCTCCCCACCGCCTTCCCCGCCCCTGGAGCACCCCCCGCACCACCAGCCGCCGCACTGCCGGCCGCCGCGCCACCAGCCACGGGACCGCCGGACGGCAGCCCTGCCGGATGCCCGCCAGCGGCCTGCCCGCCACCCGGGAACGTGCCACCGGCATGCGGGCCGGTCGGATGCGGGCCGGTCGGATGCGGGCCGGGGGCGGTGGCCGGGTGGGGTTCGCCCAGGAGGAGGGGCAGGACGGTCGTCATGGGCGGGCGCGCCTGAGGATCCTTGGCCAGGCAGGCGCGGACGATCTCACGCAACGGGTCCGGCAGCTCGCCGAGCTGCGGCTCCCCCCGAAGAATGCGCCCCGCGACCGCGGGCGGCGCGTCGTCGCCGAACGGCGGACGGCCCGTGGCCGCGAACACCATCACCGACGCCCACGCGAAGACGTCCGCCGCCGCCCCCGCCGAGCCTCCGTCCAGCTGCTCCGGCGCCATGTACGCCACCGCGCCCCCGTCGGCCCCCTGTCCGGGCCCGGTCCCCGCACCGGCACGACCGGAGCCCGGCCCCGTGCCGGCGGTGCCGAAGCCGACCAGACGCGCGCCGTCCCGGCCGAGCAGCACGCCGGACGGCTTGAGGTCACCGTGCGTGAGCCCCGCCCGGTGCACCGCGGCCAGCCCCGTGGCGGTGCCGACCGCCAGGTGCCGCAGCTGACCGCCGCCGAGCCGGCCCACCTCGGCCAGCGACGGCCCCTCCACGTACTCGCTCACGATGTACGACAACCGCCCCCAGGCCGCGTCGAGCACCCGCGCGACGCCCGGCGGCTCGACCCGGCGGGCCGCCTCCGTCAGGGCGGCGAACCGTTCACCGGCCACGATGCCGTGCAGGACCTTGACGGCCACGGGCCGCCCGTCCGGCCCCTGGCCGAGGTAGACGACCCCCTGCCCGCCGGAGGCCAGCCATCCGGTGATCCGGTGAGCTCCCAAGGACGTGGGGTCTCCAGGACGTAAAGGCTCGGCGTTCGGCATGAGGCGGTGACTCCTGGGGACAGCAGCGGTACCGAATCATGAACTTTAGCGGGATGAATCCAGATCCGCCGCCCCCGGGATGCCCCATTGGACAGCCACCCTGTCCGCGTACTACGTTAATCATCAGTAGCACTGACGATCAGTGGTACTGATGAAAGGAACAGCATGATCCTCATCACGGGCGGGCTCGGCTTCATCGGGACGCACACCGCGCGAGCGCTGCTCGACCTCGGCGAATCCGTCGTACTCGTCCAGCGCCGGGCCCCCAAGGTGCCCGCGCTGCTGGCCGGCGAGGCCGAGGGGCGGCTCGCCGTCGAACAGGCCGACCTCGACGACCGCGCCTCGCTGCTCGCCCTGGGCGACCGGCACAAGATCACCGGGATCGTGCACCTGGCCGGCTCGATCCCGTGGCCGCCCGGCGCGCACGAGCCGGTCGAGGGGGTCGAGAAGTCCGTCGCGAGCCTGCTCAACGTCTTGCACGCGGCCACCGAATGGCAGGTGTCCCGGCTCGGCCTGGCCAGCACCATCGGCGTCTACGGCGGCGTCGAGGCCCCCAGTCCGCTGGGCGAAGACCTGCCGCTGACGATGGCGGCCTCCCACCCGATCCCGACGTTCAAGAAGATCGGCGAGCTGATGGCCGGTCATCTGGCCGCGGCGACCGGCCTGGAGGTGGTCAACCTCCGCATCGGCGCGATCTGGGGGCCGCTCGGGCACCCGCGCTCACCGTTCTTCCTGCTGCCGCAGCTCGTGCACGCCGCCGTACGGGGTTCCGCGCCGGACCTGACGAGCCCCGCGTGGGGCGCGTACGCCGGGGACGGCGGCGACCTGTGCTACGTCAAGGACTGCGCGCGGGCCATCGCGTCGCTGCAGACGGCCGAGCGGCTGCGCCATCGCACGTACAACGTGGCCACCGGGCGGATGACCACCAACGGCGAGGTCGCCGCGGCGATCCGGCGGGCCGTACCCGGCGCGGACGTCGAGCTGCGCGAGGGCCGCGACCCCGCCGGGACCGGCCGTGACACCTACCTCGACATCACCCGGCTGCGCGAGGACACCGGCTTCGAGCCCGCCTACGACGTCGAGACCGGGGTGGCCGACTACGCCTCCTGGCTCGGCGCGGGCCACGACCGATAGCGGAACCGGCGGCCAGAACGTGGGTCTCGGCGACCCCGCCCTTCTCCCGGGGCCCTTCTCCCGGGGCCCTTCTGCCGGGGCCGCGACCCCGGCCGGGCCGACCGGCTTGCCGACCTCCTGGGAGCCCGGCGTGGCAGCATGAACGCGACCGCTGACACTCCGCCAGGAAAGGCCCCCATGAACACCGCGGACCTGTACGACGAGCGCGGCGACGAGCTCGACTCCTGCGACCTGCAACTCCGCCAGTACGGCGGGCGCCGCGCCTTCCACGGCACGATCGCCACCGTGCGCTGTCACCAGGACAACGCCCTGCTCAAGGCGGTCCTGTCGGAGCCCGGCGAAGGACGGGTCCTGGTGGTGGACGGCGGCGGCTCGCTGCACGCCGCGCTGATGGGCGACGTGATCGCGGGTGGGGCGGTCGCGGCCGGTTGGGCGGGCGTGGTGATCCACGGCGCCGTCCGGGACGTGACCGCGCTGCGCGAGCTGGATCTCGGTGTGAAGGCGTTGGGCTCCAACCCGCGCAAGAGCGGCAAGACGGGCAGCGGCGAGCGGGACGTGCCGGTCACGTTCGGCGGCGTCACGTTCTCGCCGGGGGCCGAGCTGTTCAGCGACGACGACGGGATTCTCGTCACCCGCGTGCCGAGCTGACCTACTTCCTATTTGCCCGTTCCGTCGGGGTTATCAGGGAACCCGGGCTGTGATTTCGTGGCAGGACATCACGATCCGGAGGCGGACCATGGCATTCCAGCTCATCGTGCTCTACCACCACCCCGAGGACGTCGTGGCCTTCGACAAGCACTACGACGAGATCCACGTGCCGCTCGCGGCCGCGCTGCCCGGCCTGCGGGCCTACACCGTCCAGCGTCCGGTGGCCGGGGGCGGGCAGCGGCCCGCCTACCACCTGGTCGCGGTGCTGACCTGGGACGACGAGCAGTCGTTCCTCGCGGCGATGGCCAGCGAGAAGGGGCAGGCGGCGGTCGCCGACGTGGGCGAGTTCGCCGTGGCGGGGGTCACGATGACGACCGGGCCGTCGGCGTCGGTGCTCTGAGACATGCGAGAAGGGCGTTCCCCGTGGTCGGGGAACGCCCTTCGTCGTGTACGCGCTGTGCGGGTGTTACTTCTTGACCGACAGGGGGACGGTGC